>CACECO010000053.1 GCA_902558075.1 uncultured Litorivicinus sp. | reverse complement strand
GCAGCCTCAGTGACCTTCGCGAGTGTTGACTCGAGCTTTTGGATCCCTCGCTCAGCTGTTGCCCGTAAGCGAGCCTGCTGCTCTGGATCTTTTTCGTCAGATAACAACTCCAAGCTTGTTTGAACCGTGCTCATTGGATTACTCAATTCATGTCGAAGCGTTCGAGGAATCCGCTCGAGGAATGCTGTGTATCTCGCCAAATCTCTGAGAACTTGCTGTACATCTCGACTGAGCTCGCCAACTTCATCAGCAGTCCGCGCATCAGTCAACGCCGGTTCACTCGAAAACCGGCCGCGGGTATCAAGATACGATTTCAATTCTCGCCGAAGTCGCGTGATCCGTTCGGCGAGTCGTCCTGAATAGATCGATAAACCTAAAATCAGAAGAATCAATACCCCAAGCGTTTGCCACGCGAGTGTCACTAATGCTTGTTGTGCCGCACCTACAATTTCGCTGGTCGGCGCCGCGATCAGGATCGAGTACCGTCCTGTTTCTGTACTCAGGGGAACATTCAACCGAATATCTTGTTCCGTCATTGTCACGTCGCGAGTCGATGCGTCCGACACTAATAAAGATGGCATTTCGTCCGGCACCGTGGTTTTGGCAATGACCAGACCGTCCGAATCAATCACCATGATTTGACGTGTCTCCCCTGCTAGTCGTCTCGCTAACTGCTGCACCTTCGCGTTCAATGGCTCGATTCCAAATCGGTACCGTCTCTCGATTGGCTCAATCCAATTATGATCGTATTGGATGAAATCAATCTGTCGGCTCAGTACCTGAGACACAGGCATCTCCCACTCAAGCCGATACCCACCAGAAATTTCCCACCAGTAGGCCCGAATTCGTGATTTCGCATCCAGGAGTAACGGATCACTAGAGACTGGAGCGTCAAATCCACCAGAGGCTTCTGCAGCTAAAATGACTTCCTCTACAGATGATACCCCAGTCAAACGCAACCAAATTGCGTCAAACGGGACTGCTTCAGATCGTCCAAATAATGGCTCACGATAAAACCGAGTTGAATCTTTAACCTCAAGTGCAAAAACAATCTGTTCATCAAATTGGCCAATTTTCATTCGGATTCGATCATCTGCGAATGCATTGACGGTGTCGGGCCATTCATCAAAAAAACCGTCAATCACAGGTACTCGACGCATTGGCTCAGGAGTAATTCGCAACCCAGCGACCGTCTCCGGACGACTCAGGATATCGAGTTCAGGTTTTAAGCTCTCCGCAAGAACACGCAAGGCTTCAGACTGGGCTTCAGTGGCAAAGTGCTGCAGCTTTTGAAATGTCTGGTAACCGAGCCACGGAACCAGTGCGAAGACAGGAACAAAAAGAAATAGCTTGATCCGTAAACTGAATTTCATCCAGGCGGAGACTCCCAACGATACCCAGTGCCGTACACATTCACCAATGCATCAAAAGTCTGATCGATGAGTTTTAGCTTTCGACGGATGTGCTTTATATGCGTGCTGAGCGTATTATTAGTAACTACAGTCTGCCGTGTTCGCTCAGCCAATTGATCATACGTGAGAACAGCCCCTTCAGCGCGCATAAGCGCCTCAAGAATCGCAAGCTCAGTGACAGTGAAACTCACGGGCTGGCCGTGGAATGACACTTGAGCGCGATCTGGATCAACAATCAAACTTCCGTCGGTCAGTACCGTATCCATTCCATTGCGCGCTCGGTTGGCTCGCTTGAGGACAGCCGCAACCTTTTCAACCAGTAAAGCCGTTGAAATTGGTTTCGTCAGATAATCCCAAGCGCCTAAGCGCAGACCAAAGATTTGATCAATTTCATCAGTACGACTGGTGAGGAAAATCACTGGTAGGCCTGGATAGCGATCCAATAACCACTGACAAATTCCGAAGCCCGCATCAGGATCACGGCCGAGGTGAATGTCGAGTAAAACCAAACCAGGCTGCCCACATAACGCATGCTGAATTTCGTCAACCGACTCATACCCTGAAACCGTGAACCCTTTCTTACTGAGGGCATATGAATAAT
>CACECO010000052.1 GCA_902558075.1 uncultured Litorivicinus sp. | reverse complement strand
GGGTCGCTGATCCAATTTTTAACGAGGTCACGGTTGCTTGCGTACCTTCCGCTGTTAATTATTTTGCTTCAGACGTGATTCGAAAATTTAACAAAAATCATCCAACTACCAGAGTGAAGCTGATTGACTCTAGCTCTAACGAGGTATTGTTGACTGTCGCCCGTGGTGATGCAGATTTTGGTGTGAACTTTGTTGGGTCTTTAGATACTGAAGTCGAGTTTGAGCCACTGTTGGAGGAGAGCTTTGTCGTAGCCTGTACTATAGATCACCCGCTTGCTGCGTCCTCCTGTGTGTCTTGGGCAGACCTTTCAGCATTCCCTTATATCGGCCCAGGGAAAGAATCAGGAAACCGTCTTATTATTGATCAGACCCTAGCCGCGGCAAATATCAAGATGAATAGCCTGTTTGAGACTCAGCATCAGACCACAATGATCGGTCTTGTTGAGGCTGGCCTTGGGATCGCCGTGGTACCGTCCATGGCAATGCCGAGACGTGACCATCCGCTACTCGTGAGCGTCCCGCTTGATAACCCGGTCATCTCTCGGGTAGTTGGGTTGATTAAGAAGAGAGGGAAGCCAATCGAGGGGGTTGCACACGAGCTCTACGCAACGTTCCTAGAGTCGATAACGTCAGTTCAAAGGACCGGTTGATTCTTGTTTCTTTTTTAACTGGTGCAGAATAGGCGCACCGGTGATGACCAGCAAGATACGGACGATATGATGGAGCACGATAATACTGACTGACCCGCCGGCCGCCATTGTCATCACGGCGATCTCGGCCTGTCCGCCTGGCCAGAAACACAAGAAAAGTTCAAACAAAGGTATGTCACTGACCTGGCTTGCTACAAGCAATGTCAATAACGCCAAAGGAATAATAAGTGCAACGAAGCCGAGTCCCGCAATGATATCCCTTCTCAATTCTTTCGTAGTGATTCCTTGGTAGTGAATACCTACCCCGAGGCCAATGAAAAACTGCGACAGGATGATCATTTCTTCTGGCGGCCGGTGCATAAGGATTCCACACATAGCGAGGGGTGCGGAGAGCAAGAGAGGGCCAAGAATATCAGCCCCGAAGAGCTTCAGCTTCCTGAACAGAAGCATCCCTACGATGCCTGTTAAAAACAGTCCAACGTTCTCGATCAGTGATAGTTCTGTGATAGGCGAACCAAGAGGATTACTGAGCTCTAGCTTAAAAATTTGCGTCAGTACGATCGGCGCGATAGTGATGAGAACGAGGGAGCGTGTCGCATGAACGAGCGACAGCGTCCTCGGATTACCCCCGGCTTCGATTCCGAACACGATCATGTCCTGTAAACCGCCCGGCATCGAGGCGTAGTAGGCGGTCGGACGATCGTATTTAAGGACTCTTCTAAAAAACGGGTACCCAATAGAAGAAATCAGGAAAACATACAGCGGAACAATCAACAGCGTAGGAATATAACTTGGGATGGTTGTGATCACTTCCATCGTTAGCGTGGTCCCGATTGCGACACCCAAAACAGTACGACTAACGCTTGAAACCATGGGCATCCCGGCCAACTTAATACCGAGTAAAGACGCGACCAGGCACCCGAAGAGTGAGCCGAATAAAAACGGTAGAGGTGCCTCGAATTTTTCGAGCAGAAGACTGAACCCTAAGCAAACTAGAACGGTCTTGACCTGTCGTACGCGCCTAGATGCCAATGTTAGACTTCCATGTATTCATATGTATACAATTAATTATGAGTGTAAAGTCTGTTAAAAGCAAACACGAGCCGCAGTCCGCGATTTGCTATGAGTATCTTGTGTCTAAGATGCAAAGAGGTGAGCTAGTAGCTGGCATGTCGGTCACGGAGCAGGGATTGGCCGACGAGCTTGGGATCAGTCGTACTCCCGTACGAGAAGCTCTACGTCGGTTGGAAGTTGACGGGTTAGTCGTGTCCGAGCCACGTTTTGGCATGAAGGTTAAGCAGTTGGGATACATCGAGACCCTAGAGCTTTATGAAGCACGTGAGGCTCTAGAGATGGCCGCTGTTGAGATTTGTACCGAAAAAATTAGTGGGATTGAAATTGCCGAGCTGGAAATGCTGCAGGATCAAATGGCTGACTCGGTGCGAGACCCGAGCCGAATGGCAAGCTTAAATTATGCGTTCCATAAGGCGTTACTCAACGCCGCAAAGAATCGCTATCTGACAACGTCTTTCGAGGCAATACATAAAACACTTGCA
>CACECO010000051.1 GCA_902558075.1 uncultured Litorivicinus sp. | reverse complement strand
AATCACTTAATATTAGCTTGGCATGATTGACCCCATGGACATGGGCCCCAGCATGCCGACTCTCAGCAATCGCGTGCGACGCTAAAACCGTGGCCAATAGAATAATTACCCTACGCATAGTGACTCCTTAACCTCCGATCAGTGCACGAAGAAATAATATTGCATGCTAATTTCAGAAGGAAGTGACCTTCCTGACGCATCTCCCCCTGCTCGTATAGCCAATGGTCATGAACAACTACCTGATCGCCTCGGAGCGCTTCAATCACGGATTAAGCGGCCGTTTTCAACGCTCGCCGAATGGTAAAAGAATGGGATTTTTGAGGATCTGCTTGCGAAGCAAGTTTTATTTGAGTTTTCACCAAAGAAGCCGGTTGGCGAAAGCCTCAACACAAATTATGCCTTCTGATCGAGAAGTTGTTTGGCCATTAAATCGATGACAAACTGACGAGCCACACGACCTCCACGGCCACCGCGCCTAATGGCAAAGCGATTGGCTTCAATTGCCATGGCTTCTGAAAATTCAGGGAGTAGCATGTCCTGACTCAGCTCGTCGTACCAGTATTTAACGATTGCAACATAGATGTCTTGTGGATACGGATAGAAGGATAGCCATAATCCAAAGCGGTCGGCCAAGGATACGCGTTCCTCGATCGCATCACCTTGATGAATTTCACCATTGACTACAGTTGCATGCTGGTTGTCACTCATTGGTTCCGAAACCAGGTGGCGTCGGTTGCTTGTGCAAACGACAAGGATATTACTTCCAAACTCTTCGAGCGTTCCGTCAAGCACTGTTTTCAATCCTGAGTATTCGCGTTCACCATGTTCAAAAGTCAGGTCATCGCAATAAATCAAGAATTGAAAAGGTTCTGAACGCACTTGCTCGACGATCGCCGGTAAATCGCCAAGGTGTGCTTTTTCGACTTCAATAATTCTCAGGCCTCGCGTGTGAAACTTGGTCAGTGCTGCACGCACCATTGATGATTTTCCGGTTCCACGTGCACCCCAGAGTAAGGTCGCATTGGCAGGTAATCCTTGAAGGAATAATTCAAGATTGGCCTTAAACTTGGATGCCTGCTGGTCGACCCCGATCAGCCCATCAAAGGTCTGATCCAACCGGGGAGTTAATGCGCGTAAGTGACCCATATTTGCGCGATCATGAACCCAGCGAGCGCCCAACGTCTGTTGCCATTCGATCGGTCGAGCCAATTCAGGAAGGGTGTCCAAAAGACGGTTTGCGAGTGTAAGGAGAGTTTGTCGAAGCGCTGTCATCGTTGATTCTTCAATGATCCTTGTTTTCGATTAAAACGTAGCCACTGTCTCTGAAAATCACGGAGACAATGATGATCGACCTGTATTACTGGCCAACCCCGAATGGCAATAAAATTACGATGATGCTTGAAGAGTGTGAGCTTGATTACACCATCTATCCCGTCAATATTACTGCAGGCGATCAATTTCAGCCTGATTTTCTCAAATTATCACCTAATAATAGAATGCCAGCGATCGTCGATCATGACCCAATCGACAATGGGCAAGCGCTCGATCTCTTTGAATCAGGAGCCATTCTCCTATATCTCGCTGAGAAGACCGGTAAATTTTATCCCACCGATCTGCGCTCCCGTTATGTCGTTATGAAGTGGCTCATGTGGCAGATGGGTGGACTTGGTCCGATGGCGGGTCAGAATCATCATTTTGGTCGATTTGCACCTGATAAAATCCCTTATGCGATCGAGCGCTATCGGTCTGAAACAAGCCGTTTGTATGGCGTATTAAATGGTGCATTGGAGGGGTGCGATTTCATTACCGATACGTATTCAATCGCAGATATGGCCTGCTATCCATGGATCGCTCGGTATGAATGGCAAGAGATGAATCTTGACGAGTACCCGAACGTTAAGCGTTGGTTTGACCATATCTCTGCACGTCCGGCGACACAAACCGCCTATCAGAACGGAGAAGCTGTTCGCAACGGTTGATCTTGCTCAATTTACAATTGAACAGGGATTGATCCCTTGAAATATATCCGTACATTACGGCATCTGATGATAAGCAAAGGACTAACGATGCGTTCATGGATTTTTATTGCCGCCATTAGTGCTCTCTCGATGGGTTCGTATGCTGCCGAAGAAAAGACAGCACTCGAACGAGGTAAATATGGTCCGCTCGATAAGGCACCTCAAACGGCCTTGTACGATTACCCGATCAAGGTTAGCAAGCACGTCTATA
>CACECO010000050.1 GCA_902558075.1 uncultured Litorivicinus sp. | reverse complement strand
CTTCATGGCTAACTTATCTGACTATCAACAAGTATTGACACCAAATTATGGTCTCCCTCCCACAATTATTGTTAAGGGACAGGGCTGTGAGCTATTTGGACAAACTGGTGAACGATATCTAGATCTTGCTGGTGGTATTGCTGTCAGTGCACTTGGCCATTGCCACCCCGATGTCGTAGAAGCACTGACCCAACAAGCCAATAAGGTATGGCATCTCTCAAACGTATTGGCGAACGAACCTGCGATCGAGCTCGCTAAAGCTCTAGTGGCATGCACATTTGCTGATCGGGTTTTTTTCTGTAATTCCGGCGCCGAGGCCAACGAAGCAGCAATAAAGGCGGCAAGAAAAACTGCATTCGACCTCCATGGTCCGGAAAAATATGAAATCATTGCTTTCAACGATGCATTTCATGGACGCACGATTGGAACCATCACTGCCGGAGGTCAACCCAAGTATCGAGTTGGATTTGGGCCAATGCCGGCAGGTTTTACACATCTTCCTTTCAATGATTGCAATGCGCTGGAGGCTCAAATTTCAGAGAAGACGTGTGCGGTTATGGTTGAGCCGATTCAAGGAGAGGGTGGTGTCCGTCCAATTTGCCCGACGTTTTTCGAAAAAATTCGTGCCGCCTGTGACCGTGTTGGCGCTACATTAATCGTTGATGAGGTACAGACAGGTATGGGGCGGACGGGCAAGCTATTCGCCCACCAACACAGCGACATTACCCCAGATGTTCTAACAAGTGCGAAGAGTCTTGGATGTGGTTTTCCAATCGGCGCGATGCTCTGTCAAGAATGGATTTCGGAGCATCTCATTGCTGGCACCCATGGAAGTACATATGGAGGAAACCCACTTGGAACGGCAGTAGCTGCCCGAGCACTCGAGATTATTAATACACCTGAGCTTCTAAGGCATGTAGTGGCTCGCGGGCAACAATTAATCCAGGGGCTAAATAAACTAAATGGAAAATATGGCCTATTTAAGACGATCCGAGGAAAAGGACTTTTGATCGGTGCTGTTTTAAAGGATGAATACGATGGACGGGCTGGCGAGCTTTCGGCCCTTACTATGCAAGAAGGTCTAATGACACTTGTTGCAGGACCGCATGTGCACCGATTTGCTCCACCTTTAATCATCTCGAAAGTTGAAATTGATGAGGCGCTAGATCAGCTTGACCGTGCATATGCTCAGTTTAATAAACAGGCTTAACTCAAACGAATACGCTACACTGGACGATATGAAGATTTCTCAAATGAACCCGCGGCTATTGCTGGTAGCATTCGCTCTCTCGATTTCCCACGCGTCAGTTGCATTCGATGTTGCTGGACTGAAAATCGGGAGTACTGTGGATGACTTCCAGAGCTTGGAAAGTCCAGCAAAAGAGTTTTTAACAATTACTCACGATCCAGACGGCAACATTGTTCGCGTTTTTTATCGCCAAGAGGGCCTGCCGAATGACGAAAAAATGCAATCCAAATTGGTCAATCGTATTTGTAACAAGTATGGACGTGTCACACCCTGCTACTCAGCGCTCTCCGAAATCGAATCTAACGATAAGGAGTTTTTACGATTCTTCCATCTGTATCGCGATGACAAAGAAACTCAAGAACTGCGCGTACGCATCCGTCGTACAAGAGCATTTAGTTTGACTCCAGATTTGACTGTTGAAATCGATTTGATGGATTCAGCTTATGCGAAAGCGTTGCGTGAGCAAAAGGCGACTGCGTCTGATTTAATCGACTTTTAAAGAACCAAGCCAATCCGAGACAACGGGTGAGTTCTTCGGTTACTTTTGACGTGACTTTTCAATCAAATCGTCGAGTAGTTGAAATAACTGAAATTCGCCACCGGCCTGCGACACTCCTGTCACAAATTTCCCATTTACAACGAGTGCGGGAACGCCTTGGATCCCATAAGCCCGGACCCGTGCGTCAGCGAGGCGCAGTGCACTTTCCGTAGCAAATCCAGCAAGCTCGCGTTTCACGACCGCAGGATCCGCCCCATATCGCTCGAAAAATGCGATGACGTCGTCCACACGCTGTAAGCGCTGCCCCTCACGATGAATCGTGTCAAATAGTGGCTCGTGGATCGTCTCCAGAAGTCCTAAATTCTTTGCAACCCAGAACATCCTCGCATGCATTTCCCAAGAACGCCCAAAAACAACGGGCATTCTCGTGAACAATACATCGCTCGGTAGTTGTTGGGCCCATGCTTTCAAAGCCGGATCCAGCATGTCGCAATGTGGGCATCCATACCAAAACAGCTCTAAAACCTCGACTCGCGCTGGGTCTGATGTCACCACTGGTTTAGTGAGGGTCTGG
>CACECO010000049.1 GCA_902558075.1 uncultured Litorivicinus sp. | reverse complement strand
TCGCTAGAACTTGCACACTTATCGGAGACAACCGGAACAATCTGTGCGGTTAATTATGGTTATTCGGGATATAGCCTGGTCCGTCATATGAAAGCGATGGTGAGCCGAGGTGATATCGGAAAAGTGAGAATGGTATTCGCAGAATTTGCTCATGGACATCACGCGGATGCAACAGACGCCGATAACCCTCGAATCCGATGGCGTTATGATCCGGCTCAAATCGGAGTTTCTGCCCAGTTTGCGGATTGTGGAATACATGCGCTGCATCTCGCAACTTTCATCACTGATCAACGAGTTCAGTCAGTATCAGCTGATACCGTCAGCCTTATCCCAAGTCGTCAGCTAGAAGACGATGCGATGGTTAATTTCAGGATGACTAACGGAATCGTAGGTCGGCTTTGGACCAGAGAATGCGGGTGATAAACGACTTGTGCTGATGGGTTAGGTTAGAAGTATTACCAAAACTGTCTGCTAGCGATTTGAATCGATGTCGTATGCGCTGGGCCACTTCTGTACGACCATCCAGTCGATCAAGCCAGTCGTCATGGTACTGGGGGTTATCTTGTACTTCAGTCATAAATGCCCTCTATTTTTTTCCGAAAAGGCTGTTTTTTGCTGACTTGAATTTAGCCAACCTTAGCCTCGATTTATTGTTCCAAAAGGTAAGTGTAATTGTTATTATTGCGATCCGGTGTTTGATTCCAGCTTGTGCACCGTGGCATTCCGCCAGAAGCACTAAAGAGGAGAATAATCATGACTAATTCAAAAGACCTTACGGTCGTCGTATCTAACTTAAATGAAGCAAAAATCCTCATCTCCGATCCAAAGAACTGGACTAAGGGTTGCTTCTCCTTCATTTACGGAGACCTAGCCAACGGTGAATACATTGCCTGTGCCATGGGAGCATTAGAGGGTGCTGGTGTAGCGAAAGCGGCTTACGTTTATCCATTCCTTGAGGGCTTGCTGGAACCTGATTACGAGGTGCCTTTGGAGCACAATTATCTGCATCAGGCGATGTTGTCAATGGAACGCGCCTTTGATACCTACGTTGAATTCAATGATGACCCTGAAACGACTCATGCTGACGTCATGAAGTTGTTCAATCGAGCGATTTATTTGGCAGAAGCAGATATAGACTCCAATAAAGAACAAAGCGGTTTATCCGTCACAAATGAAACGATAAAGGAGTGAGTCATGTCAGAACAAGATCGAACAGTCATGGCCAGCACTACCGTTATCACCTGTGCCGGCTATGCGTTAATTAATTATACCTACCAAAGACCAGAGCCATTACCTACCTTAAATCCAATGGGTAATTTCTACAGGGGTAGCCACTATCACAAATCAACTCAGCGATTCTTTGACGAACTGATTGAGGACGGATCTTTGCCACAAGCAGGTGACGTATTTACGTTGGGCGATGAGAATCTAGAATTAACGGTTACGAGTGTTACTACTAATTTTCAGCCATCAGCGTTGTCTCTTGATTTAATGCGGATGGAGGAAGAATTGAAAGATAAGCAATATGAACGTGCTCAGCTTTCTACAGGAAAAGACCGCGGATGATAAGGGAAGACTAATCACAGAAGGTTTAGCTAGGGAATGATGCGTTCTAGGAGCATACCCATGACTTTATTCAGTGGATTTTTCCTCTAAATCGAGCAGTTCGCTCTTATTTGGGATTTATTGCTTTCGTCTCAGGGTATACCTAAATAAGGTTCATTTTGTTCCAATTGACTGCATACTCTAAATCACCCAAATAAAGTAGATTTCGCACGAATTGAGCGGTTAGCCCGACGGGTATATCTTTAGAGTATGAAACAGATTCGCTCTTTCTTCTCAGTTCTGCTGTTGGGCATCAGCCTGATGATGGTTTCTGTGCCGAGTTTTAGTGCTGACTACCAGACAGGTTTAGATGCTTACAATCGCGGAGACTATGAAGCGGCTTTACGAGAGTGGAGACCCTTGGCTGGGCAGGGCGATGCTGATGCACGGACCGGCCTTGGCTTTATGTACGATGAAGGTCTTGGCGTTGCGAAGAGTTGTACTAAGGCGGGGGAGTGGTACCGACTGGCTGCTGAGCAGGGACATGCTTCTGCACAAAACAACCTTGGCTTGCTGTACGAAACTCTGTGGTGTGGTGTTGTGCGGAGTAATACTGAGGCGGTTAATTGGTTTCGCAAAGCTGCTGAGCAAGGTGATCCTTACGCACAATTAAATCTTGGCCGGATGTACGACCTTGGTCGTGGTGTTGTGCGGGGCAATACTGAGGCGGTGAAGCGGTATCGCGAAACTTAGGCGGGGGAGTGGTACCGACTGGCTGCTGAGCAG
>CACECO010000048.1 GCA_902558075.1 uncultured Litorivicinus sp. | reverse complement strand
ATGACCGCATTTGGGGCAAGCGGTACTTGGGCGAGCTGCTCCCAATCATCGGCAACATCTAAATCAAGGCTGATAAACGTCGAATCATCTGGAACCAGTGTTCTTCGGACGCCCAATACTTGAATTTTTTCCGCCTCGAGGGCTTTTTTCAGGTTGCCACCCAACTGACCACAGCCTAGGATGACAATATCCCAAGGATTAGACACAACAATGACCCTCACAGAACTTCGCTACATCATCGCCGTCGCCGACGAGAAACATTTCGGTCGCGCGGCGTCCAAATGTTTCGTTAGTCAGCCTACCTTGTCCATCGGCGTGAAGCGACTGGAAGATGAACTCGGGGTCACCCTGTTCGAACGCAGTAAAACAGGTGTTCACCTCACCGCAGTCGCTGAGCAGTTAGTAGAAAAGGCCCGCAACATTCTGCGCGAAGTGGATTCATTTAAAGAGTTATCTGACCACGTAAAAGACCCGTTCTTGACCCCGTTGCGTATCGGTGCGATTTACACCATTGGTCCCTACTTATTCCCGACTCTGTTACCGGCGCTCAAGACAGCAGAATCTCGGATGAAGTTATATATCGAAGAGAGCTTCACCGGGACACTTCGACAGATGCTAAAAAAAGGTCAGCTCGATGCCATTATCATTGCATTACCATTTACCGAACCTGACGTCGAAGTTCGCGAACTGTATACCGAACCTTTTGAAGTCTTGTTACCAGAAAACCATCCTTGGACCAAAGAACCAAGTATTCCGCCCAAACAGTTGCATACAGAAAACGTGCTACTGTTAGGCGAGGGCCATTGTTTCCGCGACCAAGTGATCGACGCATGCCCAGCATTATCTAGATCTTCATACAACCGGAACAACGTGGTTGCTGAGGGAAGCTCCCTTGAAACCTTACGCCATATGGTCGCCTCAGGGTTAGGTGTCACCGTCCTGCCCGCTTCAGCGGCAGGACTCGAAAACTATGCACCTGGCTACCTGAAAACCAAGCCATTCTCGAAGCCAGAACCATCGCGCACCGTTGCCATCGCTTGGAGAAAACAGTTTCCAAGAACTGAGGCCATCGATCTATTGATTGATGTCATCAGAAAACAGGTCGGCCCTCAGCTCAATGCCAAACACCAGGCAGCCTAGCGAACTACAAAGTCTCACAGGCGTCGGTCCAAAAGTTGAGAACGCACTCAACCGGCTCGGATTGTACTCGTGTCGCGATCTTCTGTTTCACTTGCCGGCACGCTATGAAGATCGAACGACTCGCGTCGAAGTGGCACACCTCAAAACCGGAATTCCACAATTACTTGAAGGCGAAATTACCTCTCAATCCGTGATTCCTGGACGGCGCATGCAGGCAATTCTCACCTTTGAAGATATCAGCGGCGCTGCCAGGATCCGCTTGTTTCACTTTTCACGAGCGTATCTGACCACACTAAAAAGGGCGGATTCTGTACGGATTTTTGGGGAGCCACGAATTCATCAGGGTGTAACTGAGTTCATTCATCCAGAAATATCTGTTTTCAAGGGCGAACCGCCCCCTGTGGATGACACTCTAACACCCATCTATCCAACCACAGATGGCCTATCCCAACCCAAACTACGAGACATCATCCGCCAAGCGCTCGCGAACGGGCCTGATTTTTATGCACTCGAAGAGCTTTTAGATACAAAGTACGCAAAAAATCGTACGGAACTTTGGGATGCCCTCATCGCACTTCATCAGCCAGCAAAAGGGCTTCCCCCCAGTGCATTTATTGAGCGATTGGCATTTGAAGAACTCCTCGCTCATCGATTGTTGTTGCTGACACGCCGTGATGACTACGTTCGTTTCCAAGCCCCACAACTGAAAACAATGGCCATGGAAATGCGAACGGAATTACTCGAACAATTACCATTTCACTTAACCCTAGCCCAACAACGTGTCCTGAACGAAATTGATCAAGACCTGACGCATGAACACCCGATGTTACGGCTCTTACAAGGTGATGTTGGCTCGGGAAAGACCTTGGTTGCAGCATTGGTCGCTCTACCTATGATCCAAGCGGGCTTTCAAGTCGCGTTAATGGCGCCTACCGAACTACTGTCAGAACAGCATGCAGTGCAATTTTCAGAATGGTTCCGTCCACTTGGTATCGCTGTCGGGTGGCTCACCGGCTCTATGAAAGCGCAACCGAGACGCACCATGCTTGAGCAGCTCAAAAATGGAACCTGTCAAATGGTCATCGGAACACATGCGCTCTTTCAGGATGAGATCGTCTTCAAACACCTTGGATTGGCGATCATCGATGAGCAGCACCGATTTGGAGTAGCGCAACGACTCTTATTACGCGAAAAAGGGCAAAGCCTG
>CACECO010000047.1 GCA_902558075.1 uncultured Litorivicinus sp. | reverse complement strand
GACCACTCTCATCATCACACAACACTCAGTACCTTCACTGCGGCGCGAGTTGTACGTGACGGCTTAAGTGCAGTTGGTTTTTCAGTCAGCAAAGTTCCGGGTTTTGGTGGCAAACGAGAGCGACTCTTGGCTCGCTTCAAGAAATCGCAAAAGCCAATGGTTTGGGCCCCAAAACAACATCTTGGTGATACGCATCGCATTGCGATCGTCGGTGGCGGTCTCGCAGGTGCATGGACTGCGCATGCACTGGCTCAACGGGGCTTTCCGGTCACTGTGTTCGAGCAGTTTTCTCCTGCGTCGGGCGCATCCGGAAATGCACAAGGAATTACTTATGCAAAATTAAGTATCGAAGCCACTCCAAATAGCCTCATTCAGTTGCAAGCGCTCGCACACTTGGATCGTTGGTTTCAACTGTTGCCAAACGACGTTTGGCAACACACGGGTGTCCTTCTCCTCGCACAAAATCAACCCCAACTCGCACATCAAGAGAAACTTCTGAAGACACTCCCAGATTGCTATCCTCTAATGCTACCAGTATCAAAAGTCGACGCTTCAAGCTTGTGTGGGCAGACACTGCGTTACGGTGGATTACACATCCCATCAGGTGGTTGGTTAAACCCAAAACGCTGTGTGGAAACATTACTCAATCATCCGTTGATTCAAGTACAGACTTACCACCTAATTACATCAGTTAAATCAACCGTCAGTGGACCAAGACTCGAAATCACGATCTCAGGTGATCAAAAGACCTATCATCCGTGCGATCTGCTGATTTGGGCAAATGCACGTGAGGCCAACCGGTTTACTCAATTACCATTACCCTTCAAAGCAGTCCGCGGACAGATCACAGAAATTAAAATGAGAACTGCGCTCAAAATGCCCATTTGCGGAGACGCCTATCTTGCACCAGCCTGGGATGGCGTGATGACCTGCGGTGCAACATACACACCCAATTCAGATGATCTGATCGCAAGCGTGGAAGATGATCAATCAAACCTCAACGCCATTAATCAATTGATCGATAATGCAATCTGGTCTACCGACGATATCCTCGGCCATCGGGTTAGCATCAGGACAGCGACCCCAGACTACGCGCCGGTCATCGGTCAGCTGGCTGACACAGACGTGTGGAGCAGCGCACTTCAGGGCCTGCGACAGGATGCGAGCTATAGTCCCAACAATAATCTGTCTTTCATCACCGGTCAGTACATCCTGGCAGGCCTCGGGTCGCGAGGGACATTGACCGCACCAATCGCAACTGAAATTCTTGTCAGCCAAATTTTAGGAGAGGTCCTTCCTGTGTCTGAGTCGGTCCGGCATGCACTTGCGCCAGACCGTTTCTTGAGACGCGACCTCATTCGTAATCTCAGTTAAACGGGTTCCACCATGATCCACTGTCCAGCTGATCGCGACATCCAGACAATTGACTATCGTAAGTTTTTGCGAACTGGTCAACTCGCTTGGCGACACCAATCAACCAACGCTTGGATTTAAACGTGCCGCGCTGAAAGCCACCAACACCCTCGTGATATGCCAAGTAATGGCGATACGCGTCCGATTTTGGGATTCCAGCGATCCGATGCGCACGATCGACGTACCAACCCACAAAATCGACGGCATCTCTAAAATTATCACGCTCAGCCAGATAGGAGCTCGTATCGCGACGATAATCCCCCCACGTCCCGTCTTTCGCCTGTGGATACCCATAGGCTGAGCTCGCACGAGGGCCTGGTAAAACCCACAGAATCTTCGTTCGTGGCGGCTTAGCATCTGCCACATACGACGATTCTTGCCGGATGAACGATAAAATCAAACCTTCGGACACATCCCATGAATCCGCCGCATCATTCACTGCGTCGTACCAACCTGGCTTTTCAGCCAGCATATTGCACGCATTCTCTGTATTTCTTGGCGGCGAGACCGCACAACTGCCAAGCATGATTAACACAAAAATAATCAATCCGTTTTTCATAGCTCACCCAATAATGCTATCAACGCTGCCTCGTCGATGACATCAACGCCCAAACTCTCTGCTTTGGTCAACTTACTGCCGGCACCCAGACCCGCGACCAGCACACTTGTTTTACCACTCACCGAGCCAGAAACTTTCGCTCCCAACACTCTCAATTTTTCAGACGCTTCATCTCGGGTCATTGATTCTAATGTACCAGTTAAGACCCAAGTTTGGCCGGAGAGATCCGGTCTATTTTGAGGCGCATTGGCGGTTACGTTAGACCACTGGATACCCAAATCGATCAACTCTTGAATAACGGATCGATGACGATCGACCTCGAAGAAAGACCGAATGTGAGAGGCAACGACTGGACCGACATCGTCAACATCCATGAGATCTTC
>CACECO010000046.1 GCA_902558075.1 uncultured Litorivicinus sp. | reverse complement strand
AAGGTCAACAAGGGATGAGGGATTGTTAACATAATATTGGCAATAGCGGATCCCACATGGCCAAGCCCATACAGAACCATTGGAAAACCAGTTTTTAAATTTGTTTCTGGTTCCTCAACGGCAATAAACATCAGATCTACGATCCCACCGCAACACTGGGCCAAGACAGGGCCCAACGGTAGACTAACCTCTGATTCCCGTAGTCCTTCGGCAATCATATTCCGGGCTCGCTCGCTCGCGAGTAACTCCAACTGACCACCGCCAATCGAGCCAACTTGTGAATCGGAACTGATCCACATTTTGGTGCCCTCAGCCCGAGGGGCGCTACCTAATACCCGAACAATTTTGACTAGGATCCAGTCTTCGCGCACTGGACACACCTAAGAATTTCCTGAGGGGTTGCCGGCGCGTTCAGTTGGGGCCAAAACTGACTGTCTGGACTCAAACTACTGATGGCGTGACAAATCGCCGAATGCACACTGATTGCGAGCATAAATGGTGGTTCTCCGACCGCTTTGGACTGATAAAGCATCTTTCGAGGATTCGCGCCGTCCCATAACTCGATATTCATCTGAGGCCTGTCGGTGGCGGTTGGGATCTTGTAGGTACTGAGGCCGTGCGTCATCAGTTCACCGTGAGTCGAATAGACCAACTCCTCTGAGGTCAACCAACCCATACCTTGAATATAACCACCCTCAATCTGACCCAAATCGATTCGAGGATTGAGGCTCTTACCGACATCGTGAAGTATGTTGGCCTTTAAGACCTTAGAAACGCCTGTCAGGGTATCGATTTCTACCTCAGTCACCGCCGCGCCGTTTGCAAAATAATAAAATGGACGACCCTTGCCTGTGTTCGGGTCCCAGCCAATATCTGGAGTCGCGTAGTGTCCAGTCGCACTGAGCGGAACACGCGCAAACCAAGCCCGTCTCGACAGTTCCGCAAAGGTCAGTTTATGGTCCCCGATTTCGACCGTTCCGTTAGAGAAATGAACCTCAGCCGAGGTTTGGTAAGTTTCCCGCAGGAAAGCCTCCAACCTGTTTCTGATTTTTGTTGCAGCAACTAACGCCGCCATTCCGTTGAGATCTGAGCCACTGGAAGCTGCTGTCGGAGAAGTATTAGGAACCTTATCTGTTCTGGTGGAGGTAACCTGTATAGAATCTACTTCAATACCCAGATGTGCCGCCACGACTTGTCGAATCTTTGTGTGCAAGCCTTGACCCATCTCCGTGCCTCCATGATTGATGGAGACCGAACCATCCTTATAGACATTGAGTAGCGCGCCAGCCTGGTTCAAAAAACTCGCGGTAAACGAAATACCGAACTTTACAGGCGTCAGCGCGATTCCCCTTCTAAAACGAGTCGACTTTCCATTCTCGAGATCAAT
The DNA here is from genome assembly GCA_902558075.1 of uncultured Litorivicinus sp. Classification (GTDB taxonomy): domain Bacteria; phylum Pseudomonadota; class Gammaproteobacteria; order Pseudomonadales; family Litorivicinaceae; genus HIMB30. Next base: position 1,150 of record CACECO010000046.1, on the reverse strand, counting down.
TTCTTTTCTTCGGCTCCGATAATCAGAGGTATCTGCCAATCTTTGAATTAATTCGGGTAAGACATGCTCGTCAACCGACATACCGTAGGGAGTCTCTCTGCCAGACACACCATAAAGATTAAGGAGACGGACATCTAAAGGATCTTTACCTGTGACTTTTGCGATAACATCCAAACATCGCTCGATGCCCATCATTCCCTGTGGGCCACCAAAGCCTCGAAACGCAGTGTTTGAGACCGTGTGTGTTTTATACCTATTCGAGGTAATTCTGATCGAAGGAATGAAGTAGGCATTTTCGGCATGAAATAGAGCTCGATCGTTCACTGACCGGCTGAGATCGGAACTCCAACCACAACGAGCACTTAACTCAATATCGGCGGCCATAATGAGGCCATCTGCATCGTGACCGATCTTATAATTGACTAAGAAATCATGTCGCTTTCCCGTGATAAGCATATCATCATCGCGGTCCAGCCGAAGCTTGACGGGCAGACCAGTCAGATGAGCACCAAGCGCAGCTAACATTGCGAAATGAGCGGCCTGACTCTCTTTGCCACCAAAGGCCCCACCCATGCGTCGAATCTCAACTGTCACAGTTGCTGCATTGATATCTAGTAGAGCGGCAATCAAATCCTGTACTTCTGTCGGATGCTGGGTAGAGCTCACCACATGAATACCATCTGATGATGGGACCACCAGCGCTACTTGACCCTCCAGATAGACATGGTCTTGACCACCAATAGATAAGCCACACTGGGTGACATGGGGGCACTGGTCGAAAGACGAATTGGTGAAGTGGTTCTCTAAAATGAGAGGCTCATGGAGGACCTGACCTACTTCAGTTGCCCCAGCGATAGTTGATACTATAGAGTCCAGCGGCTCCCCGTTAACGCGATACATCCTCGCAATCCGACGCGCTTCCTCTCGATCCTCAGATAACACGATACCAACTGGCTGATAAGAGTAGGTCGTCTCATTGATCGGTAGCAGTGGCTCATCATGAACTACAGGGCCGGCGTTATTCTCACCGGGAATATCTGCAGCGGAAAGAAAATTGTGACGACCAACAAATAAGTTCTCAAGATCGTCCACATCAGGAGCTTCAATGCGAAGTGCTCGACTCGGTACACGAGGGCCCAACACCAACGCT
>CACECO010000045.1 GCA_902558075.1 uncultured Litorivicinus sp. | reverse complement strand
GACCAAGAGGTAGACTCTGATGAGTCGACAGACTTTGCAATTGGGACCGCCAAACTGAAACATCACAAATCCTCGCAATTTCCTTAGTCTACTGCAGACCAGCTCACACACCAATTGATAGGGCAAGACTATTGCAACACAACCGGCGGTCTGCTTGAGTATCTGAGTATTTCCTTCACTACCCATTGATCTCGAGGTTGCCAGCGTCATGTCAGATTTTTAATTTAATGCATCAAAGCTCGTCGAATCTTTTCTCGATCCCCTGCATATTTTCGCGGTTTTGGTCGATCTTGCTGCACTCTGTCATTGGCTAGGTCGATTACGGACTATGCCGAATACCATGCTCATTCTATGAACAGCCCTTCTCTTTCTAACTCCCCAATGGAATTCGTTGCTGTTCGATATTGAAACCCAAATCAAAAGATCGGCCCCGGCTCAAATTTCTGGGATCATCCCACTTAGCGGAGCGATTGACGAACTTACGACCGAAGCATACGATGATTTTACACGGTGTGCGGCCTAGCGCATGACGGCAACGCTCAAACTCATGCGGTTGTATCCGAATACGCCGGTGATTTTTACAGGCTTTTCCGGCCGCTTGATTCATAGAAAATTGTCGGAAAGTGAAGTTGCGTTGCGGTTTTTTTAAAGAAACCTACGGGTCAATTGAGCAAATCGATCTCGAAAACAGGTCAAGAAATACCATCGAAAATGCGCGATACACTAAAAGGCTGACAACTTGCGCCGAGACAGGTCCCACGCCTTTGGTCACTTCTGCGTTTCACATGCGCCGTGCGGTTGAAATATTTTCCGACCATCAAATCGACGTCATGCCTTATCCAACCGATTTTCGCTTAAATCACCAAGATAGTAGCTTCTGCTGGAACCTCGCAAGGGGGCAGCCAACTCATGATCTTGATGCATGAATGAATCGGAATTGCTGTCTATCTATTGACAAAAAAGCATTAGTTGCTTATCGCCAACCGAGCCACTGCAGAGCCGATCGGTGCTGATACCTCAAAACGAACTGGCAACCAATGTCCCCGAATCTGCCCCAAATAGAGCGTACGCGTAATTTCTGACTCACCAAATTTAAACAGTCCCTTCTTTGTCGAAAATCCACCAAGGCGGGCTAGAGTAATATCGCAACGACGCGCAGGACCGCGAAAGTTCGTAGGATCATCCGATGTCAGTGTAGTCAGACCGCCATCTTGGATCTGCAGATCATAACGACGAACCCCGTCAAAAACGCGATACGAGCCTTCACAGCGCCGCGTTTCATCCAAGCGACGACCAATCTCAAACACTGGTGTAAAAGGATCGACCGTTTCTGCGATGGACGCCTCTGGGACTGGTGTCAATTCGTAGTCACGCGGCTTCGATCGATACAGATCTACACGAGGCTTGGATTCATTGGGCGACCACATCACCGTGATATTGCTGACCGTATCATCCCACGTACTGCCACCATTGAGGATTTGGGTTCCATCGCTTGTTCGCATGATTTCGAGTGTTGATTGAAAGTCAGAAAACCAAGCGCCAAAGCCACGCGATGAAATATTTGCCGAGACACTGCGAATATCGCCATAATCTAATAATTGAACAGTCGCATCGGCCAAGGTCACAGGACCCCAGTCAATTTCGTACTGAAGCGGCTGCCCGTCAAAAGCAACACTTGATGAGCTCAGGCTTACAACTAAAAACCGGATCATGTTCCGCATGGTGTCACTCCAACTGGTTAATCAGCGCGTCAAAACGCGACTGCCAGAGATCAGACTTTACTCGATCAAAAAACGGAGACCCGGGTTCATCATACAAGCGCGCAAGACCCAAAGCTGCATGGCCAACGCCTTGCTGAAACGCTTCTTTGTAAAGTAGTTCCGCTCGGTGCAAATCCGCCTCAACGATTCCATTGCCCGTATGGTAGACCACTGCTAAGGCAAACCAGGCCGCTGAATAACCTAACGATTGAGCTCTCTGAAATGCATCAAGCATAGCCTCGCCTTGCTCACGTTTCAGATATCCACGACCGAGTTGCACCCAGTAGCGACCATTATCTGGATCCTGGGACAGCGCCTGACCACACGCGCTAATCACGCTGGAACCATCGATCTCTGCGTAAGTCACAGGCGTAGCTTGGTGATTAGGATCAGCAGCAATGGAGGCGAGGCGGTCACAGTCAGAACCAGAGGCTCTGGTGTACGTTGCATAGAAAACGCTATTCAGCGTGACTAGGAGCCAGAGGACCCAAAGTACTCTTGCAGTAAACCAATGGCTCTCGGTCTGTGTCAGGGAGTTCGATATGCGTAACCTCGCCAACAAGAATGCCATGATCACCTCCATCATACAGTGCATGGTGGCGACACTCCAAATAGGCAAGACATCCGTGTAATTTTGGACTTCCATTTGGGCCTTTGTCCAAAGAAAGCCCTTGAGTCTTATCCACGTCCGATTTCGCGAACTGCCAAGCCAGTGGCCCTTGATCGCCGGCAAGCAAATGAATGCTGAAATAGTCGGCTTCAGCTAACGCAGAATAACATTCGGCGTCTTTGGCGGGACAC
>CACECO010000044.1 GCA_902558075.1 uncultured Litorivicinus sp. | reverse complement strand
TCGTTCTCTAATATCAAGGTTCCACCAACCCGGCTGGGCCTGTGATGCATGCTCAACGACCTGATCAACCATTGTCGGCGATGCTCCGCTGACCTCTAAAATCTCCTCTCCAGTTGCGGGATTCCGCGACTGGAGACGCGTATCACCCTCGCTAAAACTACCGTTAAAGAAGATTCCTGTATGTTTTGGTAAACATGATTGTCCAGGCACTATGATCTATCCTTTATCCCGCTAGAGTATTGTTCGAGAGTTAGTTGATTATTCTTTTACCGCGTTTGGTTAAAAATTCGCCACAATTTGCGGGCCGGTCAGGTGCCCGTTATCTAAAGAGCCACAGATCAATCATCAATAGGCACTCAAGGACTGTGGGGATTCTTTACCTCATTTAGGTATACCAAGCGAAGTCAGTAAATTTTTTTTTGTTTAAGGTGTCAAGATGGTTAGGCTGATCCACTATTTCGGTATGGTTTGATCCAGATCTCAAATTGATTTGATTCAACCGACAAAAGTCGTATCAGTTCCTTAGATTCTAGGTCATCTCAGGGTTGCCATTGATTGTTGCTTCTGAGTATGGTGTCAGACGATGTATTCGGTAGGAATACTATATTTTTCGGAGTAGATACGTGATGAAAAAAATAAATATATGTCTGGCTTCTTTTGCAGCTATAGCCCTTTCAACTTGGGTTCAAGCTGCGGAATTAAATATGCTCTCGAGCTGGAACACTAACTATGCGGGTGCGAAGTACACCGTGCCTAAGTTTGCCGAAATGGTTAAGGAGCGAGTTCCGGATCTAACGGTTGATGTTAAGGGACCAGAAGCCGTTTCACCTTTTGAACAACTGGAGCCGGTTCAGGCTGGACTTTATCAGTTTGTTTATACCCACGGCGGATACCACTACGGAACGACAGGAATCGGGATGGGTATGGACGGTGTTGATGGTGACCCTGACAAACGCCGCGCTTCAGGAATCTGGGACTTTGTTGATAAGAGCTATAACGAAATTGGTTTGAAGCTAATCGCGATGCCTACGTCCGGTGATGGCTACCACATGGTACTGAAGAACCCTATCGGCTCCTCAGGAGGTCTCGATGGGGCCAAGGTGAGGGGCACCCCTGTCTACAAGGCATTGATCGAACATCTTGGCGGGTCCCTGGTCGTATTGCCACCAGCAGAAATTTATTCTGCTCTTGATAAGGGTACCGTTGATGGTGCCGCGTGGCCGGTGTTAGGGGCCCTCGGATTTAAGTGGTACGAGACAGCTGGTTATATGATGAGGCCGCGGTTTGGTGACGTGACACACTTGATCTTGATGAATCTTGGTGCCTGGAACGATTTGTCGTCTGCACAGCAATCCGCGCTAACGCAGGTTGGCATCGATCTTGAAAAAGAAACCTGGGGTCAGTTTTACGGGCTAGCTGATACAGAGGTTATCGAGCTCAAGAAGCTGGGTATGAAAGAGACAAAGCTTGGTTCAAAATACGCCAACGATCTTCCTAAGGTATTTTCGGATGGCTTGTTTGGTCTGGTTATTAAAAAGAACGGCGCTCTAGGCGAGGAATTTGCGAAGCTGGCACGAAGTGCTAAGTTAGCACCCTAGGCATTGATGGAAAGGCTCATTCATGGTGCCACTCGGCTGTTGCTATGGTTGAGTGGCCTGAGTCTTTTCGGCCTCGCTTGCATTACCGTGATGGAGGTCATCCTTCGGTATGTTGGCAGCCCGACATCTTGGGCCAACGACTTTGTTGGGTACGGTCTGGCCTTCTCTCTGTTCTTTGCATTCCCTGAAGTTACGCGCGTCAAGGGGCACGTGGCGATTACTTTTTTAATGGATAACCTGCCGAACCGTCTGAGTCTCGTTAGGGTGATGAATTTTGTAGCGTTCTTGGTAGTTGCCGTCACCGTTTATGTTGCAGTACAAGTCTTTTTTGTACAGTTATCGACCGGTGTGCAGACGGTCAGTGCGACACCTATCCCTAAGTCTTGGTTGAATGCTGGTCTGATTATTGGCCTCTCAGTGGCGGCACTTGAGTTTCTCCTGCAGATCGTGCACTCGGATTCATCGCAACATGGCTGATTTAATGATCGGAGCGACGATTGCACTAGTTTTGTTGCTTGTTTCTGGGCTACCCATCTTTCTCGTGTTCTTGTCAGTTAATGCGGCCATAGTTCTATTCCAAATAGGGCCGTCAGGTTACGGCATGTTTGTTAATAGCATGTTGAATACTGCAACAACTCAGGCTCTTGCTACGATTCCATTATTTATACTGATGGGTGAAGTTATTTTTCGAGCAGGGGCGGTTGAGCGCTTGTTCAGAAGTATTCAGTTGGTTGTCGGGTTCATTCCAGGCAGGCAAAACGTGGTCACAATGCTACTCGCGGCTGTTCTCAGCGCATTGTCTGGAGCGAGCATGGCGGTCGCGGCCATGCTAGGGCGGACAGTGCTGCCAAACCTTTTAAACCACGGTTATCCGAAACAAATCAGCGCGGGGACCATTCTGGCGGGGGCAAGCCTCGCACCCATTGTTCCGCCGTCCGTATTGGTCATTATCCTTGGCACACTAGCTGAAGAATCAATCGCTAAGCTACTGGTTGCAGGAATCCTTCCCGGTCTTTTGCTGGCTTTGATTTTCACCACTTTTATTATTTTCAGGTCAAGAGGTTTCGATCAAGATGAAGCGGCCGACATCCGTGACGCTTCGCCGATCGTAGATACGCTGCCGTTGCTTCTACTGATAGCTCTGGTTTTGGGAGCAATCCTCACTGGCGTTGCTACACCAACCGAAGCTGCATCGGTTGGTGTAATTGGGTCTCTTTTGGTTGCTAAACTTTACAATAATTTGAGCCTCGATCTGGTGGTTGAATCGGTTTTTGAGTCCGCGAAGCTCGGATGCATGATTATTTTGATCATGATCTGTGCGAAA
>CACECO010000043.1 GCA_902558075.1 uncultured Litorivicinus sp. | reverse complement strand
GAGACGATGGTTGCGGATGGAAAATGATCCCTTAGATCCAATAAGTGATGAAGTGCGCTTGGAGCATCGATTCTTGAATCTTCTGTGGTGATCGAGAAGCCACCCACAGACAGGTCAGCAAGAACCTGTTCCACTTTCTGGATTTCCTCTGCGAAAGCTGAGTCGATGGGAAGATTCTGAGCCCTCTGTGCTGCCTCAATCAAACCACCATAGCCGGTACAACGACAGAGGTTCCCAGCTAGAGCCTCCTCTGGCGTCTGATCTTGCTGACTAATCTGTGCATAAAATATTGCCATAACAAAACCAGGCGTACAGAAGCCACACTGCGACAGGTTCAAGGGGAGCATCTCGCTCTGCACTGAGGCTAAAGATCCAGACCTACTGAGAGTCTCGACCGAAATTAACCAGCCTCCATCCAAATAAGATAAAGGATAGATACAAGTATTAATTAACCTAAACTGTATAACCCCGAACTCATTGAGATGACCGACGATACACGTACAAGCACCGCAGTCACCCTCATTACAACCCTCTTTTGTACCGGTCCGCATCGCTTCCGATCGCAACCAGCGCATTACCATGTCAGACGCACGCACACTATTCAATGTTCTCAATTCACCATCGAAATAGAATCTTATGTGACTGCGTAAGACCTGTTTTATCTCCATAAATCAATTCAACCCGATCGATCACAAAGCGAATTCAGCGGCACCATAAGTGCCGAGGTTACTTAAACTGTACCCACTTATAAGGTTAACTGTTTTTTGACACCCAAGCATCAGCAATAAAAACGCGACAAACGTATTAAAGGAAGTTCCATAAAAGATCTAATGATTTTCGACACGCATAAGCGTAGGGATTGAACTAATGAATCGATGACGAGGATGTTTAGGTTGGTCAGCGTTTTTATCCAGTGATAGAGTTTTATAGTGAAGGTTTAGGTTCCAAAAAGTGCTAACTAGTACAAGGATAGTTAAAGAATCTGACCTTGGCCCGGTAACTTATTTAGTTAGTCTCGTTTCGAATTCTTTTTCAACTCGCTTTAATTCAGCAAGTACATCTTCTATTTCTTCTGGCTTTTTTATCCAAATATCAATATTTTCACTTTCATAGCGGTCGAAAGGTTCACTAATAGGATTTGAGTCTACTATTTTTTCAAGTCGAAAATAGGGCAGCGGTTCTGGGAAGCCCTTAATTTCAGTTGGTCCAAATTTTTTAACCTCGATGACTTCTTCGAGAGCAGAGTGTGTTTCTGCGCTTAGAAGGATTTCCCCCGATTGGCATAGCCCTTGGAGCCTTGCAGCTAAATTTACCGGACTACCTAAAATGGTATAATCCATTTTTTGTGATGACCCAAAATCTCCGACGGTACAAAATCCGCTCGCTATACCCATTCTGACGGAAAGACCCTCTGGAATAAGGTGTTTTTTCTGCCAGGTGTCATTAAGGATTTTGACTCGTTTTCTCATCGCAGACGCCATTTTAAGGCATTTAATGGCATCCTCGTTTATACCCGCTGATGTCGGATCTCCAAAAAATACCATTACCGCGTCACCAACGAATTTATCGATCGTACCGCCAAAATCTATCGCGATTTTCGCCATATCAGATAGATAGCTATTGATTAGCTCTGCGAGCTTTTCTGGTTCAAGTCTGTCCGAAAGCCTTGTGAATCCTTCAATGTCAGAGAAAAACACTGTCACATATTTTCGGTTATATTTCTGTGATTCTGATCCTCCTTTCGCAAATAAATTTTCAAAAACTTGAGGCGAAAGATATTTCGCGAGTCTTTCCGCAATCGACGTTAAACGCCGACTCTTCTCATCCAACGCACCGTTCGAATCCTCTAATTTTTGAATTAATACCTCGTTCTTCTGCCTTAGGCGATACTCCTCTGTACGGTCAATAATTTGTCCTTGAACCCCATTCAAGAATGGAAAAATTCCGTGATTAGTCTTTGTCGCAAGAAAGGAATACATTTTTTTACCCTCCGAGTTAGTGACGTACAGCTCTGGAATTTTCATCTTGCCTTCTAAGCGCAAAAGCTCAGTGATTCGGACAAGTGTTTCCTGGTCAACTCCCAGCGTATTTAGGAGATAGGGCAAATTGGCTCCCTCAAAAGACTCAACCTGCGGAAATATTTCTCGAAAGTTGTTATTTACCCGGAGAATTCTAAGTCCTGGGTCACAGAAAAAAGTAGCAGTCACTGCGTTTTTAAAATTAAAGAAACTGAGGTCAAGTACAAATTCCTCTCGGAATATTCCTTCGCTGTATTTTGCCATCATTACTATCCTCTATCATAAAACCCAAATTCGCTATAACGGAGTCTTAGGTTGATCAATTTTTTCCAGTCTCCTGAGCAAGTCTGTCTTACACCACCAATCTGATCGGCGAATGCATCTAGACCAATCCAATTGAAGGGACTCTCTCTACGTACAGCAATAATTGCACAACTACGTTTGAGGTGCGTTTAGAAAAATCATTAGTCGGGGTTGGAGAGTGGATCATTGCGTCGCGGAGTGAAACCCAAGGTTGCGGATTAGGTCTCTTTTAATTAAACCTCACCAACACCCTTCCCGCATCCCCTTGTAACTCCGGAACCTGTGAGCCGTTACTCTGCTGGACCACATTCTCCCTTACGTAGATATGTAACTCACGGGCAGTTATCTGGTTATCACTGTTGGAGTCAGCACCGCCTTCCATACCCTTCATCAGGAAGTAGGAGAAGAGACCGTGTTGTGCTTCTTTAAGGGGTTTAGCGATCTGATCTCCACCAGCCGCTGTCAGCACAGTGAAGTTTGGAGGAACTAGCTCTTCCAACACTTTGACACGGAGTGGTCGTCCGGCAACGAGTCGGCTACCTCCACGAGTGTCTCCAGAGTAACAAGTGTCCAGAAAGACGGTCACAGACTTCGGATTCACCGATGAAACTTCCCGGAAGATT
>CACECO010000042.1 GCA_902558075.1 uncultured Litorivicinus sp. | reverse complement strand
ATTGTGAAAGTTGTCTTCGGATGTCTCCCATATCAGGCGTGGCGATTTCTGCCGCCTGTGATGGTGTTGCCGCACGAATATCGGCAACGAGGTCTGTCAATCCTGTATCGGTCTCGTGACCTACGGCAGAGATGACCGGAATATGACATGCCGCAATTGCCCGACAGAGGTGTTCATCGTTGAAAGCGCTTAAATCTTCTGCCGCACCTCCGCCGCGACCAATGATCAGGACATCGGCTGAATCATCTGCAACAGCTTGTCGGAGGGCATGAGCTAACTCTTCTGGCGCCACATCGCCTTGCACTGCAGCCGAATATAAGCGAATCGATGCGAGCGGCCAGCGGTGACGCAGAATGGTCAGCATATCCTGAATCACAGCGCCCTTGGGTGAGGTGATTAGGCCGATGCAACGAGGGATTCCTGGAATTGATTTTTTTCGGTTCAGATCGGTCAGTCCCTCAGCGATCAATTTAGTTTTGAGTGCGTCCAATTTGGCTTTCTGGTCGCCAACCCCGGCTTCGGCCATGTGCTTCACAATCAGTTGCAAGCGTCCGTTGGGGGGATAGAAATTCACATCACAGTGCACTCTGACTTTGAGTCCATCCCGCGCCACGAGCCGAACCAGTCGATTCGCACCTTTGAACATGACTGCCCTAAGTGAGGCTTCACCATCTGTTAATGAGAAATACCAGTGGCCAGATGGATAGGTTTTGAAATTGCTGATCTCGGCGTCTAGAATCACGGATTGTGGGAAGAATTCAGTCAGCGCTTGCATCAACAATGTTGCGAGCGTCGATACGGTCAGTGCATTCTCACTCCGGTTAACTTGTTCCCGCACCCCTTAACTCCTTAAACTATGAGATTACCCGCCACTCTCAAGGACTTATTCATGTTACGGATTGCCGAAGATGCCCTGACCTTTGACGATGTGCTACTCGTTCCGGGTTACTCAAATCTCATCCCCGCCAATGTCAGTCTGAAAACTCGAATCACACGCAATATTGAGCTTAACATGCCGTTGTTGTCAGCGGCGATGGATACCGTGACTGAGGCGTCATTGGCAATAGCGATGGCGCAAGAGGGCGGTCTCGGCATCCTGCACAAAAATATGGCCATTGAGCAACAAGCTCAGGAAGTGAAAAAGGTCAAGAAGTTTGAGACAGGGATCATTCAGGATCCTGTGACATGCCCTCCAAATATCACAGTTCGTGAGCTACTCGGGATCACCCGCCATCATAATATCAGTGGTGTACCAGTCGTTAAGGGCGATAATTTGGTTGGAATCGTCACTGGACGTGACATCCGTTTTGTCCCAGATCTTGATGTCCAGGTTCGAGAAGTAATGACGCCTAAGGATCGTCTTGTGACTGTTACTGAGGGCGCCGGACATCAGGAAATTCAAACCAAATTGCACAAACACCGAATTGAAAAAGTGTTGGTGGTGGATGAGGACTTCCGTTTAAAGGGTCTTGTTACCGTCAAAGACATGATAAAGGCAGAAAGTCACCCGAATGCGGCGAAAGATGCAGCTAAGCGACTATTGGCTGCGGCCGCAGTTGGAACTGGTGCTGAAGGTGAAGATCGAGTCAGTGCTTTGGTTGAAGCAGGCGTGGATATTTTGGTAGTCGATACAGCGCATGGCCACTCCCAGGGTGTGCTCGATCGCGTCGCTTGGATCAAGCAGAAGTTCCCACGGGTGGAAGTGATTGGTGGCAATATCGCAACAGGCGAAGCCGCGAAAGCGCTGGTTGAGGGCGGTACAGATGCGGTGAAGGTTGGTATTGGTCCGGGCTCGATTTGCACGACTCGGATTGTAGCTGGCGTTGGGGTACCTCAGGTCTCAGCAATTGCGAATGTGGCTTCAGCGCTAATAGGATCTGGTATCCCATTGATCGCAGACGGTGGTATCCGTTATTCAGGCGATATTGCGAAGGCGATTGCCGCTGGTGCTTCGACCGTTATGGTGGGTTCTCTTCTTGCCGGTACTGACGAAGCACCGGGTGAGGTTGAGCTATTTCAAGGGCGCGCATATAAGTCGTATCGCGGGATGGGTTCGCTCGGTGCAATGGCCCAGCGAGAGGGATCATCTGATCGCTACTTTCAGGATGCGAGTGCAGGAGCTGAGAAGTTAGTTCCGGAGGGTGTCGAAGGACGCGTTCCTTGCAAGGGACCTCTCTCTGGAATCGTGCACCAAATGATGGGTGGTTTACGAGCGGCAATGGGCTACACAGGCTGTGCAACAATTGAAGAATTGAGAAATCAGCCAAGTTTCGTGAAAATCTCAGGTGCTGGTGTGAAGGAGTCACACGTCCATGATGTGTCGATTACGAAAGAAGCGCCGAACTACCGAGTGGAATAATGGATATTCATGCTGATCGACTGCTGATTCTCGATTTTGGGTCTCAGTACACCCAATTGATTGCACGTCGAATTCGCGAGCATGGTGTTTATTCAGAAATTCTACCTTGTGACGTCGATCCCCAGCGGATTACCGAGTTCGCTCCGAGGGGCGTGGTCTTGTCGGGTGGTCCGGAGTCGACAACAGATGCTGCAGGTTGGACAATTCCAAAAGAGGTGTATGACCTAGAGGTTCCAATCCTTGGGATTTGTTACGGTATGCAAGCGTTGGCTCAAGAGCTTGGTGGTCGTGTTGAGTCGAGTCACTTACGAGAGTTTGGACATGCCGATCTTGTCATCGAGAATGATGAGTCGTTACTTTCGGGCCTATCTGATACAGGATCATTATCTGTGTGGATGAGCCATGGTGATCGTGTCACAGAGTTACCGCCTGGATTTATCGTGATTGGATCAAGCCCGCATGCTCCAATTGCCGCAATGGCAAGTGAAGAACGCCGCATTTATGGGTTGCAGTTCCATCCTGAAGTAACGCATTCCGAAGGTGGGTCGGAGATGCTCGCAAAGTTCGCCCACGCGACCTGTGGATGCGGGCGAGAATGGACGCCGGAAAATATCATCGATGATGCGATCACTCAGGTCCGTGAACAAGTTGGCGATGGACAGGTACTTCTCGGCCTGTCGGGTGGTGTGGATTCATCGGTTGTTGCAGCGCTATTGCAAAAGGCGATTGGCGATCAGTTGGTGTGTGTCTTTGTGGATAATGGATTGCTGCGTCTGAACGAAGGCACTCAGGTGATGGAGACGTTTGCGAAAAACTTAGGTGTTCGAGTGATCCGTGCAAACGCAGAAGAACGTTTCTTGACGGCACTCAAAGGCGAAGCCGATCCTGAACGCAAGCGAAAAATCATCGGTCAAACATTCATTGAAGTGTTTGAGGAGGAAGCAGTGAAGCTTTCAGATGTGCGTTTCTTAGCGCAGGGTACGATCTATCCTGATGTCATCGAGTCTGCAGGCGCCGCCTCGGGTAAAGCTCACGTGATTAAGAGTCACCACAATGTCGGTGGACTACCCGATGATTTGCGTATGGAACTCGTCGAGCCGTTACGGGAATTGTTTAAAGATGAAGTCCGTATTTTGGGTGTGACTCTCGGATTGCCGCCATCAATGGTGTATCGACATCCGTTTCCGGGCCCAGGTCTTGGTGTTCGCATTCTTGGTGAGGTCCATAAAACGTCAGCAGATATTCTTAGGAAGGCGGACCACATCTTTATCGAAGAACTTCGAAAAGCTGATTTTTACGACAAAGTGTCACAAGCATTTGCCGTATTTTTACCAGTGAATTCTGTTGGAGTTGTCGGCGATCAGCGTCGTTATGCGCCTGTGATTGCTTTACGTGCGGTTGAAACGATCGA
>CACECO010000041.1 GCA_902558075.1 uncultured Litorivicinus sp. | reverse complement strand
AGTGATTGTTTCTGTTGCCTGCGTACCATTAGATAACGTGTAAGTCACATCTTCGCCGGTTGTAATATCGGATTGACCGGTAAAGTTATCTGGTGGGGTATATGTGATTGCTGTTGTCGTAAAACCCACAGAACCTGCGCCAGTATAGTCAACGCCCGTGAATGTGATCCCGGAACCGAGGGTTATATTAAGCGTTGTGGAACCAGCACCCTCGGCTACCGTTGTGGCAGCTGATACTGGTGAGGCAAGCCAAATATTTGCGCAGGCCGCCATCGCAATCACTACACATCTTGTAGGCTTGGCGATCATCGGTTATAACGCCGTAAAGGTTACTTTTAACCCAGATTGAGAGACCTGAGTTACGATCTTGTTCTGACGGTCCACCATGCTATACCGCTCTCGTGGTCCAATTTTTCTATGGCGAAAGGGTTGCGTATCGATTTCAAGGATCTTGGGATCATCCACATCCGTATCGAACACGTAGTTGTAGCTAAGCTTTGCTGTATTTTGATCGTCAATATTCGAGCTGTAGGTGCGTTTGCCAATCTCGACACTTACATTTCGCGAAAGATTTCCTCCGAGCCGATAAACCTTGCGCTCGACATCTGTGACATCGTCTTCTCCGTACCATTTGGAGTGGTTGTAACCAGCGAATAAGGCAGGGAAATAAGGAATTGCCACCTCGAAATCTACGTCATGTCCCGACATTGGTTTTTCGGTCTGAAGAGCTGTTAATTCATAGCCGTCACTCAGTGCGTAGTAGCGATTGGCATTGAGCCGAAACGGCACACTGGTTAACTCTACACCAATCGATCCTCTCTTGTGATTGGTATCGATTTCTTGGTCATAGAATGCGTTGATACCACCCATGACCATTTGATTGGCAGAGAGCTTGCGGATTCCGATTCCGATATTAACTGTTTTATCCTCTTCATCGGCGACTATGCCGAATTCGGCGAATGAAAAATAATTCGGATTTACATCATCAAAAGCTTTCAGTCCGCGGACCGAATACTCTGGACCGTTCCGTACGGAGTTAATCGAGACTTCGACACTATCAAGTAACGTCTCCGCCCGTTTTTTAGATTCAACTTCTGCAAACTCCGTAACCACCCTTTCAATTCGCTTTCCCAGAGACTCGGGCGTGGGCCTACCTTGTGAAAATTCGTCGATGAGTGCACGCGCAAGCTTTGTATTGCGTTCGATACGCTTGTGTTCCTCGAGCGCTTTCTCGAGGTCGTCAGCTGCCTGTGAGGCTTTTTGCTCTTGCTCTAACTTTTCTCCGAAATCCAGCGTTTCAGATTGTGAATAGTCAAATAACGGCGCCGATTCCACAGGCTTATCAGATGCGCTTGGCGGACTGGGGAGGATCGAGAGATTGTGATCAGCATGCTTATGGGGCTGTTTTGATTCAACAATTGCTCGTTGTGAAAGCATCGCATTCTGCGTAGCCGTTTCCAGAGCTTTAAAAGCGGCAATCACTAGACTTTCTGAACTGTCCTCGGAAAGTACACCAAGGTTGGCCAGCTGTTGCATGTAGGCTCTGAACGCCATCACCTCAGAAGGGTGTTTTGAGAAATATTGCATAACAGTATGCCGGTTGAGCTGCGCAGTTGTGAGAAATATTTGTCTGAACTGAGGGCTCAATTGAGGTGTTTGGGACGAAATGATTCGATCAGAAACGGATAGCTCTAAATGACTAACAATGCCATGCATTTCCGTATTTGCCTGAACTTGCAGAGTATTACTCGGTAAACCGACACCAAAAAAGGTAAGTGCCAGTAACCGCAGTTTCCAGTGATTCCGTGTTTGCACTCGCATTACCCCATTTCCGTAATCAAAGTATCGGATATGTCGCGAGAAACTTTAAGTGGCTTGACCGATTTGAGTCACTGATCAAGATCCTTGAAATATATGATGACGACTACCGTTGTATACTCATTAGTAGCTGATATTCTTGGGGATTACTAATATTTTTAAGTAATACCCATACTCGTATGCGCAGATTTATGGGTCTTCTTGGTTCCCTGTGAGGCAACTAGAGACGAGACAAAAGCTCCACTGCATATTGAAGTCTGAATTACGTCAACTTATGAACCAGTAAGGTTTGTGTCCCCCGAAAGTTACTGATGATGATGACAATATTTGAGGTATCGATTTGATGGCTGCAAAAACACAACTGGAAATACTTGGAAAAAAGTTGGAAGAGGCCGAGCTGCTTCTTGTTACCATGGAGGACGCAAAAGTACTGCCTCCTGACATGCTGTTAGATTATTTCAATACACGCCTCGTGCCCCTGCTACATAAGGATATCCCACCGGAAGTTTGTTCTGATGTGAAGCTGAGTGAACGCATCGAGGAAGTTGAAGCACTGATTAACGATGTTAAGTTTGAGATTGCTCGTATAAATGGTTGATCACAGGATAGTTAATAAAATCGCAATACCAGGTGATTGCACTATTGCGCTGTTTCTAAGGCCCAGAAATATTTCATAGGTTAAGCTTGCGAGGAGTAGCAATGGAAGAATATAGCTTTGTTTTTTCGCCGGCGATCGCCGATCAACGGACACTTGAGGCTCAGTTGCGTGTAAAGAACGCCAAGAATCTCGTGATCACGCCTACGACTGATGAGCAGGGAGAGACTGAGTTTAGAATTTGGACGTTCGAGGGTGGGGAAAATATCCACAACATAAAAGCGGGTCTCGCCGGATACTTTCTTGCTGTTGGAGAAGAGGGCTCAGTAACAGTTAAAACCAAAAATCAGGCTGATCAGCTTTGGCAGTTCGATAGCCATGAGTCTGGTTTGAGGGGCTTGAACACAGATGCCGATCAAATTGTAGGTCGCATCTCTGGTGGGACGGATAGCGACGACCTCGACGTCGCCACCGTTCCTCAGGATGCGCTAACAGAAGAGGTTTCACTTATATTCAGTCCCGCAACCGCGGACGAGCTGGCCCTCAAGGCCTCGCTTGATAACCACAACGTAAATCGCTACACCGTCTCCTCAACTGATGTTGATGACGAGACTGAGTTCCGTATCGATATCCGGGAAGATGAGCTACAGGCCGCCAGAGGAGCCTTAGCGGAGTTCCACTCGAATATGGGGCAAGAAGGTTTCGTAGAGATTAAGTATGCCTCGGGTAAGGTAGAAGAGTGGGAGTTTAACGATGAACTCGATGTCGCCATTGTTCCTCAGGATGCGGCAACAGAAGAGGTTACACTTATATTCAGTCCGGCAACCGCGAATGAGTTGGCCCTCAAGGCCTCGTTCGACAACCACAAAGTAAATCGCTACACCGTCTTTTCAAACGATGTTGACGACGAGACTGAGTTCCGTATCGATATCCGGGAAGATGAGCTACGGTCCGCTAGACGAGCCTTGGCAGAGTTCTTCGTTTCGAAGATTGGGTGTTATGGGTTCGTAGAGGTTAAGTATGCCTCGGGTAGGACAGAGGAGTGGGAGTTTAACGATGAACTCGATGTCGCCACCGTTCCTCGAGATCCACTACCGGAAGAGGTTTCACTAATATTCAGTCCCTCAACCGCGGATGAGCTGGCCCTTAAGGCCTCGCTCGACAACCACAACGTAAATTTGTATACCGTCTTCTCAAACGATGTTGATGACGAGACTGAGTTCCGTATTGATCTCTGGGAAGACGAGCTACGGTCCGCTAGACGAGCTTTGGCAGAGTTCTTTGTTTCGAAGATTGGGTGTTATGGGTTCGTAGAGGTTAAGTATGCCTCGGGTAGGACAGAGGAGTGGGAGTTTAACGATGAACTTGACGTCGCCGCCGTTCCTTCGGACCCGCTATCAGAAGAGGTTTCACTAATTTTCAGTCCCGCAACCGCGGATGCGCTGGCCCTCAAGAACTCACTCGACGACAACAACGTAAGTCGCTATACCGTCTTCTCAAACGATGTTGATGACGAGACTGAGTTCCGTATT
>CACECO010000040.1 GCA_902558075.1 uncultured Litorivicinus sp. | reverse complement strand
TGAAGAATTCATCTTGCAGGGCGTTTTAAGAGCTGGGGATAAAATTACAGAACGCGATCTTGCAGAGCGTCTTGGTATGTCTAGGGCGCCTGTTCGCGAGGCGATCCGAGAGCTCATCGGGGTTGGACTTCTGGAACAAATCAGTACCCGACAAATTGTTGTGCGTCAGTTACTGTTATCCGAGGTGAAAGAGATTTTCTCTATCCGAGCGATGCTGGAAGGCAAAGCGGCAGCTACGGCCGCTACAAGATTCCAGACACAAGACCTCATGAAGCTTGAACAGCTTCATGAGCAAATGAAGCGAGTTGCGAGTAGCAACGACCTTACCGATTATTTTGATCTGAACATTGAGTTCCATAAAGTCGTCCACAGAGTCGCGGAATCCCCTCGCCTCATGAATTTAATTGATCAAGTGATGCGCGAATCACTGGTGTTCCGAAGTCGGAGCCTAGCCGATCACGAGAATATTCAGAAATCAATCGAAGAGCATGAGCAACTGGTCAGGGCGTTCAAAGCGCGTGATGATGAGTTGGCTTCAATCCTAATGGCTCGTCACATCGAAGGTGGATTCAACCGACTCGAACTCTTGTAGCCTAACCCAAAGTCATTCCAACGATCTCGTTCTGAAAATCAATTTCAATCAGTGACTGCTGGAAAAACGTTGTGCTGAGAATCGCATCGATATTTGCGGCGTCCATTAACTGACGGAGTTCAGCGGTGGCAATCCCAAATGTTTCGGTTAATGATTGATCGCCCATAACGAGCATGCACGCAACTGTCTCGACCTCAAATTTTCCGAGCATCGGATGGAAATCATGCTGTCTCCCTAGTGCTTGGCCAAACACGGCAGTTTCGTCACTCCGGAGATATGATAGCCCCGCACCAGTATCTAAAACACAGCTCAGCCGGTCCTCCCCAATCTGACAATGAATAACAGGGGAGCCCATGACAAAGGGAGTTTCATCACCATCAATTAATACGTCTAACCGAGCTAGCGTATTGTTTGCAACGTCAAATCCTAATACAGCGTCGGAAAATGCATCAACTCCGATCAAACCAACAGCATCAAATGGCAGACTTTGCTGTATCTCAGTCCAGGCGCAGTTGCCAAAATTCGAATTTAACTGTACCACTGAGCCAAGCACGCGCACCGGAATGTCTGGCCCTAATGATATCGGAGAACCCGTATCTATGATGAGGCATCCCTCGTTGAAATCAGCGCACAGAATACCTTCACGTATAACGACTTCGATTGACTCTGACACAAATCATCCTCCTTGCCTCCAAGCGTCAGTGTACTGCGATTCGATCGACTAATAATAGCTTCGACGGTCTGCAGAAACACTGGAAGATGATTCACTTTCCACTGTCTCAGAAACAGCCTCGTCAGCAGATGCCGCAGGCGGCTCTGAGGTGTCAACTGATTCTTGACCACTCACACTAGAATTATTTGACTCAACGACTGCGGCCTCGGAAAAGCTTTCGCCTGATGACAAGCTGCCTGAGTCAGATCCGTTATCAGAACTGTCATCGGCAGGCCCACCGCTTCTCCAATTCACATGATCTTTTTTCTGGGGAACAATTTCTTTGCCGCGAGCACGGATCAGAGTCAAAACGCGTCTCATACCGCCATGCTGACTTCGCTCGAGGGCGTCTTCGATCAACTGGACTTCGGCACTGGAAAGCGTTATTGCTTGAATCCAGCTGAACTGCCGTGACGTCTGTATGTCAATAATCGATGTGGAAACACCAGCTGATCGCATCGCCGGAAAAGTGACTTCAGTCGATTGGTTTTTGTCGAACGCATTCGTCAGTTTCAGCCTATTCAAACCAAGCCGAGGTCTGACATGAATGACCGTATTCCGCCGAACCTGCCCCAAATCCGTCCCGTTGAGCTCTAACAAATAGATACTCAATGAGCCATGGAGACTTCTGACAGCACTAGATTGATCTGCCGAACTGTCAATAAACGCTAAGACAGCTTCACCCCGGGTTTTAGACAACGCGTCTAAGACTGACGCTTGTGACTCGAGTCTCTGCGCACTATCGGCATTCAATCCAGCCGATAGGACGATAGAAACAATCGCTAATCCAACTGTTATTCTAAGCACATCCCTAGTCTCTCTCAATCGACCACATCTTCTATCGGCAAAAAACGCGCTCCCTGAAGGACTTGATTACCTTTTAGGAGGCTATTGACTAGAGAGTCGTTGGATCATCAATCGGTTTAGCGCGCCCCGAGCTCGCACTAATCACAAGGGTTGATAAGAATTCGATAAGTAAGTGCCTATCTAATCATCCAGATAAAATCAGTTAATCAGAGCGGTTGATCCATTAGCGAGATCCCTAATCAGTAGTATCCTATCGATTTCATCTTGTGATTCAAAACCTGCGTGACTTTCGATCAGTTGATCAACTTCCGTAGCCATCCCTTCGTTGATAAGAGCACGGCACTGTGCGAAAAGACTGATCTCCATACAATTCAGATCACGCTCGAATTCAAGTTTCGTTAAAACTGACAATTTTTATTCTCCGTCAAAAAAACAGCACATATAGTTTATGCAAGACAGATGCCAATAATTTTAAGCGATCGGTAGGACCCAACGACGAATAGCAAGAGCGACAATCCAGCACTACTCTTCTATGGCCACGTTCTGATTTAGAAGTTTCAAGAAGGTATTCAATTGGCGCAAGCCACCATATACCACAACCCCAACTGAGGTAAATCAAGAGACGCGCTGAGCTTTTTGCAGGATTCAGCGATCAGTCCAAAATCATCCTTTGCCTGCAAACTGGATGAACAACTGAGACCCTATACGCATTGAGAGCATTTTCCGGCGTCGACTGGCGACAAATGCTAAGACCAGACGCTCAATCTGAACTGCACGATTCATTGATCAACGATGACTTAGAAACGATCGTTCAATATGTCATTGAGCAACCAGCCGCTCTTGAAAGACCTTTTGTTGTGACAGACAACGGCACCCGATCATGCCGGCCGATCCATACAATCTTAGAGATTATCGACTTGCGCCCCAACGCACCACGGCTAATTAAGAGAGGACTTCGGGTTATTTGAACTCACGAAAAGACCGTGATCACGATGATCGTGGCTGCAATAATAAACCAATTCACCCACCAAGCTTTCGGTGGTTTGTTATCTTTACCTTTCATGGATCACACTCTCTGTCGCTTCGGAAAACGGTAACTCCTTTGCAGTATTGAGTCTAATAGCAGGAAATAAAAATTTTAAATAAAAAAGGCTGAGTGGTGACTCAGCCTTTCTTGGTTTCGACTCGCCTATTTCAAGGATGCATTGGATCGCAAGCAATCATTCGGCCTCTATTATCCGTTTGCCTGTCAAAACAGACGCCCTCGCCGGGACTCTTACGGATCGCCCAGAAGACGCTTGCCAGTTTCTCACGATGAGAAACAATTACGAAACCAACTTAATTATCGCAGATGTCTCTATGCATTCAACAACTCGATGGTCGAGCTCCATTGTTGCACCTGCGTAAAAAACCAACCTGGTGAACGACCCTACAGCAGTTCAAACCACAACTTACAAGGTCGATGCAACTACAAAGAGCTATCACTGTTCAGGAGAATTCTGAAACTTCGAGTACCATATCGATAAGCTGGTGTATTCGTTTATTGTTCCCAGCGATCGCTAACCTGTTTTTGTCCGATTCTGAGTTCAGTTTTTCAATGTGTGCTGTATTTTCAGCAACCGTCTCAACCAAACCGTCACAAATCTCGTTTAACTCATCTACCATTTCATTCGATATTGAGTATTCTTCGTCGAGTACTTCCTGCATCAAACGATCATGATGAAGGTCTGTTGATGCGGCGGCTAGTACAATCTCATCAGTGAAACCCGCAGAACTACTATTCACAGCGATCATTTGTTTGTTGATCTCGACTAGTGATTGATTAATTCGGATGAGACCACGGTTGATCTCGATTCTCGCTTTCAGATGCTCTATCAGTAATTTGAGGGTTGCGAATTTCGCATGGATTATCTTTTCCTCTTCCTCGGACTCGATATGATTGAGCTCGTGTAGACAAATCGCGAGATGTGACTCCAGCCCCTTAGTTGCAAGATCACGGAGTGCAACACCATTGGCCGTCGTGTTGGCCAGAATATGAAAATGATTTTCTTCAACTTTTGAGCGATGCAGTCCCGCTTTCGCCGTGTTTTCGCTCACTTTAGCGGACAGCTCGTAAATGAGATTCTGGATCCTCTTTAGCTT
>CACECO010000039.1 GCA_902558075.1 uncultured Litorivicinus sp. | reverse complement strand
TGGCCGTCACCTCGAGTTGCTGCAAGAGCAAGTTGACCCTTTTCATAGCGAATCGAAAGAGCCAAACCATCTAATTTGGGTTCGGCCGTCATCTGGGGTGTGTCAGCCTGACTTAGGCGATCTTTGATCCGTTCCTTAAATTGTCGAAATTCATCGAGATCAAATACATTATCGAGAGATAACATCGCTACTCGATGGGTGACTTCTTCAAATCCTGAATCTGGCTTGGCACCAACGCGTTGAGTGGGCGAATTTGGATCCAGGAATTCAGGATGTTCCAATTCGAGCTGATTTAATTCCCTTGTTAGCTGATCATACTGACTATCACCAATGGTTGGCGTATCGAGGACATGATAGTTGTAATCGTGTTGACGAATCTCCGTGATCAACTCACGGATACGGCACGCAATTGAATCAGTCATGAACGCAATAGGTTTTGATGACCCGCTTGGGCTCGTGCCAAATCGATCCATTCCTTTGAAATCGGTGTTCCCTGTTGATCAAAGACATCCCCACCAACATCTCGGGCAATCGATCTTGCGCCCGAGATGAGTTCGTTGACAGCAAAAACTGGATCTGACTGCTTCGGGAGCTCGGTAAACAGAAAGATCACAGGTGTGTCGATCGATTGTGCATCGTCATCAAACGTTCCGGGCTCAATCCCATTAACTAGCGAAAATAACGGATGCTCAGCGTCGTCCAGTGGAAACCGTTGATACATCAATGACTCAGTTCGACGCAATCCCGCTCGCAGGCAAGCTTTGTGAAGATTCATGTCTTCAAATCGGAGCGTTCGAGCGGACTGGATACTCACCACAATGAGATCATCCATCGAATCCATTGACTCGGATTCCAAGCTTGTCTGAGGTGTTTCATCGAGTATTTCCGGCGCATCCAACGCGTCTTCTGATGGCTCAGAAGTGTCTCCAATCTCCGCAGATTGTTTTCCGAAACGCCGAAAAATACGCCCTAAAGCAGAGCCGAACATGCCTGAATTCCCTGGCTCTGCGATCGAGTTCGACACAGGTCCATCGGCAAGAATACGCATATCCTCATCATGCTCGGCTTGCTCATCTTCCAGTGGTTGACCAACAGCGGATGACTCGACTGAATCAGCCGCCGGCTGTTCATCCCAAACAGGTTCAACGCGCGTCTCTATTGGTTCATCGAGGGCATCCACGTCGCCTGGCTCCATGATAGTCACCTGGTGATCTTTTTCCTCGTAATCCTCAAACAGCGGTCCGGTTTGTGTATCGGCCGCTGTCGGCTCAACCAGCGCGTCCGTATCAGTGGTTTTCATTGCCTCAGCTTTGATTTCCCCGGCCCACAGATTGAGTTGACTCGCATCGCTTGAATCAAACAATGGATCTGCGTCAACCTGAGGCTCAAGTTCTGCAGGGGTCGCTTTTTTCACTGGCCGCGGCTGACTCACATCGGATCGGTCTGGCGATTCAGGTGGCGCCGCCATCAAGTCGAGTTTCAAACCTTCACGTTTATGCTTCAGGGTCCGACGGATGCCATCGGTTAATAGACCGATGACCAGGATCGCTCCTAGAACCAGAAGATATTCACGTAGCCCAAACTCCATGCGTCCCCTATTCAGTGGTGGCCAATTCAACCGCTCGTTCGATATCGACAGAAACGAGGCGCGACACACCTGGCTCCGACATCGTCACGCCCATCAACTGTTCAGCCCGCTCCATCGCGATTTTATTGTGGGTGATATAAATAAACTGGACTGATTTTGACATTTTAGCAACTGCATCTGCATAACGCCCTACGTTCGCATCATCTAGTGGCGCGTCCACCTCATCGAGTAAGCAAAATGGCGCTGGATTCAGTTGGAAGATTGCGAAAACCAATGACAAGGCGGTGAGCGCTTTTTCTCCGCCACTCAGCAAATAAATACTCGAATTTCGCTTGCCAGGTGGGCGTGCCATGATGGCCACCCCAGTTGATAACAGATCCTCATCCGTTAGCATCAACCATGCTTCACCACCACCGAATAGTTGCGGAAAGACTTGGCCAAATGATTGGTTAATTGCATCGAACGTATTACGGAATAGGGACCGAGTCTCTCGATCGATTGTTCGAATCGCACCTTCGAGTGTTTCCAGTGCCTCGGTTAGCTCAACATACTGATGATCAAGTTCAGCCTTTCGCTCAAGTTCTTTTTGATATTCATCGAGCGCAACCAGATTGATCGGTCCAAGACGTTCAATCCGAGTCTGGATGCGAGCGAGTCTCGTCTCGGCTGCTTCTCGATGACCGAAACATAATTCATATTCGACCAGTTTTGCCTCTGTCGCGTTTCGAGTCTGCAACTCACCTTGTAAACGATTGATCTCAATCTCAATCGCCTGAGCCTTCAAACGAAAGTCGGTCAGTGCTTGTGAGAGCGTCTCTCGCTCTTGGTCCATGATTACACGCTCAGATTCAAGCGATCGAATCAAATCATCTTTTTCCCCCAGGACTTGACGGGCACCAGTCAACTGCGCTTCGAGTCGCTGGCTTTCACGCACCGCTTGTTTGAGATCATCGTCAGTCACCGCTGGCTGACTTGCCATCAGTTGGGTAATTGAGGCGGTAGTTTCACGATCACTGTCCAGACTCGAGACTTGGCTCTGCAATCGTTCAATTTGCGTCTCTGATCGGGACTTGATCCCAGTGAGGTGCTCGACTTCAACCCGAAGATCCGCACGTAAATTGATCAATTTATGGCGTTCTTCGCGCAAGCGAGCTAACGATCCTTTATCCCCATCGAGCAACTGATACAGTGGTGTCAATTGCTTCTGTAATTCACGTTGTGACTCTGATGCCTCGGCAAGCAGTTGGCTAAGTGCCTGAATTTCTTCACCGATTTTGATCTGCGCTTGAGTCAACGTCTCTTTCTCGCGATTTAAACGCAAACGACTGGTTCCAATTTCCTGACTCTTCGCTTCAAGGCCGGCCAAGCGATTAGACAATTGAACGAACTCTTTATCCGACTCTTGAACTTCAGTGGATTTTTCGTTGCATTTCGTTGTCATACGAAGGCAGGCCTCACTGAGTTGCTCAAGCTCAGATTGGATCAGACTAACTGTATCCCGTGCTTTCTGCGTGCTGCGTTCAAGGTCAGGAATCCGTGCCCTCAAATCGAGGATACCCGTTGAATCAGAAGCCACTCGCTCAATCCAACCCGGGCCAAAACGTAAGCCTTCATCAGTGTAACCTTCGCCATTGATCGCATCGGGTTTTTCAAACTTAATGAGCTGAGTGGGAAGCATCTTCACATAATCTTTTGATACGACACGAACCCCTGCTGGCAGGCTATCCAGGTCAAGTGCATCTAACCTGTCTGCAACGAAGGCGTTAAGAATTTCGGGATAGGCAGCTTCAAACGCAGCACGCTCGTCTTCTGGAAGCTCGATATGCGATAACACGCGACCGGTAATTTGAGGATGATTCTCAACCCAGACGCCCGTCTCTTGATCATCGATCCGAGATTGCGCTGCGACAATCCGAAGGGCCTTCTCCAGTTCAGCTTCAGCACTTTGCAAGACACCATTTTCTTCTCGAAGCTGCTTTTCATGTTGCACAACCAGTGTGCGACCCGTCTCATGCTCCGCCTTAAATTGTGCAAGTGCAGATTGCTCAGACTCTCGGCGATCACTTAACAAAGCCAGTTCGTTTTGTAATTCAACGATCAACTGTGGATCTGTATCTGACAGTTGATGGATTGCATGCTCGACATCAACTAAGCGCTCTGAATCCAGTCGTTGTTGACGCTCAAGACCCGATCGTTCGGTCTCCATCCGTGTAATGTTTGATTTCACACGACCAAGTTCATTGGCCAGTTGACTTCGCTTTGATTCTTGAACAACCAGTTTGTCTTCGAGACTCTTAATCGATGCATCAAGTGTCTCAAGATCTGTCTCAACCTTTTGAAGCTGTGGCTCGATCTGGGATTTCTTCTGATCAGCAATCACGCCCTCTTCTTGATCTCGAAAAATCAGACTTTTCAGGTCAGCGATTTCTGTTGCAATGCGCTGTTTATTGGCTGACAGTTGACAGACTTGTTGTTCGAAGGCTTGCTTGTTTGCCTCGAGTCGAGACAGTGTTGCTGCGTGTGTGTAGTACGCAGTGTTCGCTTTGTCTAACGCTTGATTCGCGTCTTCCCGCCCGACCTGGGCATCAATTCGTGCTCGTTCATTCGTGGATAAAGAAGACGTGAGTTGATCCAATTGAACCTGACATGCCGTTGTTGCGTCAGTTTCTGCTTGCTGTTTCTCTTGTTGCTCTTGAAGCTGATACCAAAATATAAGTGATTCGATGTCTCGCAACTCAGCTTTCAAAATTTT
>CACECO010000038.1 GCA_902558075.1 uncultured Litorivicinus sp. | reverse complement strand
GTGCATTTTTTCGACCAGGATCAAGGGGTTCATGGCACTCTTCTGGCATCGGCAAGGCCATTGCTGCCTACATTGCAATTACCGATCAAAAAAAGCTGTTCGAAAAAGCACCGTTCGAACAATTTACCCAAAACACACTGGTCCAAGAGAAAGGACTCCTCGACGAATTTAACCAGATCCGGGCATTGGGCTATGCAGTCGATAAGGAAGAGCGCTTTATAGGGATGCGTTGCATAGGCGCACCCGTGTTTAACTCAGCAAACCAAGTCGTCGCTGGGATCTCAATTTCTGGGCCGGTTGCGAGAATGGATGATCAGTCGATTGCCGAATTAGGGAAAGCAACAGCAAAGTGCGGACAGGACATCTCTCGGCTACTCGGAGCCACAGTGGTCAACTAGTCAATAGCTTTAGATGTTATAGCCAATACCACATATCTCAGTATTGTTGAGAGAATCACGTCCAACAAGAAAGGCCACAACGCTTTGCTCAGCAAATCTGCACGGAAACTAAGCGGATAACCAGCGATCGGCTTCCAACTTCCGAGCAGAGTAAGCCATCCATATTGCTGAGACCACTGTGTGACAAATTTCATGCTGGGTGTATCAAAAAACAACCGCTACCCGATCGTCTGCCCAAAAAATAACGACCTAGAACCTAATTGACCACGGCGGTAAGCGTATTTCCGAAAGAGTCAATCGTCACCGAACTCATAACCCTTTCAGGCATCAACAAAATCGACCGGACAAGAATCAAACCAGACTGTGCTGGAATCAGCGTCGCTGCCAGCACAAACGAAACGGACAAAGAGGATTAAAAGTTCCAAACAACCGATCTCATCAACAAGGGGTCTAGTCTAATCGGTCCCGCAAGGTGAGTGCGAACGTCTAGGAGTACGGAATCAGAAATCCAGCAATTGTTGACGATACTGATATCTAGAGATCATTAGATCGACTGCACCGATAACAGATACCATTGCAAAAAATCCGATCGTTCCAATAACAACATCCATTCCAAGTTCTCCAAAAAATATTGACAGTATTAAAGCCCTAGCAAGTAACGGGCCAACTTATGACGATTGAAATTAGATTAGTCCAGTATTATTGATGACTGAAAGCAACAAATTAAAACAATGATGGCCAAATGTGCGCTCCTTCTTTTGACCTCTCACGCGAGCCTGGGCAATACAAGCCGAGGTATGGGATTTTATTATGACGAAATGGCGGTCCCATACTGGACGATTCGCGATCTAGGTCAGGATATTTCTCTCGCCTCAGTGGCAGGTGAAGCTGGACTCAGTTATCCAAAAACCCTCGTGGAACCAACTAAACGGCCTCTAAACGTTACTCTATTTATGGACGACGACGGTACGCTCGAAATGGATGCGCTTCAGATAACTGCGAAGGCGAGTAAGATTAAAGGCTCTGATTATCACCTTGTCTTTTTACCCAGCAGTAACGCTCCGATGTGGGACTTTGATAACAACCCGATTAGCGATATCGTCACCGAGGCATGGGCTGCGGGTGTAATTGCTAACCTGGTTTATCATGGTCCGGCTGAACTTATAAAGGCCAAAGAAATAAATGGTAAGCTAGTTGTTTATAACAAACGGTTCACCAGTTTCACGAATCGTGAAACCGAACCAATTGAACTTATTGTGGCTGAACCATTTCTTCTAGAGACGCGTTTGCGAGACGCCGAGGCATTATTTCAATGCAGTGATAAATTTAAGTCTCACGCGGTGAAAGATGGTCAACTAAATTACCTAACAAATTCCGCAATCCACTGAGGCTGTTTGTCGCTAACTTAAAGAATCACTCGAGGAATTATGATGCTAACATCTTTACACGCACTGATCTGGGCTTGGATTGGTGCAATTGTTATGTTCACTGTCACCGTATCGCCGACGGTCTTTGCTACGCTGGAAGGTCCTCAGGCTAGTGCGTTTCTGCGGGCCTATTTTCCACGGTTATTCAAATACGAGATCTTGGTCGGCCTTGCGGTTGTTGGCATCAGCATCGGGCTATCCAGCGGTGGTAAAATCTATCAATACGGAATCAACGTAGGATTGGTGGTAACACTGTTAGCTTACTTGAACCTCCGAGTTATCATGCCTAGAGTCAATCAAGTAGCCGATAAACTAGCGGACAATCCGAATCCAAAGATCAAGAAGCAGTTTGGACTGTTACACGGATTATCGGTCGGGCTGTTTGGAATTAATGCGATGTCAATGATCGCACTTTTTGCGTTCGGCTGATGCGTAATAGACCATGACAGACCCATTTGGACTAGTCTATGCGATCGTGATTTGTGGCCTCGGAGGTTTCGTCGGCCAATACGTGTTTCAGTTCTTCAGGCCTAAGCTCGGTATGATTTGGTCGGGCGGCGTTGCCGCACTGATCGCATTTTTTGTTATGGTCATGATCGCGGCCCTGACACAGGCACTATTCCAATATCCTCCCATCTCGTAAAACTCATATGAGTATGGCTCAGACGAGGCTTTAAAAAGGGCGCACCAGCCGGCTACGCCCGCAGTACTCCGTGACCGCTTCTTCTTGTTATCTTTTTCTTGTTATCTCGCACCTCATCCTAAGGCAGATACGATTAGTAAACCGCAGTTTCCGGAGCTTTACAATCTGGTCTGTATAACAAATTAGCGGCTCACACGAACCATCAAATCCCTACTGGCAAACCTGTCGCACCAGACAGCAGAGCCCTTAGGAATATCAGTCGATCTCGCAGTTGAGCTGGCGACACGACTAGAGACAAAGGTAGAACTCGTTATCTTTGATGCCGCTGGCAAATCAGTCAATACCGTGGAGTCTGAGGAGGCTGATGTCGGCTTCTTCGCGGTCGATCCAAAGCGCGGCGAGAAGATTAGTTTTACAGCACCCTAAGTGCTAATTACAGGTAGCCACGTTGTCCGAGCTGGTTCACCAATCACTGAGTTGGGCCAAGTCGACCGGAAAAAACAAACTATGGTCGTCGGAAAAGGTAACGAATACAACTTGCACCTGTCCCGGATGCTAGGAAATGCGACCATCACTCATACACCGTCGTCGGCCGACGTGGTCAATGTGTTCTTTGACGGCGACTACGACGTCGCGGCAGGGGTCACTCAACAGCTTGAGATCGACAAGAGGCGCCACACGGAGCTTCAGATGTTGGACGCTCCCTATATGACTATAAGGCAGGCGATGGGCCTACCAAAAACACGTGGCCCCGAGACCGCTGCGTTTCTCACTAGCTTCGTAGAAGACCTAAAGCAAGCGGATTTTATATCTGATGCTATTAGTAAACACCGGGTTGATGGCGCCACAGTCGCTCCACCTGAATATTCCTGAAATGCATTTTTTTCTATTCCAAAAATTTATTTGTTGCATCGCACTAGAATAGACTTTAGTATAGTTACTAATTGTAACGAACTCTCAAAAGGAACCAAAAAATGTCAGTTATGCAAGCCACAAGCGTTGCGTTTGAAACATCATGTAATTTCTGTGTAGCCGTCCGCCGACAGGTCGCCGCAACATTAAAGCCTATCTACGACGGAATTATTCTGGGTCAGCAACTCAGAACAAATTACCGCATCGCTGAGCAGCTCGCCGGCAGAGGCGAGTACGAAAATATGACTGTTGCCGAGGTCGCAAGCCTTCTCAACAAAAAAACGATCTAAGCGACTACATAAAGAGTGGCTCCAAACGCCGCTCTTTGCTTTCTTAGTTAAAGTCTGTCCAACTCTTTCTTCTTCATTTCGGCCAACTCTGTCAGCTCAGAATATTTCCGTATGTCACCGCTGCGCTGGGCATGCATCGCCTGCTCTAGCAGTGTCTTGTATTCCTGATCCAGCTTTTTCTTCGGATCTGTTTTTAAAAAACCAAACATTAATACCCCCGTCACATATCTCTGTGATGGCGACAAATACCTCGTTTTAAACCCTCATCAACTGGACAACAGACCCCGGAGCATATCCTGA
Source organism: uncultured Litorivicinus sp. (assembly GCA_902558075.1). GTDB lineage: Bacteria > Pseudomonadota > Gammaproteobacteria > Pseudomonadales > Litorivicinaceae > HIMB30. Next base: position 590 of record CACECO010000038.1, on the reverse strand, counting down.
CGACCATGCCCCTGGAAATGTATTCCCCGAGGTGGCCTGTCACATCGACGACCACCCTGAGGAAATACAGCCAACGATGGTCGAAGCACTCCATTGTTTTCAAAGAGATATGACGCGTATCCACCTCGCGTAGCGTGATCTCTGTTGTTCGGTACCAGACGGCTTCACATCTACGCAGAGAGATTTGATCCAATCTTCCGTAGAACTGCATCTGCACCCTCGGCTGAAGGCGTTGTTTGATAACTTGATCACAACAATACTTCGAGCTCATTAACCAATGTCTTGGCCACTTATTGTGTGAGTATTGTTCGCACCAATGACTTGCCATGATGGCCTTTTGTAACTAATAAATACCCACTAGCATCACAATCGAGCATCAAGTTGACTGTAATCGGCTGACCTGGCGACCGATAGCTCGACACCTGTAGCGATACAGGCCCCGATAAGCATCGATGTGTAAATCATAATTCCTAAAGAAAACTCAGCCCCGACGACGCCATCACAACATCAGTCGATAAACCAGCAAAACGCCCGTACAGAGATTTCCATTGATCGCTGAAAGTTAAGGAGACAAGCGCTGCCGATCGATC
>CACECO010000037.1 GCA_902558075.1 uncultured Litorivicinus sp. | reverse complement strand
AATCAATCAAACGGTCAGGCTTTGGTGTGAATCTCTTTGATGATTGGCGTTACACGGAACCCGGTGAGCCCGGCATGGACCATGCCGCACGACCATTAAATCCTGACTTTGTGTTGAACGATCCGCGGTATGCTGGAGCCAGCATTTTACTGGTACGAGATAATTTTGGGTGCGGATCAAGCCGTGAACATGCGCCCTGGGCGATTCTCGAATATGGTTTTAAGGCAGTGATTGCACCGTCTTATGCAGATATCTTTTTCAATAACAGCTTCAAAAATGGTTTGTTGCCGGTGATCTTGGCTGTAAGTGAAGTGGATGCGTTGTTTGCGCTAGCAACCGGAGATAATCCGGTCGAGATCACCATCGATTTGCAATCCCAGACAGTGGTGAGTCCGAATGGTTTCGGGACATCATTCGACATTGATCCGTTTCGAAAGACATGTTTGCTGGAAGGTCTGGACGAGATTGGTCTCTCTCTCAAGGACGCAGACGCAATTCGAGCGTATGAGGCAAAGCGTGCAGTTGATGCACCCTGGTTATTCCACGATTAAGGACGACTAATGCCAAATATTATTCTACTGTCGGGTGACGGAATTGGCCCCGAAATCATGGCTGAGTCCGAGCGTGTTCTTGATCGAGTCAATCAACGGCATGCCTTGGGAATTACCACTGAACATTGTCTGATTGGTGGTGCTGCAATCGATTCGACCAACGAACCCCTTCCAAACAAAACACTCACAAAAGCTAACAATGCTGAGGCTGTCCTTCTGGGCGCTGTGGGTGGACCAAAATGGGATAACCTTCCGATGGGTCAGCGCCCTGAGAAAGGATTGTTGAGTATTCGTGCGGGAATGGATCTATTTGCAAATTTGAGACCTGCGCTTCTATACCCAGAGTTGGCGTCTGCTTCGACTTTGAAAGCTGATGTGGTGAGTGGACTTGATCTGCTCATTGTCCGAGAACTGATTGGTGGTATTTATTTTGGCGAGCCGCGCGGGATTGAGGGAGAGCCTGGTCAACGTGTGGGTTACAACACTGACCGTTACACGGAACCTGAGATCGAGCGGATTGGTCGGATTGCTTTTAATGCGGCGATGGCGCGTGGCAAGAAGCTCTGTTCCGTGGATAAGGCCAACGTCCTTGAGGTGACTGTTCTTTGGCGTGAAGTTATGGATCGTCTGAGTCAGGATTATCCTGAGGTCGAACTGTCACATATGTACGTTGACAACTCAGCAATGCAGCTTGTTCGGGCACCCAAACAATTTGATGTGATGGTGACTGGGAACTTGTTTGGAGACATTTTGTCCGATGCAGCAGCAATGCTCACGGGTTCCATCGGTATGCTCCCGTCGGCTTCTCTAAATAGTCAAAAGCAAGGGTTGTATGAGCCATGCCACGGATCAGCTCCTGATATTGCTGGCCACGATTTGGCGAATCCGTTAGCGACTATTTTGTCGGTTTCAATGATGCTGTTGCACTCACTGAATGCACCCAAAGCTGCACAAGCAATTGAGAACGCTGTGAAGTCTGTGTTGGCATCCGGACTGAGAACGAAAGACATCGCAACCGGCGCATCAGGCGAACAAATCGTTGGATGTCGGGTAATGGGTGAAGCGGTGTTGAAGGCACTGAATTAAGGAATGATGATGCGTGTTGGATTTGTAGGATGGCGGGGCATGGTTGGTTCGGTTTTGATGGACCGGATGCGTGCTGATAACGACTTTGCTGGAATTGAGTCAGTCTTTTTTTCGACCTCTCAAATAGGGCAGGATGCGCCGGCTGAGGCGACTAAAGAAACACTGCAAGATGCAATGTCGACCACTGCGTTAGCAAATTGCGATGCGATTGTGACGTGCCAGGGTGGTGATTACACGAGCGCGGTTTATGGTCCGTTACGTGAATCTGGCTGGAACGGCTATTGGATTGATGCGGCATCCACACGTCGGATGGAATCGGATAGCGTGATTGTGTTAGATCCTGTGAATCGTGATGTGATCGATCAGGCGCTCGCTAATGGCCAGAAGGATTTTGTTGGCGGCAACTGTACTGTCAGTTTGATGCTCATGGCGGTTGGAAGTCTGATTCGCCAGGGATGGGTCGAGTGGATTACTGCTATGACCTATCAGGCCGCCAGTGGAGCTGGCGCAAATAGCATGCGCGAGCTGTTATTCCAGATGGGATACCTCGAGTCTCAGGTTGCTACTAAATTGGTGACACCGTCATCTGCAATTCTTGATATCGATCGTCAGGTGACTAAGGCACTTCGTGGTAATGGGATTCCGACCCAGAACTTTGGATATCCAGTGGCAGGAAGTCTATTGCCTTGGATTGATACCAAGTTGGATAACGGCCAAAGTCGCGAGGAATGGAAAGCGATGGCGGAATGTAACAAGATCCTCCGCCGGGAGCCCAATCCTATACCGATCGATGGAACCTGTGTGCGCATTGGTGCGATGCGTTGTCATTCTCAAGCATTGACGGTCAAGCTCACGCACGATGTGCCAATTAATGAGATTAATGATGTGCTGGCTAACGGAACGAATTGGACTGATTTGATCCCAAATGAGCGATATGACTCGATGGCGAAGCTGACGCCTGCGGCTGTGACAGGCACTTTGCGAATTCCAATTGGTCGCGTTCGGAAAATGAACCTCGGGCCGGAGTATCTTAATGCCTTTACGGTGGGCGATCAGTTGCTATGGGGTGCGGCAGAACCATTGAAGCGGATGCTTTCGATTCTTAGGGATAGCGAGTGACTGAACTTGTGATCACGGGTGCAGGATCGGGCCTTTGTGACTCGATCCTAGAAGCCATTGAAGCAGTTGAGGGTGATTACCGTCTTCGCTTGGTCGATTCGATGGAGTCCGCCGGCGAGGTGCGCCGTTTTCAGGGGCGAACCGTTGTCATTGAGCTTGATACCGAAGCGGATCTTGCGACAGCGGATGTGGTCTTTGATCTCAGCGATGCATACACCGGTGATGGCGTTATATTTAAGCCGACGGCCTCACTTTTTATGATGCTTAAGCGATTGTTGGGTGATCTAGCGGTTGATTCGATCAAGACGTTACAGGGCGTGGTACGAGAGCCTGCAGCAGCGCAACAACAGGGTGTTGAAGCGCTCGCCGGGCAGGTGACTCAACTATTCAATGGACGCGATCCCGAGCCACAGCCTTTTGGAGGTACGCTCGCGTTTAACGCCAGGACCTTGGATGAGTCGGCTTTGGTTGTGTCAATTCATGACTTAGATGCACTCAAGAATGCCAATATATCGATTGAACGGCTACAGTCAGATTTTTTCTACACGGTTCATGCAAGCTTGTGGTTGCAGACGTCTGACACTCAATCGATCGATTTGATTATCAGCCAGGCGACAGATCAGTATTCGGCAGGATTGGGTATTTCGCCAGATTCGGGCCGAGTCACAAACGATGCAGATATGCGAATATGTGTTCGGCAGATCGCAAAAGACTGGGTGCATTTGATGTTGACAGCAGATCTTGAGAAAACAATCTGGGCGCGAGAAGCCCACGACGTGTTGAAGAATTATTTGATGGCAACCTGATGGCTCTACCGAGACACTTATTTCTTTTTTGGATCATCTACTTCTTGCCTATTCAGGCTAGCGCATTAGATTTGGGTCAAAGTAAACCACTTTCTCGGCTCGGCGAACCACTTGAGCTACTGATCCCTCTGGAAAATCTTGGTTCGGTTGCCCCTGTAAATTTGTTTCCGCTTCTTGCAAGCGTTGAGGCTTTCGCATCCTTTAAGTTGATTCAAGACGCCGATTTGAGCCGATTGACGTTCTCCATCTCTGATGTCCAGGGAAAACCACATTTAATCATCCGCAGTGCGACACCTTGGACGAAACAAAATTTTGCAACAGTAGTCGAAATCATGACGCCAAATGATCAGCAAAACCTCTTAGTGGCGGCAACAATCCAGCCAAAAGTAATTGCAAACAAGCCTGCGTTAAAGGAACCACCTAGAACATTAACTTCCCCCACATTAATTGTGGGTAAGCCAATTATGACCGAATCGCCAACCGAGCGGGTAATCACGGTCAAGAGTGGCGATACGATGTGGAAAATTGCAGAGCGGTTGAAGACGTCAGATTCGATAGTCGAACAGGTCATCGTCGCACTCTATGAGACAAATCCTAGAGCATTCGAAATCGGGAATATCAATGCTTTAAAAAAAGGAGCCACCCTCACGTTATCTGAGAATTATCTAACCGAGCTCGCAAACACCTCGACGCTCAACGCGCAGACGATTTTTAAGGCGCATATGAAAGAGCCAAAGCGTGACTTCAGGCTGGAGGGCAACATTGAAAACTTTCCATCGGAGCTTGCTAATCCGTTATCGGTTGCCGAATTACAAATTGATCGCGGTGTTATGACGACTCGGAATCTACCAGCGCCAGCACAATCACCAGCACCAGCACAATCACCAGCACCAGCACAATCACCAGCACCAGCACCTACCTCCGAATTGATGCCAATACCAGCTCCGGCGAAGACACCCACCGTCGAATCATTAATGGATAAAATCGATGGACTTGAGAAGAAACTCGATGTTTTAGGCAAGAAGCTCGCCAAACTGGATCTTGCTGCAGCGCCTCACTCATCAACTACTTTGACCGCCGATCCAGCCAGTAGCTCAAGTTCCGAAACAAAAAATTTATCTTCAGGAGCCCAGCCAGTGATCGAATCGGCAGAGGCTCCGAGTGCGAGTCTTCTAAGTCCTCTACCAGCTCAAGTTAAAGTGTTAATCGAATCAATATCGAGTGATTCTTTAACTAATGTGATCACAAGCGCTCTGAGAAAGCTCAATTCTTGGTTTGGGATGGCGTTTTTTTTGGTTTTAGTTGCTCTTTTATTCGGACTACTTCTCTTCTTGAGGATTAGA
>CACECO010000036.1 GCA_902558075.1 uncultured Litorivicinus sp. | reverse complement strand
CAAGAATCGTCTAGCTAGCCTTAAAATAGGATTTTAGATGGACACTTGGCGGAAGAGTGTCCGCCTAATTAATATTTTAAAAATCCTGATTTTATTGAATTTATTTAAATATACTCAGGTCATATCCCACAATTTGTCCCACACTTGGTGTAATCGTGCGCCCGCGCGATCGCTGACAGAAGAAGCCGATATATTAAAAATTGCGAGCCGCTACCCGCGCAATTTCTGGAACTGAACCAACGCTCTGTCTGCTTGATTAGCGATGCTCTCCAGTGGTTGTTTACGGCCATCAACAATCAGAAGTTTGCCTCCCACAGAATTTCATCGTGTCTACAGGCTCTGACATAACTTGTCGCCCCATAACCACTAGTATTGTCATGCTACTAACCAGTATTTTTTGATGCGCCATCTATCTGATCAATTTGATCACCCAACTGACCAGTTATCCAATATTCAATGCCCCTGGCAGCTGAAAACATGGTTAAAAGCCTAGATAAACTAGGAACAACCAACAGGTCCCACCAATACAAAAGCTCATAAGAAAAAATCCTGTAAGGATGGTCTTTCTGTCCGAAGGATGTGGGGTGCCTGACGGATATCCAAATGACTTCTTCCGTCCATCTATCATGCCTAAGATCAGGCGCTCTTTCATACGGAGCGTATGATAGATCACTGCACTCACATGTGTGATCGCAAGCACGATCACACTCGTTGAAAGGAGTTCGTGGATATTGGAGGTTTGATTGGCCAAAACAGGATGAATATAGGGAACGAGTGGCCCATTAAAATAATATCATCCGTCGACATCAACCCTACAAGAGCAGTCATCGCAAGAACCGCCAGTAGTACATAAATCGCTAACCCGCCAAGGATAGTATGGCCAGGTGTTGGCTCGGTTCTTCCAGCTAATAGATTCGACCAGCTTTCAAGAACTCGTGTGGGAGACAGGGAAAGTTTATTAAATCGCGCATATTGAGGACCAAAAAAAACCCCAGATTACCCGAAAAAGAACCCAGCCTAATATGCAAGTACCGACGATTGCGTGCCACTCAATTAAATGGGTTTCTTCGCCTGATAAGATCTGAAAGACGATCGCCGCGGTTAATCCCCAATGGCCCAATCGAATCCAGATATCCCACACAAGTATACGAGTATTCATGATGCCTTACACGGAAATACGTTGGTTCAAGAAAGGTGATCAAACTGAAGAATGATCAGATTATTCTTATCTTTATGCCAGGTAGGATATAGACTGACATTAGAAGTTGCACAAAAAAGATTCGAATCGCTACGTCGCTTGTTAGGATTCAGACTAACGGCACAACGTGACATTTTCACCTTAGAAATAGTGCCTTCATGATTTGGTTTAGGTGGTTATTAAAGTGGAGAGGCTTATCATTTTCAAAACATTTTCGATGCTGTTTGCTTGTCTTTTTATTTCTGATGTCACCTTCGGGGAAACACGAAATTTTATTAACGATAGACAAGCCATGTTCGATAAAAGTAAGAGTAAAATGAAAATTCTCCGTCAATCTATTCGTGATCGTGATCAAGAAGCAGGACTTGCAGCGATAACATTCCACTTGGATTGGTCAAATAAATTAGAATCGTCATTTCCGCCTGGTAGCGAAGCTTCTGTGACAAATAGCTCCGATGCAAGTGGGTCTATTTGGTCTAATTTTGAGGGATTTAAAAACCTGAATACGGATTACCTGAATAAGGCTCGTCAAGTAAAAACAGCAATAGAAAGCGAGGATTTTGTATTAGCTAAAGATAGTTTTCTGCAATTGACAAGAACATGTAAGACGTGTCATGAAAAATTTAGAAATTAATTTATTCTTTTAGACCGCTGGTAGATCGAGGTAAAGATTGGCCAAATTTCTGGGTCGCCCACTCCCAACGGTAAGCACTACATATGCACTATGTGCTACCTGACGGCCTGCCTTAGGGGTATCTCTATGGGAGGCAAGACCAATATGTTTGAAGTCAATGTTTCACACGCGGGCTTCCCGTTGGACCCCTATAGGTACACCGTGGTATGACAACAGTGAGTAACGGACATAAAAAAACCGACGGGAATGTCGATATGGTTTCTATGGGATTAGCCCAGGCAAGCGTATCTTGATTGAAGCGTCAGATTTAGCTTGTATCAATCAATTTTCAGGTTATCGATAAGTCAACACAATAAATAGTGCTCTACAACGATTTAGGGATACTCAAACCTTATAAAATCCCGTATTTAGGCGGCTTTTAAGTATTTTCTAGGTACTTTAGCAGCATATTCCGACAAACTAAGGATTTAATACCCCCAACCGAAACCGCACCAATACCCTTTCTGCGTCCCCTTGCAATTCAGGAACCTGCGAGCCACCACTCTGCTGGACCACGTTCTCCCGTACATAGGTATGTAACTCGCGGGCCGTGATCTGATTATCTCTGTCGGAGTCAGCCCCGCCTTCCATACCTTTCATCAGGAAATACGAGAACATACCATGTTGGGCTTCTTTCAGAGGTTTGGCGGTTTGGTCACCCGCGGCCGCTGTAAAAACAGTAAAACCCTCCGGCACCATTTGTTCTCTTACCATAATACCCAGAGGACGGGCCGCAATTAATCGTTCTGCACCACCGCGGGTATCGCCGGAATAACACGTATCTAAGAAGGCCGTGACAGACCGCGGACTAGCTTTTGAAACTTCCTCAAAGAGTTCGTCCCTAGAGATCGCTGTCCGAGCCAAAAGGCGCGGTGAGCCATCGTATGGAATTAAATACGCCTGTTCACCATCATCCGAAGCCAACCCATGTCCTGCGAAGAAAATATAAACATCTGATTTATCTTTACGAACAGAACGATTCAATCGATCTTGAAGAGAAAGCAATATTCCTGTTATGTCAGCCGCCTCATCACTCAAAAAAATGACCCGGTCATCACTAACACCAAGTTTGAACTTCGCATAATCGGCGAACACTGCCGCGTCGCTGTCCGCAAAATCCGCTTTCGAGACATTCTCATACTCTGAAATTCCGACTATCAACGCAATGGCATCAGGGTTTGGCTCTGCTCGCAAATTCAAGGGATCAAGTTTTTCAAAAGTGATCTCAGATTGAGCAATATCGGCACGCTCGATGAATAGTTCAGATCTAGATTGCAGTCCAGAAAAGTCAGTTGCGATGATCGTAACGTTAGCACCACCATCTGGCACATAAACTGTTCCTAAAAACTGACCGTCATCATTAATCCTAATGACCTTTCCCTGCAATCTAACTTCAGCGACACCAACATTGTCTTTAACCCATCCCTCAATTAATCCCCGCCCTCCACTGGAGGAGACCTTAGAGATCTCTAATAGCGGAGGCATTTCATCTACATCGATTTTCGTTTTCAATACTTGCCTTTCAGTTTTGAGCTGAGCCAGCTGAGCCCTCAGGCGATCTAATTCTTGAGTCAAATCTTTAGTTGCTTCAAAGGATGAATTTGATTCTACCTCAACTGCTTTAAGCTCCTTAACACTGCTCGTCTGAAGGCTTCCTTTCTGATCATCAGCTTGTGCCTCTGTTGCGCCGGCCGTCTTTGGAAAAGCTAGACTCGATTCGTTTCTCTCAAGAATCGCGACCTTTTCTTCTTCAGAGATTGCTTGTACACGCATTCTACAACCTAAGAGTTGATCGGGAATTGATGCCACCCATGATTGCTCGTCGGCAGATTTGATTAATGTAAGCGTCCGATTTGATCCAGAGAAGTTGGACTGAAAACCGTAAAACTCTAGTTTGTCAAACCAGCCCTTCTTATCATAAATCTTCAACTTTTCTAAACTCAGAACGATGCTATCGCCTGTCACCGCAAACTCTTGAAAATATTTGGTGACAAGAAATTTACAACTCACACTTGGGTTGTTCGAAACCCAGTTTTGCGGGAACGAATGAGTGAAGCAGCTCCATCCCAGCGCGATAAAAAAAAGAAGCCCTCTCCTCAGATTCATTCGGCGGAGCCCCCTTCATGAGTTATTGACCAACCCGCTTCACTAAATTCAGTCTCTAATATAGTGCCTCCCGAATCGATGATATTTTGAATAGCTTGGTTGAAAGATGCCTCCATCGCAGACTCAATCGATTGTTCTAACGATTCAGCAACGGAGTCTTCAATAGATTCAGCAACGGAGTCTTCAACGGAACTCTCGAGTTGCCTCTCCACCTCCGATTCGATAGACCCAGAAACCACTTGATCGAGCTCGTTCAAATCAAGTTCTACTTCTAATTGATCAATTTCACGAAGCAAACTTAATAGCATTTTTTCATCGGATGAAAATCGCTCAGTCGACTCCACATAAGCAATGTCATCGGAAGACACTTGGGCTGCAAATTTGACAGCTTGGTCTTCTGTGATATTCAGTTCATTTGTTATAAAACTCGGTGTAGCAGAGCTCAACATAAATCGCATTAGACTAGATTTACTATTGAATCCGTTGACTTCAGCGATCTTCTCTACGTAATTGTCACCCATTCGTATGCCGTGGAGACTCAGCAACGGTGTACCCGGTAGAAAGTAGCCGTTGCCAAAATAGCCCTTTATTGAGCTATTTGAAGTCGAAAGTGATGTACTTACCGGCCAATTTATTTTTTTGTTAAATCGTTCAACAAATCTTTGAGACGCTTTTTGGCGCACCACCGTTCCATCGCTTTGCACGACTGAACCATCAGACTTAAAGGTCAGACTCCAAGATGGCTCTGAAAGGAATAGAAGAGCCAAACTCACAATCAAGAATTTGCTTGAACACATTCTTTTGACCATTTATGCAACATAAATAAGGCAATTTAAAACACACTCTGCAAAGATTACTGCAAAAAAATTGATAATATTCTCCTTACAACGTTTATCCGTTCCATCCCTAAACGATACACCGATCCACACACCAACCTCTACCCTTCCCGCCTATCCACCGGGGCAACCCCACAAAAACCCAAAATCTCCAAAAAAAATAAAATTGCCGGTGGAGTTGCATGTAGAGC
>CACECO010000035.1 GCA_902558075.1 uncultured Litorivicinus sp. | reverse complement strand
TGGCGCAGGCAAAACAACCTCAGCAAAAATGGCGCTCGGTCTCCTAGACCTTGACGAGGGTGCAGCGCTCCAAAAATCTGAGCTGCGTGTCGGCTATGTCCCGCAGAAGGTATCGATTGACTGGACCCTCCCCTTGAAGGTTAACAGGTTCTTGAATCTGACCGGTGCCTGCTCAGAGACCGAAATTAATGAAGCGTTGGCGATGACCGGCACGTCTCACCTACTCAACTCTGAAGTAAATACGCTCTCTGGTGGTGAGTTTCAGCGAGTGCTCCTATCCCGAGCCATCGCCAAGAAACCTGAACTTTTGGTGCTCGACGAGCCGGTTCAGGGGGTCGACAATTCTGGTGAAGAGGCGATGTATAATCTGATCGAAACGATAGCTAAAACTCTCAATTGCGGGGTCCTTCTAATTTCACACGATCTGCACTTTGTGATGTCCGCGACGACCCATGTTATCTGTCTGAACGGCCATATTTGCTGCTCCGGGACCCCTAGAGCCGTCTCAACATCGTCAGAATTCCGCACTCTGTATGGCTCAAAATTATCTGCCAACCTAGCGATCTACGAGCACATGCACGATCACACCCACGCAACAGACGGGTCCATGGTAAAGTTGGAAGAGATGGCGGAAAATTCTAAAGACAACAGAGAGATCACGACGAATGCTTGACGATTTTCTGTTTCGGGCCTTCCTCGGAGGCATCGGCGTTGCCATCATAACCGGTCCTCTCGGGTGCTTTGTAGTCTGGCGTCGCCTAGCTTATTTCGGCGACACACTCTCACACTCAGCACTGTTGGGGGTCGCGCTCGCGATTCTTTTGGAGGTCAATATAATGCTCGCGGTATTCGTGATCTCGGTATTGATGGGTCTCGCACTTCTGATGCTGAGACAAATAGCCCCCCTCTCGTCTGACGCGTTACTCGGTTTACTGGCGCACTCAACACTGGCTGTAGGACTCATAGCGCTCTCATTCATGACATGGGTGCGTGTTGACTTACTTGGTTTTCTGTTTGGGGACGTTCTGGCGATCAATCAATTTGATCTACTGACTATCGGACTAGGCGGCACGGTCGTATTACTCGTATTGAAGGTAATCTGGCGACCATTGTTCGCAGCCACAGTAAGTCCAGAGATAGCAAGGGCTGAGGGTCTGAGGCCAGAACGCGCCGAAGTGATTTTTATGATACTCATGGCCTCCGTAATAGCGATCTCGATGAAAATTGTTGGAGTGTTACTCATCACGGCTTTATTAATTATCCCTGCCGCATCGGTCAGGTGTTTTTCTAATTCGCCGGAGCAGATGGCTCTATTTGCCGTCCTAGTAGGTATTTTATCAGTCATCATGGGTCTACAGAGCTCCCTTACATTGGACACACCAGCGGGACCGAGTATCGTCGCAGCTCTGTTGCTGCTCTTCATAGTCAGCACGTTGTCAATGGCGAAGATCAGAAGCATCAAGCGGAAATATTCGAACAATGCTAGTCATGGGGCGATGTCGTGAGCAAATCTCTCACCAAAAATCAGATCCTCGTTCTAGACACGTTAAAAGCTGCCCCAAAGCCGCAAACTGCATATTCGCTGCTCGAACAATTGAAAGAGCACGGTCTCAAGGCGCCTCCCCAGATCTATAGGGCGCTTAAAAAATTGCTAGCCCTGGGTCTGATTCATAAATTGGAGAGCATAAATAGCTTTGTTGCCTGCCAGCACAGCGATTGCGCCCACCAGATAGCAGGATTTGTGATCTGTGACGGGTGTGATCAAGTTTCTGAAATTATCGATGATAATCTGGAGTCACAAATCCGCTCAGTGGCCAAGACAGCGGGCTTGGTGCCCAAAAAGTCAACCATGGAAATCCACGGCCTCTGCCATTCTTGTAAGGGCAGCGAGGCCTGAAAATATTTTTGGCTGGAATCGAAAAATATAGAGGATGTCGAAATTGTGGAAGCATCCCACCGATCTCATCCCCGAATCACAGGTGAGGAAATTTACTCTTAGAATCTATGACCAAATCCACAGACATCATCCCTAACGTTCCTACGAGTATCATTTCTGGTTTTTTAGGCGTAGGTAAAACAACGGCCATACGAAACTTATTGCGCCAAAAGCCAAACAATGAGCGATGGGCCGTCTTGGTGAATGAATTTGGCGAGGTGGGCGTTGATGCCAGTTTGCTAGAGACCAGTACAAGTAATGAAAAAGAAATTTTTCTAAGAGAAGTTCCCGGTGGATGCATGTGTTGCACGAACGGGCTCCCGATGCAGATGGCATTGAATCAGCTTTTGTCCCGGGCTCGCCCTCACCGCCTGCTAATCGAACCAACCGGGCTCGGACACCTCGAAGAAGTTATCAGGACCCTCTCCTCTGAGTTTAATCAAAAGACGCTCCGGCTCAACGCTGTGGTAACTCTAGTTGATGCGAGGATGCTCAACCAAGACAAATACCTAAAAAACGATACCTTTATCCAACAAATCAAATGCGCCGATATCATTATTGGTAACAAATACGACCTCTACGAACCCGTTGATCAAGATCGTTTATTGACATTTACGAGCCATGAATGCGGTCCAGAGACCGAGGTAATATTTTCGGAGCAGGGGATGGTAGACCTTGAGCTACTGGACAGAGCTTCGCGATATGTTGAGCAATTTCCCCCACAACACGACCATCAAAACCCGATTGGAACTCAGTTGAACGAGCTTACTATTCCCGACTCGGGATATCTGGTCGCATCAAATGCCGGTAATGGATTTGTGAGCTCAGGATTTCGATTCGATTCTCGATTTCTTTTTGATGTGAACCAGCTAAGATTGATATTGCATGGTATTGATGTTGAACGATTCAAAGGTATTTTCCGCACAAACGACGAGGGTAAAGTTTTCAACCTTGCCAGCGGTGTTTTGACAGAACTGTCAGTGTCCTATTGCGAGGAGAGTCGTTGCGAAGTAATAGGCAGGGACTTACCTGACGATTTGACGGATCAACTTCTCAACGCTGCTACTGTGTCGCAGCTTTTGTGAAGACGAATGTGCATCTAAGACCCAAAACGACAATTGATTGTTCTTATTGATCAACATGTAACCTAATGCCTCATCAAAACCATATTATTCCTCAAATAAAGTCACATCCTTACAGTGTGCTGCGCTCGAAAACTGATCGATTTTGGATTGATCCACAAATTAGGAAGCATCAACAGCAAATTAGAAAGCATCAACAGCTACATCGCATGCCAACACTTGAGTTGATGTAGTCAGCACACCTCGAGATTTCTCGGGTAGAAATACCAGGGAGCCCTCTCTCTTCGAGAAGAGCACAAGAAACTTTTAGGATCAGCTCATATTTTTCTAACGCCCTTCTTTGAACCGGAATACTCCGTTGCGTGGGTTTCGTTAACGATTCGTTCAGTGGTCAATCATTATCCAAAAATCGAAATGAAAAACTTTTTTCAGTTTGAGAGCGCCTTCTGCGACACAAAGACAATCAATGATTGACATGAACGAATCAATAAGGATTAAATATGGTCCTCGGAAACCAACCACTAAGACCAGTAGTGACTGGAGGTCATCATGCGTCTGTCAAAAGTAGTCGACCATTTTGGCTCAATCAAAGCCTTAGCTAACGCCTTGGAACTCAATCCATCAACGGTACAAGCTTGGAAGAAATCTGGATTAGTCCCGGATAAATGGACGGCCGCTATCAGCGAGTTAATGCAGCGATCTGAGGTCCGAAAAGTTAAACCTAAACAGGTATCTGTTGATTCGATCATTGCCCAGCATGGCTCGGTCAAGGCTGTCGCTCAGCTCCTAAAAGTCACACCGAATACGGTCTATCGTTGGCGAGATTCTGGTCGAATTCCGAGCGAATCCATCGAGAAGCTCGTTGGTTAGCTCAGTCGAGGAAGCCTAAAGCATGCCAACCTTTACAGACGAGAACTCAGCACTCGGAGACATAAATAATCGAGTCAGGATCCCATGTTGTTTGCCCGCGATGCTCGGTGCGTTCATCTCAATCGGTGCCTACTTAATCGCAAGAGACACCAGCGGATACGGACTGTGGCTACCTGCAAGTCTATGTTTCGGCATCATTTTGACGACCCTGTGTTTCTGGTCAGAGAAAGAGGAACAAATGCTCATCTTGGGTGATGACCCCTGTTTATCCTCAACAGCTACCGAAAAAATCAAACCAGACCTCACTTTGTGGCTTCGCATGCAAGGGGTCTACGTAATGTCAGCTGTCACCATTTTCGGGGTATTAAGTTTAGTTGGTGACCCTGTGTTCTTAGTGTATCTAGATTGGAAGGGGTCGTTTCTCAATCTATGAGGGTCAGAATTGAAGTTCCCTGCTTTGGTATATTGTGCTGTTTAATTGGCTGCGCCAATGTCTCTAGCTCTCTCAATTCGAGCGAGCAACCCCGTGAACCAGCCCGAGTACCCAGTACCTCAGTTAACATGGCGCTTGATCAACAAGAGCCTTATCAGAACGATAGTTTCAAGTGCTTCTACGTTCCGGTCAGCACATCCACCGACGAGCAGTTGGGCGTAACGCTTCACTCAAGTGAGTGTCCCGAGCGAATACATTATGATTTTACAAAAGGTAACTGGCAGATCGCCGAATAGCCTAATTGTCGATTTGTCACAGACAACGCAATGCGACCCTCGATCGGCAAAAGCACGAATCATCTTGGCTGTAACTCAGATCTGATCTCTCGGCAGTCTAGTGAATGGAATCGGACTGCCCAGCACAACGAATCGTAACAGCCCGTAGGGTACCCCCAACACCACAAAAAAGATCAAAATGTCCAAGTCATCGCCGAGACCTAAAAGAACAACAATCAATCCGATCATTGATATTGCAAATAGAATAGTTAAGAACCAATCCACAACGAGTAACGCGCGACGCATCACAAATATCCCCTGCGGTACAATCAATCACCAAACGGCACGTTATTACTCACTCTTCCCGCGGTGTCAATTATTGTGGCGGATTACTTCAAACTCAATGAATCAGTTACGACAATGGCAGCGCATAATCGAGATCCGTTATGCGCCGCAATTGAATAAAAGCGTCTCAGGTATGTTCCAGAATCACGTTTTTCAAATCGACCGGAGCGAAAATTTCAACCCAATATCCGTCCGGGTCTTTGATAAATGCGATGCCCTTCATCGAGCCATCATTTGGTCGTTTCACGAATTCAACGCCCATCGATTCAAAACGATCGCAAGCCGCATTGACATCGGGAACCGAGACACAGATATGACCGAAACCTTTGGGCTCGCTGTTACCGTTATGGTAGCCCTCGAAGGCATCATCGGTCTCGGTACCATGATTGTGCGTCAGTTCTACTAAGCCCGATTGCCGAGCCAACCATTCGATACGCTCCGCGCGGTCCGTCGTCATCTTATCAGTCAGTCCAGCTTCAAAGCCCAAAAAGTAGAGACTAAAACCCATACTATCAAACGTAAATGTTTCAATTAATGTGGCACCAAGAATCTCACGATAAAAATGGAGAGACCGCTGCGGGTCTTTCACGCGCAACATTGAATGGTTTAATTTAAAACCGGATGTCGACATAGCTATTATCCCTCACGTAACGACTAGTTGGATTGTTACAAAGTAATCGATTGGGTTGGTAGTAAATCGATACTACGACTGTCCCGAACCGAGCGGCCCTTACTGGTACATCACGTTGATTCGAATCACATACTTAGGTGCCCCATCACGGAGAATTTCGCCAGCGTGCAGCACGGACCGATCGTGAATTCCGTGTCGAAAAAATAACGCTCTTCCACAACGCGGATTGACTCGATGAACGACCGTCTGACCGTCCAATAAGAGGGTATCACCACCCACGACGCCTTCCTGTTCACCATTGAGGTACAGCAGCATCGACAACATCGAACGACCGGTTTTCCAATACTCGAGATTCTGTGTTTTCTTGTTCACAGCAAAGCCTGGCCAATCACCGTCCAGATGCGGTTTGAATTCTTGGCCGACCGTGTAACGATAGGTATTAAAGCGGTGACTCAATGCACCCATACTTTGCCGACCCTCAATGACCGAGGGAATGAAGGCTTCGATTCGGGAAAATAAAACCCCAGCATCTCGAGGATGAGCCATCCAATGGACAGTTGTGTTCTGTCGCATCCCGGGCGGAGTTTGGATGCCAGGGGCCGCCTGCCTAAACCCCAAGGCTTCGGTCAAGGCAATCAACCGCTCACTTTCTACTCGCGA
>CACECO010000034.1 GCA_902558075.1 uncultured Litorivicinus sp. | reverse complement strand
CATGGCAGAGACTCTTCGGGATTTGATAAGCGACGCATCGATAGGATTCATCGGACTCGCTCGTCAACCAGTGACGCTCGAGATCGATGACTACTACACCAACCTTCCAAACGATGTACGGGACAGACATTGCATCGTGGTCGATCCCATGCTGGCGACCGGAAATAGCCTCAGCGTGGCTCTTCGAAAACTAATCGAAACGGGGGTAGATCAGATAACGGTGGTCAATATCCTTGCCTGTCCCGAGGGGATGCAACGCATCACCTCTGATTACCCCGACATTAAGCTCGTGGTCGCCAAAGTTGACGACAGACTCAACGACAAGGGCTACATCCTTCCAGGGCTTGGGGACGCGGGCGATCGCATTTACGGGACCGATGACCATTAAATGATCTAACAATCATCGTGCTGTATCAGAACGCTCGTGACTAATTTAACCTCGTTGCAGTTATGGCCATCCCCACCACGGTCGATGATGACAAACTGTTGAGGCTCTAACACCAATAACGGATGGTGCCAGACATTCTGGTGGTAATTCACGCCCTGCCTACCCGTCGCCCAAAATGCACAGACGGCCTCTGGTTCTGGCTCCGACGCGACGACCACTAACCACCGCTTGTTATCTACCGGATAAAAGGCCTGACTACCCAGAGGATGTTTTTCAAGCATCTTTATTTCCAAAGGGCGCGGCCTACCCAAGAAAAAGCTGAACTGCGCCCTCGCGTTCTCACCACCTAGCTGGACGTCGATCAGATCGTGAACTCGCGTCGTGTAACCCGAGTTAATCTCGAACTGCTCGGACCCCTCAATTTCAATCACGTCCCCAAACGAGGCAAACGCGTCGCGTGTTAAACGCTGTGGTTGAATATGCAACATTACTTCGCCTGACCGAAAACTCGGACTCGTGACACCCCGCCGTCTGGATAGATATTTAATTTCACGTGAGATATTGCCCCGAGCGTTTTGATATCAAAGGAGTGAATAGAATCTGCTGATAGCTCTCTGTAGTCCAGTATCTCCTCCCAAAACATCGCCTGAGCCACCAACGCCTCCTGCTGCAGGTTTGGAGTTAGGGCCGCCTGTAGCGTGCATCCTGAGGGAAAGTTCCCCTTAAAGTGGGCGGTATCAATCTCTAGACGTTCTACGATTCCCGGCCTACCCAACTTAATAATAATCCACTCATTACCGGGCACCCTTCGCCGCGCCGTCTCCCAGCCGTCACCCGTATTCACTCCTCTACCAGGGGTCAAAATAAATTCCGGGTTGCCATAGTGTGCATTCGAGTAGGCGACTATCTGGCCACCAAATTTAAGCGCAGATAGCTCGTTATCTGGCTGCCTGTACCGTGGGTCGTTAGTCCGACCATCAACCGGTTCACCGTAAACCTTGAGTCTCGCCACACCGCCGTCGGGGTAAATGTTTAGCCTCACCCATCGAATCGGTTTCTCGTGGTGCTGAGACTCAAAAAAATGCTGGCGATCACCAGTTAGAGTTACCGGCGCAAGTAACTGCTTCCAGTCAGATTCCGATGGAGTACCCTCGCTTGACGAGCCCTCGATCGAAGCCCCTGGAGGAAAGTTGCCTGTAAAGTGGGCTGTATTTATGTCAAAACCGACAATGTTCCCCGGTTTTGCCAGACGAATAACACACCAATCGTACCCAGTAGTCCTGCGGCGACGAGACTCCCAACCGTCCATGTATTGGCCATGGTCGTCGTACCACCCTGAATAGAATTCGGGCTCCGAGTCAGCGATAAGTCTTGATTTGTCCGCAAAAAAATCATCACTACAATCCACAGCCTCAGCGCCGGCCTTAGCACTAGCAAGGTTTTCGCAGTTAACCGCAAACGCGGGTAAAGCGATATTAGTTCTCATTAATTATGGTCTCCAAACGCAATTTCGCAATCCGGTGGACTTGTTCAATCGCTGTAGTAAATTCTGTGTTAGACGAATTATTCACTCTGATCCGAAACGCTTCCAAAATATCGGTGCGCTGTAACCCCCTCACAGCGATTATAAACGGAAACCCAAACTGTTCGGTGTATACGCGGTTCAGTTCCTGAAAATCACGTAGCTCTTCAGGCGTACACCGGTCAAGCCCTGCGTCTGTCTGCTCTGAGCGGGACGACTCGGTGAGCTCAGCCAAACTCAGCCGGCCAGCCAAATCCGGGTGTGCACGAAGGAGGTCTAACTTTAGTTCATCAGATGCAGTGTCAACCACAGACCGCATCTGTTTCGCCATCGGAGCCACGTCAATGCCCGGTGTCAACGATGGATAAACCGCCTCAGCAACCCACGGAGAGTGCTCATAGACAGAGCCAAACACGGCTATGAAATCCATGAGATCCAATCGCTCAGGGTAAGGGGATCGACTCACGATCCCACCATGCAAGGATGCTCCGTCGCCCAGTGCCTCGCAATATCAATTCTACGCGCAATCCAGACTTGGTCGTGCGTCACCACATAGTCCAGAAATCGCTGAAGCGCCCTGAAACGCGATGGCCTACCGATCAGACGGCAGTGTAATCCTATCGACATCATCTTAGGAGCGGTCTCACCCTCCGTATACAACACATCAAACGCATCTTTTAGGTACTGAAAAAACTGCTCAGCCGTGTGGAATCCTTGGGCTGTCGCGAACCGCATGTCGTTAGTGTCGAGGGTGTAGGGAACAACGAGGTGTGGGCGACTGGTCTCGACCCGACTCCAAAACGGAAGGTCATCCGAATAATCATCAGCGTCATATTCGAAATGGTCATACTGAGCAACCAGACCACGGGTGTGCTCGTTAGTTCGTCCTGTGTACCATCCAGCCGGCTTCTCACCAGTTAAGCGTGCATGAATCTCGATCGCTTTTTCCATGTGTTCTCGCTCATCAGAATGAGAAAACCCATCGTAGTTAATCCAACGGTATCCGTGGCTCGCGATTTCGTGGCCATCCTTTAGAAACGCCTCCACCACCCCTGGATGTCTTTCCATCGCCATGGCAACACCAAAAACTGTCAGCGGGATCTGACGCGACCGGAATAGTTCGAGGATACGCCACACACCAGCACGCGACCCATATTCATAGATCGACTCCATCGACATATGACGGCGGCCCTCAAACGGCTGGGCACCGATTATCTCGGAGAGAAATATTTCACTCGCCGCATCCCCATGAAGGATCGAATTCTCAGCACCCTCTTCGTAGTTCAAGACAAACTGAACTGCCACACGTGCTTTACCGGGCCAATTTGGATGAGGTGGGCTTCCCCCATAGCCTTTTAAATCGCGAGGATAATCTTGTTCCAAATTCTCTCTCCACTAATTTGTTAACATATGTAGTGTCGAAGTACTAATCCTAACTAACTATGTCGGGATTCCCGAAAAAATGCACCGCCTAGAGGATAAACTATGGCTGACTACTGGATGGAATGGGCAAGCCTCCTCCTACGCTGGCTCCACGTAATCACAGCAATTGCGTGGATTGGTAGTTCGTTCTATTTCGTCTGGCTAGACCTCTCTCTTCGCAAAGCCGAACACTTGCCCAAGGGCGTCCATGGTGAATCCTGGAGCGTCCATGGCGGCGGATTTTATCATGCTCAAAAATATCTCGTGGCCCCAGAAGCGATGCCTGAAGAACTCCACTGGTTCAAGTACGAGAGCTATTTCACGTGGATCAGTGGTTTCGCACTCCTAGTCGTGACTTACTATTGGGGAGCGCAAGTATTCTTGATCGACTCGTCAGTGGCTGACTTATCAGTGCTACAGGCAGTCGGCCTGTCGCTCGGATCACTGGCGGTTGGGTGGATCATATACGATGGGCTTTGTAAGACGCCGGTCGGAAAAGATCTGAGAATACTCGGTCTCCTTGTTTACGTGGTGGTTTTATTAGCTGCTTATGGCTACAGCGAAGTCTTCAGCTCGCGCGCCGCACTGCTGCATGTTGGGGCCATGGTTGCGACCTGGATGACGGGCAACGTGTTCTTCATCATTATCCCCAATCAGAAAAAAGTGGTCGCTACGCTTAAGCAAGGTAAAACACCAGACCCTGCACTAGGCCTACAGGCAAAGCAGCGTTCTACCCACAACAACTATCTGACGCTGCCTGTACTTTTCATGATGCTCTCGAATCATTATCCCATGACCTTTGTCGGAGAAGATTTGTGGATGTTAGTCGCCCTGGTGGTCCTGATCGGCGCGATCATCCGCGACTATTTCAATGCCGGGCACGCCGGTGCGAAAGGATTCCGTTTGAGATGGCAATGGCCGGTCGCCACGGCACTGGTTGTGACACTAGCTGTTTGGGCTAAGCCTCCCACTATCGCTCTAGAAGCCAGTCACATGATTAGCGATAACGATGTGCAAATTATTGTAGCAACTCGTTGTACAGGTTGTCATGCCGCACAACCTACAACACCAGGTTTCTCTGGTCCGCCGAAAGGCGTTATTTTAGAGACGCTTACCGATATGAAAAAATACAAGCAACAAATATACGCGCAGTCGGTTGCGTCTCACGCGATGCCGCCAGGCAACATGACCCAAATGACCCCAGAGGAACGCAAAATACTGGGTGCTTGGCTCGAGAATCACTGACATGTCTCGAACCCACCGTGGAACAAAGGTTTAGAACGACCCATCCTGAAACTCGCCTCAAAAAAGCGCGATCAACCCGGAGACGACTATGACAACCCTCTCAACACATGTGCTTAACATAGCGACAGGCACCCCAGCCGCAGGGCTGGAAATCACGCTTAAACGCATCGAGCCACACCCTAAGGACCTTGGCGTTTTTACCACCAACGCTGAGGGTCGCGTATCGGATAAATTATTATCGGACCAAGATGCGCTACTTGGGGTCTATGAAATCACGTTCCATGCCGGTGGTTATTTAAAAAGCCTCGGGTTAGAACTCCCAGAATATCCTTTTCTCGATATGATTCCAATTCGATTCGGCATCGCCGAGAACGCACATTATCATGTCCCCTTATTATTGAGTCCCTACGGATTTTCAACCTATCGTGGTAGTTAGCTTTTTCTAGCTCAATCGAAATATTCACCCTCCAGATAATGGTGATCACTTCTTTCGAACATCGATTCAATTGGAGAGAGCATCACGATGATAAATTTTCATAAACCTGATTGAATTTCGTGGCGCCAGCGTAATGTTCCGGCGGTGAATGTGGCTACGACCCTATTCTTGGAATCAGGCATCGCAAACATCAAGCTAAATAACTTGTCCTGCACGGTAGCTGCCCGCTCCCATATTTCAGAGCCAACGTCATCGCTAGTAATGTCAACCAGACAAAAATCGGCGTACTTGTCTAGCTCCAATGAGCCAACAGTCTCTCCCTGATGGATAGCCTTCGCACCACCCAGCGTGTGCCAATACATCAGACGCAAGGGACATAATACCTGACCCCTCAGCTTTGCGACTTTGTATGCCTCGGCCATAGTCACAAAAGGGTTTAATGAAAATCCACCACCCACATCGCTCCCTAAGGCTACATTGATCTCCCTCGAGATGTATCCATCGGCGTCAAAGAGCCCCGAGCCAAGGAACGTATTGCTCGTAGGACAATGGATCACAGTTGCACCTGCTGTGGCCCATTTCTCGTACTCAATTTCGGTGTTGTGGATCCCATGAGCGAATAGTGACCGATCACCAAGTAAGCCAAATGACGCATACACATCGAGATAATCAGTGGCTTTGGGAAATAACGCCGCAGTCGCCAAGATCTCGTCTTCTGTCTCGTTGATATGAGTTTGCATCAACAAGCTTTGATCGGATTCCAGAAGCTGACCGCAGTAATCCAGCATATTCTCGGAGCAAGAGAGCGCGAATCGGGGCGTTATTGCGTAACTGAATCTTTCGATATCTCGACTGCGCTCGATAGCCTTCTGATTAATCTCTTTAAAGTCAGCGAGATCCACCAACAATTGATCGGGAGCACCCCTATCCATTCCTGTGATACCAGAGACAAGATTCAAACCAAAGTCACGATTCGAGACTTGTAATGCCTCCAACGCCACGTCATGAATCGTAGAAAACACAGCAGCGGACGTCACTCCCCTCTCCAGAATTAGTGCCAGGAACTCAGCGGCACGTGCACCCGCGTATGATCTATCTCCGTATCTGCCCTCCTCGGGGAACGTATACTTGTCCAACCATTCGAGGAGGGAGGCACCGTATGAGGCAATGACTGGTAACTGCGGATAGTGCACGTGCGCGTCAACGAAACCGGGAATGATCAAATGCTGAGTGTTAATGACTTTATAGTGTGAATATTCGCCAGGAACCGTAGAACCAACAAATAAGATTCGTCCCTCGTTACCGACTACCATAACCCCGTCGTCGTCATACCAGTACTCATTGTTTTCGCCATCGTCGAGAAAGGTAAAAAGTTTGCCTCTGATAACAAAAGGCTCTTTTTGTTCTGATGCCACGGACGTCACCTCAGGGTCTTTATCTCGAAGTTCACGGTCAGTATCCTCAGGGCATGCTTCAATTTTTGATACTCTCTGCTGCCTGCCACAGAAGAAACTCTGCTACGGCTGATACTGCTATCACTGAGGGTTCCTTTCCGAGGATACCAACGATACCAATCGGGCAATTGATTCGATCCGAGTCGAGGCCGAGATTTTTCAGTC
>CACECO010000033.1 GCA_902558075.1 uncultured Litorivicinus sp. | reverse complement strand
AATTAGCCCCTGCCACAACCAGTTTCTCAGCGGCGTCTCCTTAAATGACAACAGCATTCCAACCACCGTCAGACTGACACTGTTCGATCTCGGCAAAATCCACACTCACCATGACGATTTTCGCTGAACGAAAATCGCCCAATTCACGATTCACCGCACGCTTGCAGAGAGTAATACTTTCACGTACTTTCTCAGCTCTTTCCGCCGATGAGACCGTTTATTTTCATAGACCGAACCAATCACCTAATTCACCAAGATAAAGAACCAAGAGCACAAAAGAGATCCCTTTCCAAACCCACAAATTCTGACGAAGCTCTTCTGCTTCTTTTTCGAGCACAATCAGATCAGTATCGTTTTGCTCTTGCTTCATATTCGCGTTCCCTCCGTAAAAATTTATAGCTGAGATAGTGCCAGATTTTGTCAAACAAACACCCTATCTTGAATTCTAACCCGTGATGGTTCCATACTTGTTGTGGTGTTTTAGACAATTTGCGTGACTTAAATGGGCAAACTCAAAAAATTGATCTCGATCGCTGTACACACAGCAGTTTGCGCCTCGGTATCGAGCGCTCTGGCTCAACCGCCTTTCACATACAAATGCTTCGAAGCGGGATCGGGTCGAGATTTTCGATTTGAAGTACCCGCAAGCGGAAAAGGTGAGCTCGTCCTTTTACCTGGATTTCCCGTCAAGTCAAGAGATCGCCTTCCCGTTAACGGTTTTGCATCGAAAAACTCGTTCCGTTTTGGAAACGAGGTCGAAGGTGGGCTCTTCCGAAACGGCGTGTTTTATTATCACAAACACAATAGTTCGACTGGCACTAAGATCGTGAACGGCGCCTGTAAATTGATTTAATCGAGCTAGAAAATAAGGCACCAACCTTTTTGGCTGAGCACTTGGTCGAACCCCCTCAACTCGCGGTAATGACACTGAGCGGCTTCATAGTCGAGGATGGCATAACCACAAAAGGTTAACCCTGCAGCAATGCAGAGTAGCGAGACAACTGTTTGCGTGTGATATCGGATCCAACTCATCAAACGATCTCGTCAAAGGCACTATTAGTATCGACGATTCATAACAAAACTTTAGTGACTAGGGCGTTTATTGCTAACCAAACTCCAAAATGGCCATCCACTTGATTCGACAAGAGCAATGAATACGCTAAACATCTTTTAAAAAATCTTCAACCGCTTGTCGTCTCGAGCCCAATAGCGAAACAGCCTCTCGGACTCGCGGGCGTCCAAGTTAAGGAATTCCCAATCGACAGCGCAGATCGTCTGACATCGGATGCGTGGTCAGTTTCGTACCTGCTTGGCGCACTAAGCCCGGCAACGGATTACAGAGTATTCCCTCCAACTGAAGCGCAATCTCGAATAAAGCATCCAGGTGAACATCGCACCGATACCCATCGAAAATCAACGCATGGACCAAGTCCTCTGTACAGACGTTACCAGTTGCCCCAGGGGCATAGGGACAACCTCCAATGCCACCGATCGACGCATCCAAATGACGAATACCTGCATCGATTCCAGCCAAGGCGTTGGCAATACCCAACCCGCGCGTATTGTGAAGATGCAAGGTGATTTCAATCTCCGGGAGCTCATCAACGATCGCCTTACACAGACCAAATATCTGATGAGGGGTCGCTGTGCCCACAGTATCAGCAAGGGTTAACGAGTCGATGCCAACATCCAGATAACGCTTGGCCCACTCCAGCACCATTGATGGATCGACCGAGCCAACAAAAGGACAACCGAAGGCCGTAGCCAGAGTCCCGTTGACGCTCAGCGATCCTCGGTTTGTACAAATTTCCCGAAACTGATCCAACGAATCATCACAAGTCATTCGAAGATTCGCCATGTTGTGTGCATTACTGACCGACATCACAACGTTTACTTCATCAAGATCGACAGCGAGAGCTCGCTCGAGACCTCGGATATTTGGGATTAACGCACTGTATATCACACCTGGAACACGCTCAATCGCATCGAGGACGGCCTCGGCGTCAGCCAACAGGGGTACAGCTTTCGGTGACACGAACGAAGTGACTTCGATTTTTGACAAGCCAGTTTTCGACAACTGATTTAACAACTGGATTTTATCAGCAGTCTCTACAAACTGACCCGCACTCTGAAGACCATCGCGCATTCCAACTTCTTGGATCCGAATCACTTCACTCGGCACATCACGCATCAGAGCTCTCCACACACCTTTTTAATCATACCTGCATCAAGACCCAACTCTGCCAAGATTTCTGCGTTATGTGCCCCCAGTTGAGGACCAAGCCAACGTGTTTCACCAGGAGTTATAGACAGTTTGGGAATCGCGGAGGGCATGAAAAGATCAAGACCCGACTGCAGCAGATGATGCTCAATCGCGCCACGCGCTTGCAGTTGCTCGTCTTCAAAGACCTCAGCGACTGAATTGATCCCAGACGCAGGAACAGACGCAGCCTCAAGAATATCTAGGGCCTCGGTCAAACTTAACGACGCGGACCAGCCTCCCAAGAGTTCATCAAGCTCATCAGAAGCTGCAGCCCGACCGTCGTTATGTTTGAACCGTGGATCATCAGCCACATCGGGTCGGCCAATTGCTTGCATGAGTCTCTGGAAAATACTATCTCCATTTGCGGCTAAGACGAGGTAACGCCCATCCCTCGTCATGTAGGTATTGGATGGTGCGATACCAGGAAGACTTGAGCCTGTTCGCTCGCGCACGGTACCGTCTGCCCCATACTCAGGAATCAAACTTTCAGTCACAGCAAGAACCGACTCAACCAGGGACACATCCACCACTTGCCCCTCGCCTGTTTGTTCCGCATGGCGTAATGCCATCAAGGTCCCGACGACGCCATACAGTGAAGCCAACGTATCACCAATACTGACCCCTGTTCGAACCGGAGCACGATCCGCATAGCCGATGAGATAACGCAAACCACCGATCGCTTCCGCGATAGCAGCAAAGCCTGGCTTCCCTGAGTATGGTCCTGACTGCCCGTAACCCGAGACTCGAAGCATGACAAGCTTCGGATTCAACTCTGATAACAAGTCCCAGCCCAGATTCCACTTCTCGAGCGTACCAGGTCTAAAATTCTCAACCAAGATATCGGCATCCTTGACGAGATCACGTAAAACAGCTTGAGCATCCGGATCTTTAAGATTCAGCGTTAAGGATTTTTTGTTACGACTCTGCGAATACCACCAGAGCGACGTATCACCGTCCAATTTACGCCATTTGCGCAGTGGATCGCCGATTCCAGGTGGCTCAATCTTGATCACTTCCGCCCCAAACTGGGCCAATAAGGCACCCGCATAGGGCCCGGCTATCAGTGAACCCATTTCAATCACACGAACACCCCTTAAGGGCCCTGTTATTGGATCAGGCATACCCAACCTCATTTACTCTGATTCCCGATTTGAGGAGGAATACTGAGCTGATATTTCGTAGTAATCATTAAAACCAACACGTTGTTTTAACTCCCCAAATTCCAGCAAATTTAGTGCACTTTGATGTCTCATTGCACGAAGCGAATCAATCATCGCCTTCATTGCAGTAGCTAACAAGGTCAATGGATATGCAGCGAGCGAATAACCAATGGCCTGCAATGCATCAATTGGAAGCTCGGGAGTCAGACCCCCTTCGACGATATTTGCCATCTTCGGACCCGGCAGCGATCGACAGATCTCTGTCATCTCAGATTCTGTTTGGGGAGCCTCGACAAACAAAATATCAGCTCCTAATTCAGCAAACCGAGCAGATCGTTCAATTGCCTCAGCCAGACCACACTCATGCCGCGAATCGGTTCTCGCTAAGATGAGGATTTCTGGACCACCTGTGGCCATAAGTTCATTCCGAGCATCGACAGCAGCTCGAATCCTGTCGAACGCTTCATTTCTGGGTACAACCGCTTTTCCAGGGGTGTGACCGCATCGCTTTGGCGCCACTTGATCCTCAATCATCACCGCCGCGGCACCTGCTTGAGCCAAGCCAACGACGGTTCGCCGGACGTTCATGGCGTTACCATATCCAGTATCACCATCTGCAATCAGCGGGATTTGAATGGCGGACGCAATGTACCGAACATGCTCAACCACCTCTCCGTAGCTCATTAAACCCAAATCTGGCGCACCCAATTTCGTCGCAGATGCCGCAAATCCAGACATAAAAGTCAGAGGATAACCCTCTTGTTCAATCAATTTTGCGGACAATGCATCAAAACAACACGGCATTAAATGGCATCTGTCTTCGGCTAATAGGGTTCGCAGATCGTTAACTGTACCCATCTTGTTACCACTTGAACGGAATATAGATAGCTAAATCCGGCACAATGTAGAGCCCAAAGACACAGACCAGCATCATAATTAAGAACGGCCAAACGCCAGACGCGACTTCGCCCAGAGAGACCTTTGCAACCGCTTGAATGACATATAGATTTAATCCAACTGGAGGCGTAATAAGCGCGCATTCAACCATGATTACCATGTAAATTCCGAACCAAATTGGATCAAAACCGAGCCCCATAGCCGCCGGAAGCAGCACTGGAGTCATGATGAGAATCATCGACAGTGTTTCAAAAACCAGTCCCATCACCAACAACACAGCCGACACGATTAAGATAAAAATAATTGGTCCATCGATGTTCATTGCAATGAACGCAGAAATGTCTTGCGGTACACGATAAAGTGCGAGCGCTTTACCGAATACTTTCGCCGCCGCGATGATGATCAAAATTGCGGTTGTGGTAACAGCGCTCTCTTTAACCGCCTCCCAAAAACTTTGCCATGTCAGTCGACGAAGCCAAAACACAGTAATGATCACCGCTGCGATAAAGCCAACAGCAGACGCCTCCGTCGGCGTAAATGCTCCTGAATAGAGTCCACCAATAATCAAGATCGCCAGAGTCACTGAGGGCAAAGCGAGTTTAGTCGATTCTTTTCGTTCCACCCATGATGCTTTGGGCATCTGCTTATACTGCTCTGAAAATCTAGCATAGATCATAGAGAAGCCCACAAATAAGGTAACCAAAAGTAGACCGGGGCCAATGCCCGCCAAGAACAGCGCAATCACTGATTCCTCAGCCACGAAGCCAAAAACAATCATTGGAATCGATGGAGGAATCAAAATACCGAGCGTGCCGCCAGCGGCAAGCAACCCATAGACAAAACGACGGTCATATCCACGATTGACCATCTCGGGTATCGCGACCGTGCCGATGGTGGCGGCGGTAGCCACCGAGGACCCCGAGATTGCCGCAAAAAGTCCACAGCTTAGAATCGTTGCCACAGCCAGTCCACCAGGCCAATGTCCAACCCAAGCTTGTACCGCGCTAAACAGATCACGCCCCACACCGCCCTTCAGCAACACATTCGACATTAGCAGAAACAACGGCACTGCCAGTAAAATGAACCCGTCTAATGTAGAGAGAATGGCTTGTGGTGCCATCAGTGGAGAAAATCCACCAAGGAATAACATGCCAAGGCCGATGCCCCCGAGAGCGAAGGCAACTGGGACACCAATTAAAAGAAGACTGAAGAGGCAGACGATAATGACAAGTATCGTCATTCGTGACTACCCCCAAGACTCACGATGTCATTCCCCCACAACGCTTTCAGTTCGCAAGTCGCTTGAGCAAACAATAAAAAAAATCCTATTGGAACCGGGAGCTCTGCAACCCAAGTCGGCAGATTGAGAAGAGAGCCAGTGGTTCTACCGCGAACCCAACTCTCATAGAAAATGTCCCAACCCCAAAAAACGATCACAATGGAGAAAATCAGGATGCCCATCAGTGATGCTGCCACACAAAGTTTTTGTGCGCTTCGCGGCAATAAGCTAGTCAACGCATTCACAGTAATATGTTGCCGAAGCGTCAGAACCCAGGCCATGGCAAGCAAGCATCCCCAAATCAGACACAACTGGCTTATCTCAGCAGCCCAAGTTGTCGGTTTGATGAAGAAATATCGAGCGACAACCTCGTAAGTGAGAAATAGACCTGTCAAGGCCAAAAGTGTCGCCCCAAACAATCCTGCCCAAACAGATATTTGGTTTATCAATCGCATGATCGTGCTCACCGAATGTAACGCGACCCCCTAAGAGGGCCGCATCTTGGAACGAATTTATTGGCTCGCTGCGTCTAAAATCGTTTTGCCCAAATCACCAGTTGCTTGGAGATACGAATCATAAACGGGCTGAGAGACAGCCTTCCACGCTTCAAGTTCTTGATTTGTCAGCTCGACGACGGTCATTCCATTTGCCTTCGCTGCGGCGTAGGCGTCTGCCTCGATTTGAGTCATCGCGTCGCGAACACTCTCTTGCGCAACATTGGCTGCAGCGCGGATTTCGCCTTGGATTTCCGACGATAAACCGTTCCACCAATCGGTGTTAACCACAACTACAAATTCAATATCGGCATGGTTGGTCACAGTAATTGTATCCATGACTTCCCAAAGCTTCCGTGATTTCACACCTGAAACACCTGTCATACCGATATCGACTGTACCGCGCTGATAAGCCAGATACTGCTCTGATCCAGAAATTAGGGTCGGCGCTCCGCCTGCTGCTGTCACGAAATCACCGAGCGTTTTCCCGAAAACACGCGCCTTTTTTCCTTTCATATCCGCTGGCGTACGTATTGGCCCACCCTTCGATAAAAGGACTGCCCCACCATATGCCTGCCAGAAAAGAATCTGGCCGCCTGTCTTTGCGACTTCCTTTTCAATCGTCGTTCTCACAACACTGCCTTCAGCAACTGCAGCTCGCACCTTCGCCTCTGAGTTCAACAAGAAAGGCATATAAAACACATCAACCACTGGTGCATCACCAACATATCGAGTCAAGGATGCAACACCAGCTTCAATTGCCCCAGAACCGACTGCCGCTGGCACCTCTTTATCTTTGTACAGTTGAGCGCTGTCATAGATCTCCACATCAATAGCGCCATTAGTTCGAGCTTCGACCTCTTTCTCGAACACGAGTAAATTTTGCCCGAGATGGCTTTTGAGCGGTAATTGAAGAGATATCCTCATCTTGTCCGCGGCTTGAGCTGTTCCAGCAAGTAGTGTCAAACCGAGTGCTACCACGACTATTCTTTGCAACATGGTTTTATCCTCATTATTGTTATTTATTTGGTATCGATGCCCTGCAGGACGACAATTCGTCATATCAGTTCGCATCGTTATACCTTTCTA
>CACECO010000032.1 GCA_902558075.1 uncultured Litorivicinus sp. | reverse complement strand
CCCACGCCTATCTGGGTGTGGGCGATAGCCTTTGGTCCCACAAGGACTTTGCGATGTTGATTACGCCCCGAATACCAAACTCGCTAGAGAATTTTTCACCGGACAAACCAGAAGACTAAGATGTGCTTCGCGTCTACATCAACAATAAAAAGGCAGCAGGTGGTAGCTAACTTGACGTTACCATGCTTTCGGTTCGTTCAAATTATAGAGGAGATCACGTTATGGGTTGGGTTGGTTGGAAAGAGTGGCGACCTTTCACTGAGTATTTCCAAATAAATCCGTATGTGGGTCATCCTGGGAAGCCTACCCAATGGAAAACCACGCTCGAAGGGACCTTTGGTGATCTGTCTCAGGACCATGGACTAGCACCGTTGCCTGAGACCGCTTTGGACTTTAAAACGGTAACTGCACCTCCAAAGGGTGTCTACTTTATACGTATCCATGGAGTCGAAAACTGCAAACATCCCTCAGGTTTTTACGATTACATCGGACTTTCATCTGCCAAGGGAACCAGTCAACAGGCCGGAATCTACGGCCGCGTGGCTGACCATTACCGGAAGATTGTTGGGCTACCCGGTCGTGGCGACATAAAGAAAGTGATTTGGGATCGGCATCGTCCAGATTTGAGGGGGAATCGAGAAGATACTCACGAATATTTTAAGGATCAAAAATTTGAAAACTATGAATCCTTAAGAGAGTTCTTTAACAAAGGCGCTAAAACGAGTGACTCGAGTGGGGATGGGAACTGGAGTGCCCTGCCAGAGGAGGTCATGAATAAGCTCACAACTTTGGTGTCGATCAGGGAGTTTTTTCAAAAAAACGTAAGGTTTAGTTATAACGCCTACACACCGTCTAAGAAAAGCGGGAGCGGAAACGACCGAGTACAAGAGGAAGTTGCCAAGGCTGAGGGCTTGGCATTAGCGGCATATATAGAGGGACACGGCGAAATTCCATTTCTGAATGTGCGAAATGAATTGGCGAGCCTGGAGGGACTAGACAAGATTCTTGGCTAGTCTCATTAGTCTTTTTCTTGTGGAGTGGAGACTAAGCTCAAGAAAATACCTGGCTCGCGGGCCTCAGCGCGCTCTGTGGCTTGATTAGGATTCCATGTTTTCCTCTAAATTAACGCGACCTTAGACATAACAGAGATTGTAATGTTTGTTTTTATGAAGAAATTGTCGATAAAAATGGTGGCTATGGCGGGACTTGAACCTGCGACCCCAGCATTATGAGTGCTGTGCTCTAACCAGCTGAGCTACATAGCCATTGAAAAGAGGCGCGAAAGATACTGAAGTTTCGCACCCCTGTCAAAGTTTAGACATTGAATCGGAAGTGAACCACGTCACCATCTTTGACAATGTATTCCTTTCCTTCCAGGCGCCATTTACCAGCATCCTTAGCGGCCTGTTCTCCGCCCAGTTTGACAAAGTCATCAAATGCGATGACCTCAGCACGGATAAAGCCTTTTTCAAAGTCCGTATGGATTTTTCGAGCTGCCTGAGGGGCTGTCGAGCCAACAAGAATCGTCCATGCACGCACTTCTTTGGGGCCAGCGGTAAAGTAGGTCTGCAGGGCGAGTAGGCCGTAGCCTGCTCGAATCACGCGATCGAGTCCGGCTTCAGCAAGCCCTAGCTCTTCAAGAAACTCAACTCTTTCATCATCATCCAATTCAGCAATTTCAGCCTCGATCTTGTTACATATCGGGACGACTTCTGCATTTTCGCTGGCCGCGATATCTTGCACTTTGGAGAGCCAAGGATTGTCTTCAAACCCATCTTCAGCAACGTTGGCAATGTAGAGCGTCGGTTTAATTGTCAGCAGGTGTAGCGTCTTGATAACTACCAACTCTTGATCAGAGAGTTTGACAGACCTGACGGGTTTGCCTTCATTCAGAACAGGGAGGATTTTTTCACAGACAGCTATCAGCGCTTTTGCATCTTTATCACCGCCTTTGGCTTGCTTTTGCGCTTTATGCATTTGTTTCTCGACAGATTCGAGATCAGCTAACGCCAGTTCGGTATTGATGACTTCAATATCGGATTCAGGATCAACTTTGCCGGCGACGTGCACGATATTCTCATCGTGGAAACAACGCACCACATGTGCGATCGCATCAGTATCCCGAATGTTAGCTAAGAATTGATTACCAAGGCCCTCACCTTTGGAGGCGCCAGCAACAAGTCCGGCGATATCTACAAACTCCATCGCTGTTGGTACAACACGTTCAGGTTTGACGATATCTGCCAATTGATCTTGACGAGGATCCGGGATTGGAACAACTCCCGCATTGGGTTCAATTGTACAGAACGGGAAGTTCTGTGCTTCAATGCCTGCCTTCGTGAGTGCATTGAAAAGTGTTGATTTTCCAACGTTGGGTAATCCAACAATGCCACATTTGAAACCCATGGTATCTCCTCTAGCGCTGATGCAGGGCATTCATGGCATGATCCCAGTTGCCCTGAACGATGTCTGTCATAAATTTGAGTGTGTGGTGAATTGCATCGTTGATGTTTTCGCGTTGCTCGCTTGTCGCTTTTCCCAGGACATACCCATGCACTTTGGATTTGTGACCAGGATGACCAATACCGACACGGATTCTCGCATAGTCAGGTCCAAGGACGCGGTGTAGATCTTTGAGTCCATTATGTCCACCGTGACCGCCGCTATGTTTCAGTCGGATTTGTCCTGGCTCAATATCGAGCTCATCATGAATGATAAGGATTTGGTGTGGTTCAATTTTATAGAATTGAGCGAGTGCCAATGCGCTTTGACCTGAGCGATTCATGAAGGTCATTGGTTTCAACAGATGCACTGCGTGGTAACCAACGAGCCCCTTCCCAGCCAAGCCAGAGAATTTGGATTCTGTTGATAGTGGAATCGATAGCTGATTTGCAAGAGTATCCAGCAGCCAAAACCCAGCGTTATGCCGGGTTTCTGCATATTCAGCCCCGGGATTCCCGAGCCCGATGATGAGCTTGTAAGCGCTCACTCGTCGCCTTCAGACTCACCTTCTGCTTCGTCAGCCGCAGGCTCTGCCGATGCGCCTTTCGCTTTGTGAATGCTCACGACTGGGAGGTCGGAATCATGCGCCAAAGCAACAAAAGTCACGCCCTTCGGTGCTTTCAGATCTGACAAGTGAACGACCTGATCAAGTTCAACTTCAGCCAGGTCAACTTCGATGAATTCAGGAAGATCTTTTGGTGAACAAGACACTTCAATTTCAAGGGCATCATGATGGATCACACCGCCTTGCATCTTGACGCCTTGACAGCTTGTTTCATTTAAGAAGTGGATAGGAACGTTAACCTTCAACACCGTCCCGGCAGATGCACGCTGGAAGTCAGCATGCAAGACAACCGGTTTCGCTGGATGACGTTGGAGTGCCTTCAGAATCACAGGCTCTTCTTTCCCATCGATCTTAAGGGTGATCACCGACGAAAAGAAAGATTCTTCTTCCAATGCGCGCTTCAGATCTTTGTGAGCCAATTGAATCGCCTTCGGCTTATTCTTTCCACCGTAAACGATGGCAGGAACTAGACCTTCCAGTCGACGCAGGCGGCGGCTCGAACCTTTCCCTGCTTCTTCGCGCGATTGCGCGGACAAGCGATAGTCAGACATTTCATTCTCCTTTAATGTCTTCGTTTTACCTCGACCAGTAAAACGTTCTTCAACCCTCAGCTAGCGAAACATCGCACTGATGGATTCTTCGTTACTGACGCGGCGCACTGCCTCGCCAAGTAGCTCTGCAATGGTAATGATCCGCACCCGGCCGGTTTCCATGATCGTGGTCGGGATCGGGATACTATCAGTAACTACCAATTCGTCAAGCGCGCTATCATTTAAATTGTCGAGCGCGCCCCCCGAAAGGACAGGGTGAGTACAGTACGCAGCCACCGCTTTGGCGCCCTGTTCTTTGAGCGCTTTAGCGGCATTACACAGCGTGCCTGCGGTATCAACAATGTCATCTACGATCAGACAGGTGCGGTCGCTGACTTCACCAATGATGTTCATGATTTCAGCTTGGTTTGCAGCAGGGCGACGTTTGTCGATAATCGCGAGGTCGCTATCCATCTGCTTCGCCATCGCTCTTGCACGAACGACACCACCGATGTCTGGGGACACAACAACCGCGTCGTTTGGTTGATTTCGCTGAATATCGTTCAGCATCACCGGTGTCGCATAGATATTATCAACAGCCACATCAAAAAACCCCTGGATTTGATCCGCATGCAGATCGACAGTTAGTACGCGATCGATGCCGACACCAACCATGATGTCAGCGACCACTTTCGCCGTGATCGGTACACGTGCAGACCGAGGCCGTCGATCCTGGCGGGCATATCCGAAATAGGGGACCACTGCAGTAATTCGAGACGCTGATGCGCGACGTAATGCATCACACATTACGACCATTTCCATCAAGTTGTCATTTGTCGGTGCGCATGTCGACTGCAAGACAAACACATCCTCACCACGTACGTTTTCGACAATTTCGACAGCAATTTCGCCGTCAGAAAAACGACCAATGCTGGCGTTACCAAGTGGGACAGACAAATAATCGGAAACTTTTTGAGATAACCCTGGTGTGGCGTTACCGGAGAACAACATCAGTTGGGCCACAGGTGACTCCTTGAGCGTCGAGCGGTTTCAAAATGGCTGGGGTGGTAGGATTCGAACCTACGAATGGCGGGATCAAAACCCGCTGCCTTAACCACTTGGCCACACCCCAGTTACGCGTAAGCGGAGCAAGTATACAACATTGATCGGTTGCTCAGGGGGCTAACTTTCACCGCTGCCAAATGCCCCAAGACTTTGCTGACTGAGTCAATGTTACCCGGGTCGACCACGAACACGCATCCGCCTGTTCCAGTTATTCTCGGCTCTCCAAATGCTTGCATTCGATCGATTAGCCGATCGATCGCCGGGTAAGTCTCACGAACAAGCACTTCGCAATCGTTGTGGGTTGTATTCAACTGCGAGGCGCGGATCCTGCAAGAGGGGGTATCTCTTTTCAACTTTGGGTTCTGGAAAATCGCCTGGGTCGATACATGAACGCCGGGATTTGCGATTAAAACCTGTCTGCCAGGCCAATGCATTTGCTCAAACTGATCACCAACACCTGAAGCGAAACAACTCTGACCAAAAATAAACACAGGAACATCAGCACCAATTGTTAACCCAAACGTTTGCAACTGCTCATTGGTATAGCCCAATCCAAACATTTGGTTGAGTGCCACCAGAGTGGTGGCTGCGTCTGAGGAGCCACCGCCGAGACCACTACCCGAAGGCAGATTTTTTTCAATCAGAATCTCAACACCGTGCCGGGTGCCGCTAAGTAACACTGAGGCTGCCTTGTAGACCAAATTAGCTGTGCCCAACACCATGGGATCACTGAGGATTTGTACGCCAGGCGTTTGAGTGATGCGACAATGGATCCAGTCACACCAATCGACGAACTGAAAGCCTGTTTCCAGTAAATGATAGCCATCATCACGTTGGCCAACGATGTGTAGAAAGCGATTGATCTTCCCTGGAGCTGCGGCTTGAAAGCCGCCTTCGAGGATTGCCGACGGCTGGACTACTGAGTGATTGCCTGCCATTCGGTACTGGCCCACCGGATTTCAATATCACCCCGAGTCGCCGTCAGTCTGCGTGGCACCTCAAAACGATGCGACCCCGACTCGATCGAGATGTTCCCATTGTAGGCGAGTTGCCATCCATCCTGGGTTAAATCTGTAATCCGGCCTTCACCATCTTTTTCGACTGATTCGAGTGGTAGATCCGGTGCATCAAGGCCTCGGACCCAATATCGAAGCGCGGCCACTGGTAGGGAAAGATCCATGACTTCCCGGAACAACGTCTCTGCATCTTTGGCAACGGTTTCACGATCGTCGGTTTTCAGTCGAGCTTCGGTCTCTGTCATGGTGAGTTGAGCAACAACTGAACCCGTTGGCGATAAAACATCCAATCGTTCTTCATTTGGATTCAATATCCAGCGGATGCTTCCCGAGTCTGTGCCCGCTGCAGTCGAAACTGAGAACTTTGCGGTCAGATCCCATTGATTGAGTTGATCAGCAGGTAAAAACGTTAAAACCTCTGAATCATCATCCGATGACCAGGGCAGTAATGAACAGCCAGTCAACGACAGGCTTAAAAATAAAGAGACAATGAAATGCTTCACGAATTCGTTAACCGTTGTATTGTGTCGCGAATCTTGTCACTTTCTGGATTGGATTCATAGCCCAGATCCCAAATTTCGCGCGCATCTTGTTGTCGACCGAGAAGCCAAAGGAGTTCACCGTAGTGAGCAGCAATTTCGTGATCTTTGCTCCGTTCCCACGCTTTTTCAAAGTGGGGTTCTGCCTGGTCGAGTCGACCGAGCTTAAGTAACACCCACCCCATGGAATCAAGAATGGCCGGGGACTCTGGCTTTTGTTCGAGCGCCTTCTCAATCAGCACAAATGCTTCCTGATATCGATCAGTTCGATCAGCCAAGGTGTAGCCAAGCGCGTTCATTGCGTCGGGATCATTTGGTTTGAGATCAAGAATCTTTCGAAGATCGGTTTCGGCACCATCAATGTTACCGATTTGTTCGAAAGCTAGTGCGCGGGTATACAGTATTTCAACACTCTCGGGTTCTTTTGATAGTGCTTCTGTTAAGACAGGGATCGCGCTACTTGCCATGTTATTAGTGGTTTGGAATTGCGCTTCGGCTATGTATAACTGGTGCTTGACGTCAGGAAACAACAGCCGAGCCTCTGCGAACCAGCGTTGAGCCTGCTCGAGGTTATTTTGCTGAACCGCAAGGTTGGCTAATTGCTTTCTCGCCTCGATCACAAGTTCGCCGCGTTCGACTCGCAAAAACCGATCGATCGCCAGATCGATTTGCTCTTTCCGCACAGCCACTTCGCCTAGGTGATAGTAAGCATTAGAGCGATATTGTTCTGATGCGAGCAGCGATTTGAGCCGAGATTCAGCGGCTTCGAAGTCATCTGTCTGCATTTCAAGTAGGCCAAGGGTCAGTAGATCTTGATAACGGCTTGGATCGTCATCGATCACCCCGCTGAGTAACACAAGCGCTTGTTCGTCGTTATCTTCAAGACCATGCCAGCGCGCAAGTTGAGCGCGGATGTTAAGATCACTTGCGACGTTAGGGAATTGGTCAATAAGCTGAATCGCTGCTCGTCGATCGGGCAGTTCCAGACGTGCTCTGAATAATACGACGCTCGCAGACGGTTCATTAGCGGCCAACCACAAGTCCAACCAGTGAGTGCCTGATTTAGCATCCATTCGATTCTTTGCTTCAGAAACTACCATTGCCAGAGAGCTGTTATTAAATTGATTTACAACTCGCGTGAGTACATTCAAAAAGTCATTTCGTTGATCCACTGGTAGGCCAGCCCAAAAACTTGCAAACCAATCAGTACGATACTCAGGTTCCAATGTGAGAAGCCGCGTGAGCGATGTTTCGAGGATCTCGAGGCGACCCTTTTCGGCTGCGAAAATAAGCGAAGCTTCGAGGGCGCCGCGTGATTGTGGATCCACCAGACTCCAGCGCTCGAGTGCCTCTTCAATCTGTTGATCAGATCCGGCCTGTCTTGCCAAGAACGCGGCTCGCTCGGACACGTCGGCATTCGTACTCTGTTGCGCGGCCTTGAGGTACAGGGTCAGCGCAGCATCGGCATTGCCTAGGGAGAGTTCTGCTTCCGCAAGTAAAATTAGTCCGGCAGGCGTTTGAATGGCCCGCTTGGATTCAACAACAGCGGTTCTCATTGATTCAGAACCCGGTGGTTCAGTAATCAACGTTCCCAGCGGTTGGCATGCGGCAAGCGTTAGACAGACCAAGAGCGCGCAAGCTCTGCTACAATCTTGCCACTGTTTTGATTTGGGTTTCATCTGTTTCTA
>CACECO010000031.1 GCA_902558075.1 uncultured Litorivicinus sp. | reverse complement strand
AAACGCAGTACATGGCTGGCGGTTGAGCGACAACGCTGACTTCTCAATGTCACCGTATCCAGCAAAAATCAAGAGCATCGCCTGGGCCGGAAACTCTCCCTACTTGGTGACGTCAGGAGCCAGCGAGGCAGTTTGCTGGCCCTTTAAAGGCAAAGACGGTCCGATGGGAAAAGGTCCGATTTGTGTGGCAGAACGAAAACAAATCGTCAGCTGTGTTCAAGGCTTCCCTAATGAAAACGGGGTCTTGGCAGGGTTTCATGATGGGACCGTTGTGCTTTCGCAAATAAAACCTGAGTCAGATGCGGTCGTTTTGCGGAACGCAACGGGTGTCGAAGTCACCGCTATCGCAGTTACTGAGACAGGATCCCACATACTCATTGGCGACGCCGACGGCGAGATACTCTGGTTCAAGACGCAGTGACACCAGCTGACCCTTTTTCAAAAAAGCTTGAGAGATTTTAGTTTTCGCCAACTCTCCCCAAGGAAGTAATTATTATGGAATACTTATGTCAAAAATCCGTGGCTTGATATACGGAGAAGGTTAGTTATGCGCTCTTTTATCCAAGCGCCTCAGGCGGATTGACCAAAATGTAATTGAAATTTCGTTAGTGCTTCACTAAGTCTTCATCTGAATGGTTTGATGAAACGACTTAACTAACCGAAAATACTATATCATTGAGCAGATTTGTAGGTGGACGAATTCACTTCTTGGTCCCCCGTGAAATGATTCGTCTCTGAGGCGGGACTTATTCACTCCCGATTTATATGAGTACGGCAGATCAAAATCTCTCGTGTTTTCGTGCAGCACCGCCTTGTAAAAAACTAAATCATCTTCATTTCCTTTATTAGGAATTCGAGGCATGGATCAAGCCTTTCACATCTTTGGAGAACAAGTTATGAATAGGATCATGCTGGGCATATTGTTGGCCGTGTTTTCAACCACTGGTTTCGCTGGTAATTGCAGTACTCATAGTAAGCCAAAGGTTTCGGCTAGTGATGCCTTGAAAATTGAAGAACTAAAAGCTGAGGCCAAAAAAGCTAGAGCGAACGGCAATCTCGCTCTGTACGAGGCGTTGATGGCTCAGGCTAGGAACGTGATTCAAAAACGAGACTTTAATTAAGGCTCACAAAACAAACTGGCGCCGCACTTTTGCAGGGCCATCACCGCCCGAACTTTTCTCACCATCCGGCGGGGTTTTGAAGGGGAGACTACCTAAATTCCCTCACCTTCTAAAACCTCTCCTGTGACCAGCAAAAACGTCATTATACCGGGTAAATTGCTCACGCTACCGCCAAAGAGAGCTTCAAAAGTCTACGACGTGATCGTTCGGAAATCGCTGAAAATGTTTTTGTCAATTTTTAGGTGATGCCTCAAGGCGAACTCAAAAACCGCACGGTAATCTGTTTTGAATATCAAATCGCCCTTGTGTAACCGCTCTAGATCAGGGATCCCGCCATGGATACCGCCGTCCACGTTTCCACTCAGGAAAAAGTGCGGCGCAGCGGTGCCATGATCAGTGCCACGAGAACCATTTTCTGCGGCTCGTCTGCCAAACTCTGAGTAGGTGACAATCGCAATCTTTTCCCATACCCCCATTCGCTTGAGGGCAGTAACCGTGTCGCTCAGTGCCTCGTCAAGCTCTCGAAGCAAATCGCGGTGCTGATTCCTCTGATTAACATGGGTATCGAAACTACCGAGCGTTACCTTGAACACCGGTATCTGAATCTCTGCGCTAATCAAACTACAAACAGTTCTTAGCTGACTCCCTAACTGCCTGCCACGGATGCTGAAGCTAGAATTGTTAGCCCTGAGCTTGGACGATATAGAGCGCACCCTTCTGTTATGACTCGTCTGCGATTTCTGGATCGATGAAAGGAGGGAGTTCTTCGGTACAGATGCTACTTCGCCTTCCGACGATCCGTGTTCTGTGGACGACAGAATCTTCCCAATCGAGTGCGGCCCAAGGTAGTGCTCTCCTCCAGCAAAAATATTACCCGTCCCACCCAGATAGATACCAGGCGCGTCAAAGTTATCTGACCCTAGAACCGATAACTGCCTAACCAACCAGCCCTCTCTTCCGTTCCCACGCCCGTCGCCACCGCGTTCCCAAATCTCGATCGAGCGGAAGTGACTCTGGATTTGCTCCGGGTAGCCAACGTTTTGAAATATCCTCAGGTCACCGGACTCGTATAGTGACCTGATACCACGCAATGATGGATGCAGACCTTGGTCGTCATCCAAAGCTAGGATGTCATCCTTAGGGATACCGATCTCGGGTCTCAACGAGTAGTACCGGTCGTTCTTGAAAGGTACGACCGTGTTCAAGCCGTCATTGGCCCCGTTCAGCTCGACGAGAATGATGTATCTATCGGCGACGCTTGGATTAGCATACAGCTTGGTCGACAAGAGTGCCGCGGAGGCTATGACCGTGTTGAAACAGAATTCACGTCTATCCATTACAAAGGCCTCACTTCAACTGAAAACCGTCTGACAAAACCAGCCTCTCCAAGGCGCTGGCCCCGGGCCCAAGAAAATTGTTGGGCACCTGCTTAGAAATCCATTCATCTGTCCTATTTACTTTAACAGATAATTGATCAGAGACTCCGTCAACAGGCCGCGACCACTCGTTGTAGGCCCCGCTCGCCAGTACGCTCCCACAGAGCCTGCCTGTTTCTCCGTTTTTTTCAATCAATACGACCGGTGGAGAGGCTTTCCCGGTTACGTCTTTCAGGTCGTCAAAGGCTGCAATTGACTGTTGCTTTTCCAACCACTCCCGCCAAGCTTTCTGATTCTCTGGACTTCCTCGCCAAAAGGCTCTTCCATTACCTAAAGAGTTAGGGATGAAATGCACCAGCTGGAAAAGTCGCCGAAGCAGAAGCCGGTCCTCGCTCGATATCGAGCCCCACCGCTTTTTAAGCCACCGTGTGGGTCCGCCGGCGTTAAAAGGAGCCACATCAAACCCTCGGATTCCATGCCAATCGGAGTCCCAGCCTTCATTAAAGTTCGAGATGCAGGCCGGACTGCAACTGTTCTCAAAAACCTCGACATGCGAGTAGTTGTGTTTACGGTTGAGCCCGAGTTTAATCTTCATGCCGGGCCAACTCCGTTTACCCAAATGAACGCCTACGAGTTTGATAGATATACTGGGATGCTGATTTTTAATCATGTCCTCCGATACGTAATCGAAAAAAGCCGCTTCTATTATGAGCTGCTCG
Source organism: uncultured Litorivicinus sp. (assembly GCA_902558075.1). Taxonomy (GTDB): domain Bacteria; phylum Pseudomonadota; class Gammaproteobacteria; order Pseudomonadales; family Litorivicinaceae; genus HIMB30. Next base: position 5,407 of record CACECO010000031.1, on the reverse strand, counting down.
GGGTGCGCCTGGGCTCTCATTTGATTTAGGTCGTCAAAATAATTACTCAGTTTCTCAAGCTCAGTGGCTTGATATTTCTTGAACCGTCTTCTCGAATCAACGAACTCAAAGTTAAAACGATCCTGCAGTACTAAACGATCCAAAACCTGCTTTCTGGTATTAAACAGGCCACCATCGACCCACGACATGCCACCCGGATAACCCGCCACATTAGGCGGATCGATCAACGAGTAGTTCATCCGTGTAAAGAGCGCCTTGAAGTCACGGGCATCCATCTCTGACCCGTCGGCATAACCTAGAGTGCGGAGCGTCCCAAAGACAGTATCGACAGGGTCTTTCACCAACCCAAATCGATTTGTATCTAGCCAAAAATCGGGGGTAGCCAGCGTTGCCCGTAATAGCTCAGAGAGCTCATAGTTCGATTTAAAGTAGGCCCCAGCTATCTGCTCTATCGTCTCGACAGACGGCGTTTCTAAACTGATGTACTCTCTATAGAATTTATTTGCCATGAAGCGAGCGTGAGCGGGCTGATCTAGTACTAGGTCCACTGCCTCTGATGGTCTTTTGATGTCACGACCTAATACGGTGCGTTTCAGTGAAGACTTGGCGGACCGAAATTGCTGATAGTCTTGCGAGATTGGATTCACGGACTCGCCGGCAAATACGTAAGCAAGGTTCCGAATATCTTGCTCCGTATAATTCCCCTCCCCAAGAGTGAACAGCTCCAAATACTCCCGCGCCAGGTTTTCGTTGATGTTTGCACGTGTATTGACGTCGTTATTTAGGTAAACGAGGACTGCTGGATCCTGAAGTATCGCTGATAAAAAGTCACGCATATTTCCGGTTGCGTGCTCTCTGATAATTTGGTGGTGACGCGCGTAAGTCTCCGGGGACCTATAGGTCTTGAAGTCACTGACAAATATGTTACTGAACAGGAGGATTAATCGCTCATGAGCGGGCGTCTCAGATATAAGGAGGTTATTCATCCAACGTGTTTCAACGTCATCAATACGTGTCCGTATCGATTTTCTATGACAGTAGCGCCAAGAGTTATCCAAAAACGTGATGTTGGGCAAGGCTAACCATCCGGGCGACTCGCTGATAACGCGATGGGGTGAGTCGAGGTCGGCCAAGACGATATCGATGGCCTCCGCTCGGGACTTACCGACCAACCGATCGACTCGATACTTAGGGGAGCCGATTCCGACCCTTCGCTCGAGATGGATCGCGTCCGCCAAGTCTAATGTCGCGGATAGATGCCGGTCATCAGGTTGGGAAATAGCATCAAAGACGCTGGCAGCTAACTCAGAATTTCCGCTTTTTGAGGTCTGTTGACACCCTGACAGCACTAGCAACGAGACGCCAAAGACCATCAAGTACAGTTGATAAGGGAGCCAGTCTTTCATCTGGTTACATTAATACAATGCGCACCACAATCGCTAGTTTGAAAATTATGTTCAAACTTAAATCGAATAAACCTTGTAGGCCAGATATCAAAACCAACCCGGCCAAAATAAAACCGATCGAAACCCTATCAAACAATATGTTAGAGAAGTCAGGGACACTCGTCATCAACTGCACGAGTTTTAGACCTTAGTCATCGGCTCGTGCGGCACAGGAGGGAAAATCAGTTTAATCTCGTCATCACTCGATACCTCACCAGCCACGATAACGACTCCCATAACACCGATTGTATATGGCACCGAACAGTTTTTAGATTCAGCCACCGTCAGCTTTAGGAGTCCCTTCGAGAATTTATCCACCTGGTGGCATGGCTTTCGTAGACCTGTCAGTAAAATCTCGGCGCCGCTCTGAAACCGCATCCGTGTACCGGCCGGTAGATTCTCAAGATCAACCCCAGTGGTAGTGATATTTTCACCCAACGAACCGCAACAGACGGGGTGACCAAGCCGGTTCCATTCATTAATTCTCTCGAACGCTATCAGATGTACCTGCCTGAGATTAACCTGAGATGGATCCTTCTTGATCAGGTGGAGGTGCTGAACTGTCTGACCAAAGTGGGCGTCATCCTTAACACCCCGCTCACGAACAAGATGGATTACGTTGGTGTTCACTTTAGAAAATCTGTGCTCAGTGTTAGTTGAGACAGCCTCCACTTTCATCTTGATTGTCATCTCAGCTAGTCCCTGATGTCTTGCACGAGCCACTCAGTAGGTATGTCTCTACCCATTCGACTGGCTACGATCTTTTCGTAGACCAACCCGCCGACTGACGAGAACTGAAGCCCCTGGTTGCCGACGTTCCGATAAAACGTGATCTGGTCTCGCGATGTTCTTCCCTCACATTTACCTGTGACGAGATCCTTAAACTCAGGCTTATCACCACCCCTGCCACGGTCCATGAAATCTGGGCTATCGCCTCCAAATCCGGGCGATGGATTCTTCGCTGGAATCACACGTTGCTGCTCTGAGGTTCCCCCAATAAACGCAGCAGGTGAATGGCCCCTCTCGGCCTGGAAGATATCGGTCTGCTTCATCTGGAGACCCGCGACCCCCTGCCTAACCACGACATCGAACCGGGAGATCGCCTCTTCGGGCATCTCTCTCCGTCCAAGGTTGGTCACGTGCTGACCCGGCTCTAGCCAGGTGGCGTCATAGACCGGAATCATGCTGTCAGTCGCTGAAGAGACAATATCAGCGCCAGCGATCGCTTCCCGGGGTCCAGATACTGGTATCACGTCGATACCAAGCCTGGCAGACATTTCCTCTGCGAAGGCCTCTTTGTGATCGCTCGTCGGGCTGTACACCCGACACTCTTTGATTGGCCTCACACAACAGAACGCCTCCAAGAAGGTTCTCGCCATGCCGCCCGAACCGATTAAACCGATAACCTCTGAGTCCTCCCGGGACAAATACTTCGCCCCAATACCTGCGCCGCCGCCGACCCGGAAGTGTTGCAAGATCCCATCATTGATAAGCGCCAGCGGCGCACCGTTCTTGGTTGATAGTAAAAATATTAATCCGCAGTAGGTACCAGGCTCGATACAGTGCTTCTCCTCAGTCCACCCGCCGTCAGCGGCCCTCGGCCAGCTGATGATGTCTGACTTCATGCGGATCGCGAAGTAATTCGAGCTCGCACCCTCCATCGAACCCCAACGGAAATAGCTGTCAGCATCCGCGGCCGGATAGTACAAGTCGACCCTCGGACGATGCACAGCACCATAGTCGACGAGACCCCTAAACGCCTCCTCCTGGACTTGAATGCAGTCTGCCATCGTAAGAACCTTGCTGACGTCATCGTTATTGATCAGTTTCATAGTTAGGTCTCCAAGGTAGAGGTAGCAAAGAGCGCCGGGCTTACGAGCCCGCTATCTACCCAGTGATTTTGGATAATCGCTAGCTGGCCGTTCCCACTACCGAGCGAAAACAACGTACTGAAGGCGATAACCGCAAGAATCTCGACGAGGATAGGCGAGTCACTCGACATCGATCGCTCCTCTTTTGTCGTCACCACGGATTAAAATTGAGCCGACCAGAAGCCCAACACAGGCCGCAACGATTAGTGGGCCCTTGAACGCAATCACGTAGAGCGGTATTCCCACACTGATTAACGAACCAAACAAGGCCGACCGCCTGTCTAAACCGTCTCCGACGAACATCCGGACAGCGTTTCCAGCGAGTAGTCCAACGACACCGAGCCCGACGTAGTGCTGGGTCGTCAAGAGCGCCGGGTTCTCTAACGCGACAACGGTCAAGACACAGGCAGCCAAGACCAAGATCGTACCAGGATGAAGGATAGCGATTGAGGAACTGATGGCCCCGACTATCCCACCGATGCGGTACCCCACCATCGCTGCAAACGCAAGAAACTTGGGCGCCGGGATAATGGCGGCAGCTAGCATTAACGACCTCTGATCCTCGACGCTGATCAGACCCCTCCGCTCTACTAGCTCCCTTTGCAAACGGTCCATGGCGGCCCACATGCCCCCTAAGCAGGTGCACCCGAGCAAAAAAAATAGCCAACAAACAGCCGGAAATGGCAGCGGGGACTTTTCATTTGAGAGGCTCAAAGATGTCTCCTTATTGTAAGACGCGATGATGTTGTAATTTTCATGCGAATAATAAGCCGAATATCACCATTAACCATTCAGTGGGGCCATACGAAGTCTGTCTGAGGTGTAAATGTATCGAACCTCTGACTAAATAGGCCCTAACTACCCTGAATTTTTAAGCGCAGAATAAAATTGAAAAAAGAGACAATGATGATCGCAGGTCAATCCCAGACGCCTCATCTATCCACGGCATCGGCAAGCTGATGTTTCAAGGCAGGCGCGTGAAGATGTAGGCAGCAGATCCGTTGAACAAAAATCACCTTGGGTTGTCAGTTTCGTTGACTAGATCCATTATCCTTGAGGGGCTCGAAGTCTGCTGTCTGTAGATAGATAGCTATCCGGTTTAACTACAGAGGCTAAATGCATCCATGGCATGAATCCATTAGGTGACAGTCAAGCCACCGTCTACAACGAAAGATTGTCCAGTGATAAAGTCCGCTTCTTTAGAGCACAAAAATCCCACCACTCCCGTTAAATCAGACACCTCTTGGGGCCTTTTGATGCAACGGGACTGAATCATGGCCTTCATTTGTTCCGGGGAGACTGTCTCCCGCGCGACTTCCGTCACAGTCGCGCCAGGTAAAATCGCATTAACTGTGATGTTGAAATCCCCGACCTCTCTCGCCATCGCGCGAGATAACCCCTGAACACCAGCCTTAGAGCTCACATAGTGCAGATAGTTAGGCCTACCCATTGGTACCACCGCTGATGAAAAATTAATGATCCGCCCTGTCGATGATTTCTTCAGCCACGGGAGGGCTTTCTTACAGGTGTTAAAGGTACCCTTCAGGTTGACATTGATTACCTTATCCCAGTCCGATGACTCAATCTCCCAAAAAGGCTTCATGGTTAGCGTTGAGAAAATCGAGGCACAATTAATCAATACATCGACTCGACCATGACTCTGCCCGATACTGTCAAAAATTCTTCCGCAGGCCTCTTCATCGGTGATATCTAACAGCGATGTCTCAAAGGGATTCGATTCATCTGCTGGAAGCTTTACGTCTAGGTTAAACACGCGATGACCACGATCATTAAAGTACGTCGCTAAAGCTCTTCCGATTCCTTGTGAGGCTCCAGTGATGCATATGACTAACTCCATAGCAGCAACCTCTCTACATTAAGCTTGGGACGAATGTGACGACCCAAGGGTTGAACACAAGAAATATACAAAATAAAAAGTAAATAACCACGAATGGCAAAACAGATCGATAAATATCCTGCATAGAGACAAGACTAGTCGCACCCTTCAAAGCAAACAGGGTGTAACCGAAGGGAGGCGTGATACCGCCTACCGTAATATTGACCAGGAGCAAAAACCAGAAAACAAGTGGC
>CACECO010000030.1 GCA_902558075.1 uncultured Litorivicinus sp. | reverse complement strand
GATTCAAGGTACGAACGCTTTAATTGGACTTTATTCCCGCCTCGACGAAATTTCTAAACGCCTCAGGAAAATAGAGCCAATAACCATTTCAGTTATTAAATCCGAAAAATCTAGATCGTGAGGGACTTTACTTGGTTTAGATTTTTTGAGCTAAAAACAGGCTCTTCCATATAAATTACTCAACCCATAACTTACAAAATTCTGTTTGAGGAGAAAATATACAATCGTCAGGCATAATGGGTATCTCGCCGGTCACCACCAAAGTTAACAAGACAACCAAAGTAATCACAGCGGCACCGTAGAAGCTCGCTTCAATCCTTCGGATGAAATTTTTTTTTGCAGGCGAGCATAAAAAAATCAATGCGACGATCGAACAGACTAATAAAAATCCCATTTGATCACCCTCAATAATTTTACCCTGGTACGACATCTGCATTTGATATCGTTTTCATTCAGAGAGAGATTTAGAGTCATTCTTTGCAAGACCACTGAACCATTCTTGGTCTTTGTGACCACACCCTATCACTAACGGTTAGACTTGCTTCAATATATCTGAATTTCAATTTTACTTTATCGAAGGACCACCCTCTGACACCGAAACATTCTACGGCAAGATTTCCGGGTATGTTGCACCAGTCAATATCCTGTTTGGGAATAAAATGATTTGAACTATAAGGCACCATGCCGACGAGAAAATTTTTAGAGACAAACATCACATCATAAAAAGAACTGTCTCCGAGCCGGTTTGTTTTTTTTATCTGTTGTTCTGAAATTTTAATCTCAAAACTACCTGCTTCAGGGTTTGTATCGTGAGTACAAACATAAGTCTCCGCAAAAACTGAGGATGAAAATAGACAAACAAAGATTACCAAACGGTTCATTGAGGCTCCTTAACAATCACCACCCATTGGTTGGGCCGACGATTGGGTTTCACTGCTAAATGCCAACGAGTAAATGCCCCACATCTCCTGTGACGCTCTAGGTAACGTTGAAAACTTTTAAAGTGTTTCACATCGATAATACGCAAATCAGATTTCACCGCTAAATCCATGCCCAAACCCAGTAGCCGGTAAAAGCAGTAAAAAGCAAAGTAACTAAGATAGGAACGACAAATGTACCCAATAAAAGTAAAAGCAAAAGTCGCAATTGCTTCAATATTTTCAGTTGCTCTCGAAGGAGCTGCGAATGTTCGTCTGCCATAATCTTAATTTTGTTGAGCGGGCAGTGCTCCTATTCATCCGTGAATGTTTGTAGAAATTGAAAGTAGGGAAGCTTTAGTAAAATTGATCCTTCTTTAACAACCGTAGACAAAACCATCCCTCTACAGAGCAAATTCACATAGCCCATTCGTCTCTCGCAAACAGCGTCAGCGGAGTCTATGAACTTAAGCTCATCACCTCTTAGCATCAGCAAAGTTTTCCCTTCGGGTACTGCCCCAATCTTTGGTACGACAAACAAGGTGAGTTGAGTGCCGGCTAGCAGTATTAGAGCCGCCAGAGAAATACTTACGAGAAGTATCGATTTACTCACTTAGAATCGATCCATACTTTAGCTTTCGAGATATCATCAAATGTTTCACCTTCGACCTCGCAGTAATCGGAAAAAATCCGAATTTGATAGAGCCGATAAATTTCAGTGTTTTCCGGTTGAGTTACTTCAGACGAAGTCTTTCCACTCCCAAAATCACTCCGACAGTGTTTGCATATAGTAGCTTCAGCTTTCACGAGTTACGCGCAGAAAGGACATCTAACCAAACCTGAACGCACTCCCTTCCTCTTGAAAACTTCTTCTTCGCTCGGCTTGAACAAAACAGCTGTGATGATTCCGATCGGACCAAACAAAAATCCGATCATCGCGTGCAATATGAACCCCACGTTACGCGACGCTCCAATCGCTCCGGCTATTAAACGGCAAAGTACCCATGTAATTACGAAGCCAGTCATAACCATCTCCTAACTACCGCCTCTCATATCAGTTGACACATCCCTATAGCAATTATTCTATACGCTACGTTACGACAACTCGGCACGGAAAAATTAGCATGAAGAGATTGTATTTATTAATCGAAGCTCTAGCTGACTATGCGCTGACTAAATCGAAAGATTTAGAGGATAGTAGAGATAAAAAGTCTGAAAGCACCGAGTTTACTGGAGGCGCGTACCGGAATCGAACCGATGTCCACGGATTTGCAAGCACTGAAGATGCAGAACCTACGTCGCGAGTCTCCTAATAGTCTCCTAAAAGGGTTTTCATAAAACCCAAAAGGATCGCTACATGACCAAATATTTGATTTTATGGTCGTGCAGGATACGAATACACTATATAAATTTCTGATTTTCTAATGAGATATATGATTCGATTCTAATAAATACCGTCATTTATACCGTCAAAAATGCTTCATCGATTGTCTCAACCCGCACACGGAATTATTGAAACTTAAATGGGACACTGACCTAGTACGTTCACTGTCACTGGTTGATTCAATCAACTTTCACCGGAAATCCAGAAGAAAAACTCGTGCCGGCCGACTCAGCTAAAACAAGAGCTTCCATACCATCTGAACCTAAAACCAAGGGGATCGAAGAACTCTGAACACATGACACAAAATGCTCAATCTCTCTTAGATAAGCATCCTGATATCGAGTCATAAAGAAGTTTTCAAGCGGGGTCTCCGCTATCCCGCCCGCATCAGCCACAACCAAGGTTGTTTCACGCATTGAATTGACGTTGAGTGTCGCGTTTGAGCAGTGAGCCTCTACCCGTTGATCGTATCCAACCGATGCCCTTCGACTGTTAATGATAGTTATCTGTTTATTAGTTTCAGTTGTCATCAACACACTCGCCGAATCGATATCTTTTCCTTCGGTTCTTGTTTTTTCATCGATTATGGCTCCTCCGGTCGCGTACACCGATACTATCTTTTCATCGACTAGCCAACGGGCCATGTCAAAATCATGAATCATCATGTCTTTGAATAGACCCCCGGACGCCCTCATGTAGGAATATGGAGGGGGGCTCGGATCCCGGCTAATGATCAATAGCTGTTCCAGTGAGCCAACAGCTTCTTCCGCCAACTTCGCCTTTAATGCCATGAAATGCGAATCGAAACGACGTTGGAACCCAAGCATTAAGCATCCTTGGTGTTCATCGACAACTTCGAGGACCTGCCGGGTCATATCTAGATCTGTAGAGATTGGCTTTTCACAAAAAACAGCTTTCCCTGCCTTTATTGCCCGCTTTATCTGATCTGCGTGTTGATCGGATGGGGTACAGATCAGAACACCATCAACTTCTGAATCATCAAGGATATCTTCGATGGGTGCGGAAATTGCTCCGTAAGCATCTACAACTAGTTGTGAAGCGTCAGCCACAGGATCAAAAACATATTTGAGATAAGCGTCATTAACCATCGAGATTGCTCGTGCGTGAACACGACCAATCCGACCGGCACCAAGTAACGCTAATCTAACTATTTGACAGACTCCGTAAAACTGACCTGGCTCCTTCGATAAGCCCTGACTCGACTGAAGAGAGTATCTGTACGCGGTCGAAAATCTCAGGGTTCTGATCCAATAATCCGCGCAACTCCGAACCGAATAAAGATCTGAGTTCGGTACCGATATTGTATTTACATATATTTGTAGACGCGGCCAATTTCGCACGCTGCGAAACAGGGACACCGCTTCCCCCATGTATCACGAGCGGCGTATCAGTCAGACTCTGAATTTCTTGTATTACCTGCTCGTCAAGCTCAGTCTCAGAGTCCAGTTGAAGATGCACATTCCCAACAGAGATTGCCATTGCATCAATCCCTGTCTCTTTTGCAAACAGCGCGGCCTCTTCTGGGTCTGTTGTAGCAGATACTTCACCCTCAGCGTATCCGACGAAACCGATTTCGCCCTCCACCGAGATGCCTTTGTCATGAGCTAGCTCCACAACAGCACGCGTTGCCTTAATGTTCTCCTTTAATGGCAAGCGAGATCCATCGTACATCACACTGGAAAATCCGGATGCTATGGCCTGACGGCATTCATCGATGTTAGCACCATGATCGAGATGAACCACGACTGGCACGGACGCCTCTTCAGCCAGATAGCGCATCATCGATCCAAGAACCCTTAAGGGTGTGTGCCTACGACAACTTGGACCGGCTTGAATAATAACAGGCTGATTCTCAAGCTCAGCCGCTTTAACGTAGGCACGCATATCTTCCCAGCCGAGGCAAACAAGGCCAGCGATAGCGCGGTTATCCTTTTTTGCATCGGTTAAGACCTCGCCCAAACCTGCGATCATTTAAATTTGTTCCACATCGCTTTCATACCCGGTATGGTCTCGAGTTGCTCCGCATAAGCCGGCTGGAAGTACGGGGATAAACCACGTGTGGTGGCTCCACCCAAAATAGTGAAGTAGTACATTTCACACCCTGGGAAAACGCAACAAGGATGATACCCGTCATCAATCAAGAAAGTTGATCCATCAACTACATGAAAAGCTTCGCCAGGATCTGAATCCGAACGTTGTAGCAACTGCAATGCCCCGCCATTATTTGGCTTAAATCGGAAATTGTATGTCTCGTCGTGCTTCGTCTCACCCTCTCGATCCACTGAGTGTTTGTGGCTCGGAAAACCCGACCAACCACCTGCTCCCACAGTGAAAAGCTCAGATACAAGCAGCCGTCCGACCTGACCGTGCTGTTTCTGACCTAGAATATGCTTAATCTTACGGTGGGTTTTGGTGTCATCAGAGCCATACTGGACCATGTCTATCTCGTGGCCCAGAACAGCGAATGGCGCGAGCGTTTCCTCATATTTTGCACCCGCTACGAAAACTTCGGCACTGTCAGAAATGCATTCAACTACGCAATCCAGAGCGGTGGGGACATAGACTCCTTCGGGCTCTCCGTCCCATACATCCTCTGTTCGCAGACCTATTTCGGCTATCTGTCGATTATTTACGCTCACAGACACACGGCCAGTCGCTGGAACGATGCATGACTCATAATCGGACAACGTATAGGAGTATTTTTGACCCTTTTGTAACTTCACTATATTGAAGTAATTGAGAGGAACACGGTCGTTTCCTACATCGACGATTGGCTCATTCTGATTATCGAACGGTGCAATATGCATCATAGTCTCCCAAGGCGTTGTTCAACAGATTCCTGATGTCGATCGACAAACAGGCTCAATTCTTCGAGTGTCGGCATCGCGGGTGCGCACCCGACTCTTGTAACAACAAGCGCAGCGCTGGCACTGCCATACATAATTGACTTAGCTAGACCTTCCTTTCTCGACAGACTAGCTAAAAAACTTCCCAAGAACGCATCTCCCGCACCAGTTGGTTTAATCGGTGTCACTGGGAATACGCCAGTCACTATTACATCTTGGCTGAAATATGCCTGGCTTCCACGCTCACCCATTTTGTAAACCACCAGTCTTCCTGCAGCAGCAAGCGACTTAGCAAATTCGCTGCCCGCATCAAAGTTACCCGCCATGTGTCCGAATTCTTCGTCATTGCCGATAACAATATCAACGAGAGCAACAGCCTCGTTATATACCTGCCTCGCATGATCGGCTGTTTCCCACGAATAGGGCCGATAATCGAGATCCATAACAGTCGTAAGACCGGCATCTCTGGCGCGAGCTAACGCTCTTACAACCGCATGTCTGGAAGGATTTTTGGTCAGACATGTTCCCGTCACCACCAGTGCGGCAAAGTCAGACATTGTTAACGTATCGATATCAGATTCATGCATTTGAAAATCGGCAGCATTATTTCGGTAGATGACACTTTGATGGTCAACTACGGTCGACTCAACCACAGCCAGACTCGTTCGAAAGTCCCCGGACACACGCCTGACAAGCTGGCTATCAACACCGTAACGTCGCAATTGATTCTCTACATAGCGACCGACTGCATCATCAGACACGCATGTCACCAATGACGCCTTCTGTCCTAATTGACACAACGCCACAGCGATATTCGCGCTGGAACCACCAAGAGCGGATACAAACTCTACGACTTCTGCAGTTTTAGTATTCACCGGTGTCGGATAGATATCCAAACCAGCTCTGCCCAGCACGAGAAATGGCTTAGCAGGATCGAAGTCGAGATCGATCACTAAACACCTCGCCTTTGCTGTTGGCGACCTTCTTCAGTCACAACGTGCGCATCAAGAACGCTCTGATGATTTGAGACAGAAGGTGTACCAACTTCCCACCACGCATGTCCTTCTGCGGTCCATCCCTCGTATGGATCTACGTCCATAACAATCACGTAACTGTTCTGAGATGCTTTGGCTCGAGCAAACGCTAACTCGAATTCCTCGGCGTTGTTAACTTTTTCAGAGTCCGCTCCCAAGCTCGCGGCATGACTAACAAAATCTACGGGCTTCAGCGCAGTCGCGGTTGGAGTATCCACAAAAAGGTTGTTGTAACTGGCATTTCCTTTTCCAGTCTGGAGTTTATTGATGACAGCGAATCCATCGTTGTTCAGTACTATTAAAATAAGCTTATGATCCGTGATGACAGCGGAATACAAATCGCTGTTCAGCAGTAGGTAGGAGCCATCACCGACAAAGACAATCGTATCCGCGTCTTGACGGTTTTGAAGTTGTGCAATGCGCGCACCGAGTCCACCCGAGATTTCATAGCCCATACAACTAAATCCAAACTCGACATCGACCGTGCCGATTCCGAGTGTTCTCCAATTTGCTGTGATCTCAGCAGGCAATCCACCGGCTGCAGCAACCACTCTGTCCTCTGCATTGCACAGCTTGTTGACCACACCAATTGCCTGCGAATATCGATTGGGACCGGCGTTGGCATCGGTGTTCTTATTACGAATCGCGCCCCAATGTGCTTGCTCCTGAGTCAGTTTTTCAATCCACTGCCTTCCGGATGCAAAATCACCTAATAGATCACTTAATGCAGGTAGACTCGATTTGGCGCCTCCGATAACAGCGGTAGCCATATGTTTGTTGGCATCAAATCGTCCCGGATTGATCGATACAAGTTGCGCGCCTTTTGAAAAACAACTCCAAGAGCCCGTAGTGAAGTCTTGGAGCCGCGTCCCAACACAAATCACGACATCCGCTTCTGCCGCCATCGCATTGGCGCTATCAGATCCTGTGACCCCTATCGGTCCGGCGTTGAGTGAATGGTCCCACAGCAAATTCGCTCGTCCTGCGATGGTTTCCGCAACTGGTATCTGATGAAGCTCAGCAAAGTTAGTCAGCTCCTCGACCGCATCACCATACTGCACGCCCCCTCCCGCTATGATCAGCGGCCTACTCGCAGATTGGATTATCCGCGCCGCACTCGCAAGTTCACGTGGGTCAGCACAGACTTCGCGAATCACATGGGTCCGTTCTACAAAGAACTGCGATGGAAACTCGTAGGCCCAGCCTTGGACTTGAGGAAGAGCAATAAACGCTGGTCCACAATCCGCAGGATCTAACATTGTTTGAATGGCCTGCGGTAGTGATTGAATAATTTGTGCCGGATGCGAAATCCGATCCCAATACCTCGCCACGGATTTAAAGGAATCTGTGACGCCGAGGCTGGGATCTCCAAAATGCTCGACCTGCTGTAACACTGGGTCAGGGAGTCGGGTAACGAAGTTGTCACCGCACAACATCAAGACAGGTAGTCGGTTCGCCATCGCGAGTGCGGCAGAAGTCACTAAGTTAGCTGTACCGGGCCCGGCTGAAGCCGTACAAAACATAAATCGTTTCCGTAACCAATACTTCGCGTAAGCGGCCGCAGCGAAGCCCATGCCCTGCTCATGCTGTCCTCGAAAAAGGGGCAAGGCATCTCGGGAGTCAAAAAGCGCTTCCCCGAGACAAGTCACGTTGCCATGACCAAAAATCCCGAAACCGCCGCCGCACAAGCGTAGGCGTGATCCATCAATCTCTATCCACTGGTTCTCGAGGTATTTGACGATGGCTTGAGCTACTGTCAGTTTTACGAATTCGGACATAACCTTCTTCAGTTACTATTGCTTTGCGATATTAAAGAATACAAACTTTGCAACCGGTTGCAAAGCAGAGAGGAGTATGTCGGACAAGAGCAAAATAATCAGGGTCGGTGTAATCGGTGGTGGTTACATGGGAAAAGCCCACGCCGTGGCTGCTAGGGTTGCTTCTGCAAACGCAGAATTAGGCATCGAGATCCGGCTTGAAGGCGTCGCTGCTTCAACACCAGAGTCGGCCGCACAGTACAAAGAAAAGTATGGATTTCGGCATGCCTTCGAGTCAGCAGAGTCCCTCCTTCAAAGCGATCAAATCGATGCTGTCATCATTGCCTCCCCACAAAGCACGCACCTTCGTTTCGTCGAATTGGCAGCAAAGACGGGTAAAGCGATATTGTGTGAAAAGCCTATGGGGCGAGATATCGCGGAGTCCCAATCGATTGTCGAACTGGCCAGCCATTTACCGAATTTAGTCGGATATAACTACATTCAGACCCCGGCAACGACTCTCGCAAAAAAGTTGTTAGATGAGAAAACGATTGGCGAGATAATCTGGTACCGGGGCGAGCATCATGAGGATTTTCTTGTCAACGCCGATTGTAATGAGTGGCGAAAAGTAGGTGACGCCAATGGCACGCTCGGTGATTTGATGCCACATCCGATTCATAACGCTTTGACGCTAGCGGGACCCATAACGGCTGTCATTGCAGATATGAAACAACACTCCAATGTCAGAAATGAAAAAGCGAATCCAGATGCTAACGACGATCAGGTGCAATGCATGTGTTCGTTCGCCAACGGAGCCAATGGTTTTATTTCGGCATCGCGCGTCGCACATGGAAAAAAGATGGGATTGACTTATGAGGTACATGGTACGAAGGGAGCACTAAGATTTGATCAAGAAGACCAGAACAGTTTGCATCTGTACCGGGCAAACCAAGATGCCGGATTTCAACGCATTCTTGCAGCACCCGGACATGGTCAGTACGCAATGTTTTGCCAAGGACCGGGGCATGGAACTGGATACCAGGATCAGATCATCATCGAGCAAGTAGCTTTTTACCAGGCTATTCTTGGCATCAAGCCCGCCTCCCCATCATTTAAGGATGGGCTTGAAGTAATGAAAGTTTGTACCGCTATCCGCCAGTCTTATCAAACACAATCTTGGACCGTAGTGTGAGGATTTTTTATGTCAATCAAAATTGGTAATGCGCCCTGTTCTTGGGGAGTTGAATGGGCAGATGATCCCAGAAACCCAAGCTGGGAATCTGTCTTAATAGAATGTCGAGAGTCGGGCTATGATGGCATTGAACTGGGTCCTATCGGCTTCATGCCAGAAGATCCCGGCGAGCTGGGTGACGCATTAGAAAAATATTCGCTAGAGCTGATAGGTGGTGTTGTTTTCCAACCATTCCACGATGCTGACGCCAAAGCAGATGTTGTCGAAAAAGCTCGAAGGACTGCCGCTGCTCTGTCAGCACACGGCGCGAAACAAATGGTTTTGATTGATTCAATTTCAGAACAGCGCGCGCCATACGCTGGGAGACCGAACGAAGCGATCACGATGGCGCAGGCAGACTGGGCTTTGTTTGTCGACAGAATTCGTGATGTTGCCAAAATGGGGACTGACGAATATGGCTTGACGGTTAGTATCCATTCACATGCGGGTGGTTTTATGGATTTTAAGGCGGAGCTCGATGCACTGCTTCAAGAAATTGATGAGCAATATCTTAAAATATGCGTAGATACGGGACACCAAACATACGCAGGCTTCGATCCAATCGCTTTCATCGACAAAAATTTTGACCGAGTGTCCTACGTACACGCCAAAGACATAGATCCAGACGTCCAGTCAGCAGTGATTAGAAATCAAACTGGATTTTATGACGCTTGTGGCCAAGGCATTTTTTGTAACCTTGGCAAAGGATCAGTTGATTTCGTCACTGCCCGACAGCTGTTGCTCGAACGCGGCTATCACGGCTGGCTGACAGTCGAACAGGATTGTGACCCCACGCTCGATATCTCACCATTGCAGGATGCAATTGCAAATCG
>CACECO010000029.1 GCA_902558075.1 uncultured Litorivicinus sp. | reverse complement strand
CAATCCCGGATGGAGCCAACTGCTCTCAATCAAAAATCCATCAGAAATTAAGAGCTGTTGCATCGACAGGCCATGATGACGAGCATGCAAGCCATAAGGATGTCATCATTGAAGCAGTCCTAACATGCAAAAATCCATCGGCCCTAAACTCTATGGATTTTTCACCAGCATTTAATCACTTTAATGATGTTGAAAAAATTGAGGTTGAAGGCATTCTAGGAACCCAACCAATATCCCGAATTCTGACGGCCAGAAAAGCAGTCATACATTTTGATTCTTGAAACCTCCGCGCTGACATACGCCTACCGATCTGGAAAAAAACTCTGTTTTCCAGATCTTCAAGTCAGCGCAGGAGAGAAAGTTCTGTTGGTTGGAGCGTCTGGAAGCGGCAAATCCAGTCTCCTGAATCTTATCGCTGGCGTTCTTCCATTACAAACGGGTTCAATTTCCCTCAAAAACTTTCAATACGGTCAGCTTGGCCCGCGGGCTCTCGATGCCATCCGAGCAAATCATATCGGTGTTATCTTTCAATCTTTCAATCTGATTCCCTATCTCAGTGGATTCGAGAATGCCCGCATTGGCCTTAAATTCTCACATCGACGCCGCGCGCTGGTCGGTCGACCGCGTGAAGTCATAGAAAACCTGGCAACGCACTTGGGACTAACAATAGATTTGCTCGACCAGAAACCGACTGAACTCAGTATTGGCCAACAGCAGCGGATTGCAGCCATTCGAGCACTTATTGGACAGCCTGAACTCATTATTGCTGACGAACCGACATCTGCCCTTGACCCTGAGGCAACAACGCTATTTATGAATCAACTAAACGACTCGATCAATCCAGAGACGCAAGCGGTCGTCGTGGTCAGTCACAATCCCTCGATCATTCCATTGTTTGACCGGGTGATCACACTGGGTGATCCGCAATGATTCGAATCGTGGCAGCAGCCGTTCGCTCGAGGATCGTCCCGACCATCCTCGTGATCATTGCCTTAACAACATCGATGGCATTGCTGCTAGCTGTTGATCGTATACAACAGGCAACAAAGAAAGGATTCAATCAGAGTCTTAGCGGCGTGGATTTGGTGCTTGGACCGCGAGGTAGTGGGATCGAATTAGTTCTTTACACCGTATTTCATCTGGGTAAGCCAACAAACAACATTACAACAGAGACACTGAAAGATATCGAACGCAATCCGTTCATTGAATGGGCTATTCCGATTGCGCTTGGAGACAGTCACCGAGGTTTTCGGGTTATATCGACAACATCCGAATACTTTGATCGAATTCAATTCAACGGCGACCAGTCACTCTCCTTTAGTCATGGCCGTGCGTTTCAAGAACTCAACGAAGTTGTAATTGGAAGCATTGTTGCATCAGAACTCGGATACCGACGCGGCTCATCAATTTTTGTGACGCACGGTTCAGAAAGCCTAGGCCGGACACACGATGATTTTGCTTTTCAGGTCTCTGGTATTTTAAATCCAACAGGGACGCCGACGGACAGGGCTATTTTTGTCAGCCTTGAGGGTTATGAACTAATTCATCTGGGATGGAAGAGTGGAAGCAAAATCGTGTCGCTTGACGATATTGATATCAGTCAAATACCTCGAGAGCGCCTCTATCCCGAAACGATCACAGCCGCATATTTAGGCCTCTCTTCAAAACTCAACCTTTTCAGGGCCTCTCGCTCTATTAATGAGTATCCCGAAGAGGCGGTTAGTGGTGTTATTCCAGGTGTGGCCCTCGCCGAATTATGGTCGATAGTTGGTTCAGTTGATTTCGTTTTCCGGATTTTCAATTGGCTAATCATCGGGCTTAGTTTGATCGGTATGGTCACCATGACATTGTCAGGACTTGATAGTCGGACTCGAGAGTTAACCATTCTCAGAGCGGTTGGAGCGACGCCTGTAAATCTCGCATCAATGGTTATGATTGAGACGATTTTAATCAGTGTCATTTCAACGTTGATGGCAATCGGACTTGTTCGGCTTTCAACAGGGTTAGCAGCCGATCTACTTAATCAGTGGGCCGGCGTCCGAATTGATCTGACATGGATTAGCCTCGCAGAATTCTCGGTATTGATGATCGTTATCTTGGCTGGACTTATCGCCAGCCTCCTCCCAGCGACGTTGGTATATCGCCGCTCACTTGCGCAAGGATTTTCACGTTGAAGTATTTTGCCGGCCTGGTCTACTGTCTGCTTTTTAGCGTACAAATGACTATCGCGTATGAAGCGACTGAGGAGGATTTCTTGCGTTGGGAAAATGCGTGGGACCAGCTGATACCAGAAGGAACCTACGATTTTGTACCCAAAGATTTTGGTTACGAACTACTGTTTAATCCGAACTTCCAATCACAACTAGATGCTGCCGGCAAAGTCATCGACCCGTCACTTGAAGGAACGATCATTGAACTCGCCGGATTTATGGTTCCGATCGAAGTCAGAGGTGACCAAGTTTCTCAATTCTTGCTGGTACCAGAAGCTGGACAATGCATTCATATCCCCCCTCCGCCGATGAATCAAACGCTCTTGGTTGATACGACTGGATCCCCAACCGAACTACGAGATTTGTACCAACCCATCATCGTATCAGGACGGCTCTCTGTGGTTACACAACGCTTTGAGATAGCTGAGAGTGGGTATAACCTCGTGGAGGCAACAGTCACAAGTCTTGATTTGGGAGAGGATGCGATTCCGGTTGCTCCTGGTGCTGATGGTCATCGATAAAACCCGATTAACTGAAGTTGTTCAGAATGCGGGCAAATCACTGACTAAACAGCGATGCTTGATTATAGAAACGCTGGATGCGAACGAACCTCCAATGTCTGCTTACAAACTCAGTGACGATATGCATTATGTCTGGATATCTGGATCGCAGGTGAAAGAGACTGTTGTTGATAGCAGTGAACTTGCTGGAATGTGCTACGAGTTCTTCAGAGCGCCCAATTGGGAAGCAACCCTCGCATCTGGCCAATTGCTATTGAATGCAATTACACAAGCTCAGTCGGAAGCGGCCGCTGCTAACTCTGCGGCCTCGGCCAATGCATTTATTCAAGGCATGCAAAGTGGCCAACAGAGCAAGCCAACATTTACGAATTGTTGGACTGATATCAGTGGTATGCAGTACTGCTCAAGTTATTAAGGACTAGATATGGACAAGTACACAAAAGCAGTTTTGACCGTGATGCGATTAGTTTATTTGTTCAAAAATAACCCCGGCGGCCGAGGGTATCTGCAAGCCGGGGAACAGGAGTGACGTCATCCTGACATCTAGAATGAGAGGTGCATAAGCGATGCCAAGGTGTTCCCAAAACAGCGATTTGCGTTAACTAAAGGTTCATAAAAATTTCACTGATTTGTCATTTTCAAAACTTATTTTAAGGTTTTATCCTCAGGAGTGATCTATGCCTTTCTCAAATCGCGTTCGTTTAACCACGGTTGCTTGCAGCTTCGCTTTACTTGCGTCACTTTCGGCTTACGCGCTTGAAATGAAACAAATCGGTGAAATTCAAATAGGCCAAGGTGAAGGCTACGCCGAGATGCTTCGCTACCATGCTGCCTCACAGTCACTCATGGTCACAGCCTCTGAAACCGGCACCATTGAGCGCGTCTCAATTGCCACACCGACAGCGCCGTCGTTAGCAACTCCGTTTGATCTCGATGGTGGTGATGTCACTGCAGTGGCTGTCCATGGAGATCTTGTTGCAGCATCGATTAAGGTGAAGCCTGCTGATGCTGCCGGAATGGTGAAGCTGTTTGATAGCGAAGGCTCATTGCTTGCGACGTTTGAAACAGGTGCATTGCCTGATAATGTTGCGTTCTCCCCAGATGGTCGCTATCTGCTGACTGCAAATGAAGGCGAACCATCCGATGACTACAGCGTCGATCCAGAGGGCGGATTCACACTCATCGACCTAGTGTCAGGTCCTTCAAACGCAACTGTGACGCAAATCGGTCTCACTGATTTTAATGTTCCAGCTGGCGCTCGCATCGCAAAGCCAGGTCAAAGCTTCGCTGCCGATGCTGAACCTGAGTACGTGGCTTTCTCAGCTGACGGGTCAACTGCATACGTGACTCTTCAGGAAAATAACGCAGTCGCAGTGATTGATATCAATGCAAAAAAAGTGGCAGATATCGTTGGTTTAGGCGTTAAGAACGTTTCACGCATGAGCCACGACATGTCAAATAAAGATGGCGGCATCAACATGAAGCGCTGGCCTGTGCTGATGATGTATCAACCTGATGCGATCGCAACCTACGAAATCAATGGTGCGACTTACTTGGTGACAGCCAACGAAGGGGACGCTAAAGACTACGATGGTTTTTCAGAAGAGACACGCGTTGCGAAGCTCACGCTCGACAAAACGATGTTCCCAAATGCCGATGAGCTTCAGAAGCCAGAGCATTTAGGTAGGCTCAAAACAACCACCACCATGGGTGATACCGATGGTGATGGTGATCATGATCTGATCTATGCTTACGGCGGCCGTTCGTTCTCGATTTGGTCAGCAGAGGGTCGTCTGGTATTTGATAGCGGAAATGCGTTCGAACACATCATCTCAAAGCGTTCCCTTGACGTTTTTAACGCCAACGGTGGAGCAGAAGAAAGAGATGATCGATCAGATGATAAAGGGCCTGAGCCTGAAGCATTGGCATTAGGGACAATCGGTGATCGTACCTATGCATTCATCGGGATGGAGCGTAATAATGCGATCTTTGCTTACGATATAACGCTCCCTTCAGATCCTCATTTGGTCGGTTATATGATGCCGTCTGCTAACCATAACTCACCAGAAGGTTTGGAGTTCATTGCAGCCAAAGACAGCCCAACTGGTAAGCCACTGTTAGCGATTGCGTTTGAAATGACTGGCACAGTTGCTCTGTATCAGATCAACTAGTATCTCGATTCAATCGAGAGAAGACTGAGGTCAAATTCAACCGTTAACAAAAACTCCCTAGGACACCTGAAGGAATCAGAAGTGTCCTAAGGGACGCAGGAGTGACGTCATCCTGACATCTAGAATGAGAGGTGCATAAGGGATGCCAAAGGTCGGGTTTGCTTCAAAGAAGTTAAATAAACAGGATTAGTTTGTCTAAATTCTGTCGCTAGGAAGGATTGGTGGCACGAACCACCTCACTAGCTAATTGATCAGAAGGACCCGCGCTTAGCGCGGGTTTTAAGTTGATACCCGATACGGATTACTTAGAGATTAGTATCGCGTATCAGTCGTCCATCTGTTCCTTATATTCAACTTCGGCTGCGACCTCCTTAATCAATTCGCCCAAGTGAGCATTTTGAATTTTGAAGCCTTCATTCTGAACGAGTCTCCTTGACTCCCTTTGAGATAGCCTGCGGCCGTCATCTGGCCAACTCTTCTTCAGGACGGCTTTGGTAATAGTTCTAACCTAACCCATCAGCACAAGTCGTTTATCACCCGCATTCTCTGGTTAGAGCATTGGTTAGAACAACAAGAGTCTCAACTGGCGACTCGCAGGGACTTCAAAGCTGATCAATGGATTCAGGGTACTAACGCTCTGATTGGTCTCTATTCACGACTGGAGGAAATTACCAAACATACTCAGAAAGTGCGGCCGATCACTATCAATGTTGTCAAGCCCGAGGCTAAGGATTAGGTCTCTGTTACTGAAACCGTACCAATACTCGTTCTGCATCCCCTTGTAACTCCGGAACCTGTGAGCCACCACTCTGCTGGACTACATTCTGCTGCACATAGGCATGAAGTTCTTTTGCTGTAATCTCGTTATCGTCATTGACATCTGCATCCCCTTCCATTCCCTTCATGAGGAAGTAGGAGAACATTCCATGTTGTGCTTCTTTGAGTGGCTTCGCGATCTGGTCGCCACCTGCCGCTGTGAGGACTGTAAAGCCTTTCGGCAGACTTTGCTCCTGTGGCTTAATGATGCGGTTTCTCCGGCGTCACCGGAAAAGCATTGGCCTGTCTTTACTGACAAACCCTTGCTGGTGACTGAGAGGCATCACAGGGCTTTCCATCCTGTTCGAACAAACTAGTTTTGTACGCCGCTTCGGCAGAGTTTTTTTGACCATCATCAAATATTCATTTTGAATGACTACACTAAACCTTTGTGCGAAATTTGTCCTTTGGCAAATGTATGCACAGAAAAAATAAAACTTAAAGATCGGGAGATGTTTTATGTCGACTTACTTAGTTACAGCGAGCTATACGAGCTCTGCGATGAAGGGGATGATCGAAAATCCGCATAACAGAGAAGAGGCCATCAAGGCGTTGCTCGAAAAAATGGACATCATCCTTGACCGAATTTACTTTTCGGCCACAGGACATATTTTTATGGTGATCAGCGGGAGCGACGTCAATGTTGGGGCTATGGCCTTGGTCGTGGGATCCACCGGAAGCGTAGAGAACACTTCTGCAATCGAAGTTTTCTCAGCAGAAGAGCAGGTAGAATGGATGAAGCTCGCAGGATCAACCACCGGTGCTTACAAACCAGCAAATGCCTAACTAATTATTCCCCGCTTCGGCGGAGACGTTTTTTCACGCAAAGGTAAATAGGAATTTTAAATAGAGGTAACAGCATGTTTGTTAAAGGAACAATAACACTATCTAAAGGCTTCCAGACTTGGAAAGCTATGGTTCACGCAAATGAAGAAAAAATGAGAAAAATCGGCTTTCGGATTGTTTATGCGGGTACTCCAGCTGATGATGGATCACAACTGACGGTCATCATGCAATTCGATTCACCTGAAGCTTTAGATCACTTTAAAAACGATGCGGAATTAACGCGGGAGCGTGTGGAGGCAGGAGTTGTAATGGAAACCTCGATGATGACTCCAATGACAGAACAATCATTTATGAACTTTCCTGCCTGATAGAACAGGTTTTTGATAGGACGGTCTTAAATCAACACCCCCGCTTCGGCGGGGTTTTTTACCATCATCAAATATTCAGATTCGATTCATGGTGTCGTCACACTTTTCCACGATCTTTTCATCTCATTTAACGAGAGATAATCATGACTTTCGAAGATGTAAAAAAAGCCCTTGAACATTTATTCGATGGGAGAGCAGAAACATGGCGCGATCTATCCGCTGACGACATTGACTTTGAATCAATTCATCGGTTTTCAGTTGGCGAAAGCGTGACAAACAAAGGGAAATGTATGAGGCGATGAAGGGTGTTCAACATCTCGACGCAGAGGCTCTGGACGTTTTAGGAACGGGTTCTGGTTCTGGTTCTGCATCTTGCCCCATCTCAATGACATCATCATTTACGTTTTCGTCCTCATCCTTAAACTGCTGTGCCAAATGAGAAAGCCACATCAACGATAGCAATGCTCCAAACGTTATCAGTTCTTGAGAGACGAACAGAACCTTCACTGAACCAACTAGAGAATGCTGACCGAAATCTACATCCATAAAAATAACGATAGTGGTTGCCGTCAGAATTAAGAACTTCGGCGATACCAGTGTTATCAAAGCTCCATTTTGTAAAATTTTTTGTGTTTTAGTCTACTGGATTTTCAGTGTTTAACTGCACTTCTTCTAGTGATTCTCCAATACGCATTTCGTCGTACCACACAGTTCTCGTGGGCATAAAGGCGACTCGATTCACTTTGTTATTGTAGATGCCGTATCTAAAATTGATTCGTTTGCCTTTTTTGTCATATCTGTCTGACCATGTGTGCTTGTTCACAATAGTGTCTTTGATATCACACACCAACTCACCATTGAACCAAACTTGGAAATAACTGTGATTGTCTTTGGGCTTGTTGGAATAATCTGCTTTGACCACAATGTCCAACCATTTGCCTGTGGCTTGATCAATGCTGCCCATATTACCGCACCACTCACCATCCCCTTTGGCAATCTTGCCTGCAGGAGATTTTCCGGCAAAATGAATGTTTGTGTAGAACTCACCGTTGTTGAATTTTATGATCCAAGGTGGTTTATCGACACCCAATGCTTTTACTTGTCCTATTGTGACACTGGTTCTTTTCAACACATACCATGGTGTATTTGGATCCAACAGAATGCTCCACGCATACCAATACTCTTTGCCAGGCTTTTGATATTTGTTGTATATTCGTTCCACTCTTTCTGCATTTCTCTTACAGTCACTACCATATTGGTCTCTACCACAAGCACCCGAAATCAATTCAAACTTTTGACTGCTATCTCCGGCTCTCACTACGTCTGTGGAAACTGTGTAGGCGGTCTTCCTGAATTTGGTTAGGTCATGCCAATGAGTTGTCTTCTTTGTGACACTGTCAGCCAATGCTGAACTACTTAACACAATCCCAGCCGCTGCTGATACAACAAAAAAAGTCTTTTTCATATTACTGCTACTGCTCCTTGTTCGATTCGTTGATTTGTCTACCAAGCTCATCACCAGCACCACAGCCGATAACTGTGCCTATCGCTGTTGCAAGTGCTTTGGTGGCTTCAGAGGAAAGAACCTTCGCTTCAACACTAATTAAAGTGAAGCACAGTAACGTGGCGACTAGGGTGCTTGTTAAGGTTCTCATCCGTTCCATACCTAAACGATACACCCACCCCACACACCAACCTCTACCCTTCCCGCCTATCCACTGGGTGGCCTTTGCACGGGGGATTAAAGACCTAAGAGAGGACAAATCCTGTCTTCCGCGGACAAGACGATATCGCGAATTTCAGTACCCAGATGACCTTGTTCACCTTCTAGAAGGGAGAACAGCTGATCTTTCTGAAATTCAGCTCGAGCCAACGCAGGATGACAAATACCCATATACTCGAACGTAATCGCATTCACTGTAACTGCAGATGCTATGAACAGCATCAACGCATATAACGGCATTAAAATTAATAACTTCACCTCACTACCCATATACCCGCATCCCCGAGCATCGTCGGAGTCTGGGCACCCGCTGAGAATCTCCCGACGAACTCTCTTACGTAAGCATGAAGTTCACCAGCACTGATCTTCCCGTCTTGGTTGGCATCCGCCTCACCTTCCAATCCCTTAAAGACGAAGTAGGAGAACCTCCCGTGTTTTACCTCAGGTTCTACTCCTGCAATCTGATCGGTCTCCCCCGCCGCAAAGACGAGGTAGTTGTCGGGGACGTCGGTTTCTTCAACCTTTATCGTCAGGGGACGGGCGGCGAGTAGTTGTTGCTCAGAGCGAGTTGCCCCGGAGTAGCAATTGTCGAAGAAGAAGATTGCAGAACGAGGTTTCGTGGCACTGATCTCATCGAAGAAACGCTTCCGGGAGATGGCGGTATCTTCGAGCAACTGGATGTCGCCATCGTAAGGAACAAGGTAGGCAGACGAGCCATCGGAAGTAGGCATTCCGTGACCTGCATAGAACACGTAGAGATCCGTTGTATCAGGCTTAACGGCTTTAGGAAGCCAGACCTTGAGGGCACGGAGGATGGCTGTCTCAGAAGCTTCTGTATCGGTCAGAATCTTGATGTTGTTATCGGCGATACCCAGCTTCTCACGAGCATAGTCTGCAAACATCTGGGCGTCACGGGACGCGAAGTCTGCTGAAGGTGCGCTGGCATATTTCTCGAGACCGATGATGAGGGCTGCACGATCACGGGAGGGCTTTTGCTTGGGACCCAAGAGAGGATTAACAGAGGCCAGCCGAGTCACTGTCTCTGTCGTTGTCTCGCGCTCGATGCGGGTCGATTTACGAGACATCAGTCCACTCTGATCAACCGCTTCGATCAGTACTGATAGACCCTCCGATGGGATGAAAGTTTCCCAGTAATAAGTCGAGGCATTGATCTGCTTGGGTAGTGAGCCATTGAGAGTTACTTCGCCCACTGAGACATTGTCTGTCACTTCAGCGGAAATACGGGCTTGCAGACCCTCGGTGGTGGAACTCGTAATGCGGATCGTTGGTGGCGTGTTATCAGAAGCAATAGCCTGTTCAGTTCGTTTGGTTTGGGCTTCAAGGAGTGCGAGGCGTTTCTCTAATTCTTTGACACGTTCTGAATCATCGGCATTCGCCTGTTTAGGTGGCTCGACCATTTTTGGTTCCGCCTCTGCGATCTGAGGCTTAGTCCCGTCGATTCCCATGTATTTTAAATTCACTTGTGC
>CACECO010000028.1 GCA_902558075.1 uncultured Litorivicinus sp. | reverse complement strand
ACGCCAAAGTTCCAGCAGATGTAGGCTCCGAGTGAGGCAAATATTGCAACGTAGCCGACTGCGTAAAAGGTCTCAAGTTTCAGAGCAATTTGCGGCTCGTTAAACGGGTTGATACTTAATAACAACCCATTAAAGCAGACTCCAAAACAGATGATGTATGCGAGAAAGCCAAGACCTGAAAGGTCGCTTGGTTTTTTGCGAAGGGTGAGTGAGTAGAATGCCCAGCCAATTGATGATGAAATCACCCACAGGTCACCAGGGTTCACGGTGAGCTGACCGGTCTGCCCGCTCAAAATCAGGTAGGCGACACCAATCAGTGAGACGAGAATTCCAGCCCCACGTCGCGCACTAAGAGTGTCGCCAAAGAATATAACGCCAAAGAGCACAATCCATACAGGGATGGATGAGTTAATCAACAGCGCATTAGTGGCCTCTGTATCTCGTAAGCCGAGATAGAGAAGAACATTGAAGCTCGCCACCGATAGGAGTGCGAGAATCGTCAGAATCGGTAGATTCCTGATGATCAGTGGGAGTTCTGATTGAACTCGCTTAAATGCAAAGGGTAGGAGCAAACACAGCGCGAACAGCCAGCGATAAAACGACATGGTGATTGCTCCGATGTCTGATGCGAATGCCCGACCGACGATAAAATTTCCCGCCCAAAAGAGAGGCGGGAGTAGCAGCACTAGATACGGCCAGGTGCGACCCATTAGTCAGCAAGTCGGCGATATTTCACGCGTGTTGGGATGATTTCTCCGCCCAGACGTTTCTTGCGATCCTCTTCATATTCTGTGTAGTTACCTTCGAAGAAAATCGTTTGTGAATCACCTTCGTAGGCCAAAATATGTGTTGCGATTCGATCTAAGAACCAACGATCGTGTGAGATCACCAGCACTGTACCAGGGAAGGCGAGCAGTGCTTCTTCGAGGGCGCGCAGTGTTTCCACGTCAAGATCATTGGTCGGTTCGTCAAGGAGTAATACGTTACCGCCTTGCTTCAATGTTTTCGAAAGATGGAGTCGGTTTCGCTCACCCCCTGACAGATCTTTTACAAACTTCTGCTGATCACCGCCTTTGAAGTTAAACCGGCCTAAATAGGCACGGCTAGGGATTGAGTAGTTGCCGACGATAATCATGTCTTGCTCATCGGACACTTCCGCCCAAACGGTTTTTGATCCATCCAACGCATCACGCGACTGATCGACGTAGGCAAGTTCGACCGTCTCACCTAATTCAACAGTTCCCGAGTCGGGTGATTCTTGGCCGGTGATCATCTTGAAGAGCGTTGACTTACCTGCACCGTTGCCACCGATTACCCCAACAATGGCACCAGCTGGAACTGATAAACTCAAATCTTCGATTAACATTTTGTCATCGAATGCCTTGTTGACATGGCTGAATTTGATCACTTTATCGCCTAGTCGTGGTCCTGGTGGGATGTAGATTTCTTGAGTTTCGTTGCGTTTTTGTGTGTCTTGGCTCTGCAGCTCTTCAAATGCCTTGAGACGCGCCTTTGATTTGGCTTGGCGACCCTTGGTATTTTGTCGCACCCATTCAAGCTCACTCTTGATCGTCTTCTGACGTGCTTCTTCTGACTTCTGTTCTTGCTTTAGGCGCTTTTGCTTAGCTTCAAGCCAAGTTGAATAGTTCCCTTCGAACGGGATGCCGCGGCCACGATCAAGCTCTAAAATCCAACCTGCAGCGTTATCGAGGAAGTAACGATCGTGTGTAACGGCAACTACCGTGCCTTCAAAATCGACCAAGAAGTGCTCAAGCCAAGCCACTGACTCGGCATCCAAGTGGTTGGTCGGTTCGTCGAGCAATAGCATGTCAGGTTTTTGTAATAACAGCCGACACAGAGCAACGCGACGCTTCTCACCACCGGAAAGATGTTCAATGGTTGCATCCCACGGCGGTAGTCGTAACGCATCGGCAGCCTGTTCTAGGATTCGATCCAATTCCCATCCATTCACCGCATCGATTTGGTTTTGCAGTTCACCTTGCTCCATCAAGAGATCATTCATCTCATCATCAGACATGGGTTCTGCAAAAGCGGCTGAAATTTCATCAAATCGTGTGAGGAGCTGTTTGATTTCACCAGCACCTTCTTCGACCGCATCTCGCACCGATTGTTCGACATTCAGCTGCGGTTCTTGTGGGAGATAGCCGACGTTGATTCCCGGTTGTGGGCGTGCTTCGCCGTCAATTTCGTTATCGACGCCAGCCATGATTTTTAAAAGCGTCGATTTCCCTGAACCATTGAGGCCGAGGACCCCAATTTTCGCTCCAGGGAAAAAAGAAAGGGAGATGTCTTTTAAGATTTCGCGTTTTGGGGGAACAATTTTGCTCACCCGATTCATGGTGTAAACGAACTGTGCCATGGAATGCCTGAATCCTATCGATAATCACATGTGAGGGGCGCAGGATAGCAAGATTTGATACTGACATGCGATCACTCGACCCGATCTCACAGTCGAGGTATGCTCAAATTCGATTGATGGAATACGATTGATGCAAATAGTTTCCGTCTTTGGAGGTCCAAAGACGCCAAATATACTGTGGTGGCTCACCGGTTTGATGCTCTTCTTGGAGGGTCTGGCACAGTTGTCCGATCGAGGATGGTTCGGTGTATTGGATCTGCGAAGTTTGATGATTTCGTATGGTGCCTTTTGGGACTTTCTGTTTCCGCCGGGCACTGTGGATCAGGCGCTATTTTTTGGTCAGTCTTATGCCATGTTGATCACCCATGCATTTTTGCATGCTGGTACGATTCATGTACTGATGAATACGGTTATTTTTATTGCTTTGGGAAAAACGCTGGCTGTTTATTTTGGCTTACGTCTGACGCTTCTGACCATGTTGGTTGGGGCGATCAGTAGTGGCGTGATGTTTGGACTACTAGAATCAACGTCTGTTCCCATGATCGGCGCATCTGGCGTGGTATTCAGTTTAATTGGATTTTGGCTACAAGTATCGCGCGCTGAACTGAAAAGACTTGGACGTCCGGGCCATTCAATAGCGTCAGTGATCATCAGCTTGATTGTGATTCACATCTTACTGCACGTTTTTATGGGAGGCCAGATTGCATGGCAGGCACATCTTGGTGGCTTCGTGGCGGGTTATTTTTTGATGCCATGGTTTATTGATCGCCACCGGTTACCCTCCAAATAAAGTCTATCCACCAGGCACACTTGTGACAGACGTCACTGCCAAGACATGGCACACTATCGGCATGACACAAGAGTTCCCCCGTCAAAACCGTTTTTTAGCGATGAAATTCTATGAATTTGCCGCCATTTCAATGCTGGTTCTTGCATTGTTTCCGATTTCACTGGTGGCCAGTTGGATCGCATTTGGCACACAAACGACGCGTGAATTAATCGAAGCAATGATCAAAGACTGGTTGCAGACCATGCTGATTATTGTCGGCCTGATCGTCGTGTCGCTTGGTGGGTTGATTTGGGGTGTCTTTGAATGGCTTACATGAAGACTGGACTATGGCTATTGGCGACGGCTATTGTTTTGGGTGCGTTCGGAGCCCATGGCCTTCAAGCGTTAGTCACACCTGAGCGGCTTGAAACTTGGGATACTGCGGTTCGCTACCATGCGTGGATCAGTCTTTTCCTGCTTGCAATTGCCCGGACGTCGTTTCAAACCTCGGATTGGGTGTATCGATTGGTAGTTCTCGGCCTTTCCGTATTTTCGGGCTCGTTATATCTCTTGGTTTTGTTTGATGCCCCGCTCTTGGGCGCGATCACTCCAATTGGTGGCATTCTAATGATCGCCGGCATCGTGACGGCTGCAATCACCTGTCGGAGCCTTGATTAGGCAGAATATTTCAGTCTAAGTGCGTTGACCACCACACTGACTGACGAAAGCGCCATTGCCGCACCAGCGATGGATGGTGTCAGAAGCCCGGACATGGCTAGCGGAATGCAAAGTACATTGTAACCAAATGCCCAAAATAAGTTTTGTCGGATAACGTGACGAGTTTTTCGCGCATAGTGAATCGCCTCTGGAATGAGTCGAAGATCGGGACGCATGAGCACAACTGGCGCTGACTTAAGTGCAATCTCACTCCCGCTCCCCATCGCGATCCCGACATCTGCTCGCGCCAGTGCGGGCCCATCGTTGATTCCGTCACCAACCATGGCGACGCGTTGGCCTTGTGATTGATAGGACCCAATGACATCAATCTTCTGGTTTGGAGTCAGTCTGGAGTGGACCTGATCGACCGCAAGTTCGCTACCGAGCGCGTTGGCAATTTGTTCATTATCGCCAGTGAGTATGATGCTGCGTTTATTGTCTAATTTGAGCGCATTGACGACCAATCGTGCCTCGGCACGGGTTGTGTCTGAGAATTCAACATGGCCAAGTACCTTCCCGTTCTGGCTCAAATAGCTGGTGGTCGATTGACCCATTGTTGCGACATCGAGTGCATCGTCAGTCACAAAATTAAGCTGACCAAGGCGATAAGTGACGCCTTTGATCATCGCTGATATTCCCCTGCCTGGCGATGTGACGGCCTCCTCCACGATAACGGCTGGAATCGATGATTTATCTAGACTTCGAACAATGGATTGAGCGAGTGGATGGGTCGATTCGCGTGCAACCTGAACGAGGTATCGGATGAATTCCTCAGGTTGCGAATCGAGCGGTTGGATGTGTGTCACTTTGGGTTCACCTTGGGTGAGTGTTCCCGTTTTATCGAATGCAACGACCTCGACCTCCGCAAGTGACTCAAGCGTCTCAATATCTTTGATCAGGATCCCCTTAGTTGCTATCAGTCCGGTGCCCGCGACCAGGGCCGTCGGAGTTGCCAGGCCAAGTGCGCAGGGGCAGGCGATCACTAAAACACTTATTGCGGCGCCGACGGCATAGTCGATCTCTATTCCAAAGGTCACCCAGCCGATGAAGGTGACAGCTGACAGAATGAGAACCACGGGCACAAACACTCGGCTGATACGATCGACTAGCCTTTGGATTGTTGCTTTTCCCATCTGCGCATTTTTTACGAGTTCAGTGACCTGCGATACGGTCGAAGCCTCGCCAACCCGTTCAGCACTTACTCGGATGGTTCCGTCTAAAAGAAGTGTCCCTGAAATCACAGAATCCCCCATCGTCCGATATTCGGGGAGTGATTCTCCTGTCATTGCTGAGGCATCGATATCCGCCTCACCCTTGATCACCACACCATCAACACCGATTCGCTCTCCCGCACGGACGATTAGCACGTCTCCGGAGACGATCTCAGTAAGGTCGAGTTCAACTTCTTTTCCCTGCCGCAAGCAGGTGACCGTTTTTGGTCTCAGTGCGAAGAGTGAAGACACGGCGGAGAGCGCGCTTTGTTTCGCACCGTTCTCGATCGTCTTGCCAAGCAAAACGAGTGTGATGATAACTGCTGATGCTTCGAAGTAAAGATGATCTGTTGCCGCTGATCCGAGCGTTACCCACTGCTGGAGACTGTAGCAATAGGCCACTGAAGTCCCGAGTGCAACCAGGGTATCCATATTCGCCTCACCGCGTTTCAGCGCAGCCAGCGCCCCTTGGTAAAAACGACGTCCGAAATAGAGCTGAATTGGGGTCGCAAGTGCCCATTGCAGACCAACCGGTAGATGCCCGTTCCAACCAAGCCACATCGCGATCATTTGTATGACGAGTGGCGAAGCCAGACACGCGGATACCCAAACACCTCGATCATCATTTTGATCATCGGTTGGCGCATAATGATCCTGTGTCGTGACTTCAATGAAACCACGTTCTTTGAGCGCTTGGTTCAAGGCACTCGTGTTCACGTCAGGCAGGGTGGTGAAATCAAGAGTTTGAAGCTGTGGATTGAACTTAAAATGAATCACATGGGGATTGGGCTCTAACAGGGGGATGAGGTCGTTTTCATTGAATTGATCGCCGCACCCTTTGAAAATCTGATGTTGGGTTTGTACGCTGAAACCGATACCGCGGATCCAATCGACGATTTGCTTTGGGTGGAGAGTTTTGTGACTCCCAATCCGCGCTGATTCGGTTGCAAAATTCACGTCACAGCTATCTATTTCGGAACGCGCCTCGAGTTTCCGCTGGACCGAGGCCGCACAACCTCCGCAGGTCATTCCCTTTATTTGTACGATGTAGTGATACATGAGGGTGTTCTTGCGCCTCGGCAAATGGTTCAACAATCCTCGCTGAGGATCCAATTCCGATTGTGACGAAATTCTCACCAAATCTGAAGTGAGCCGAGGATTTTATGTAGGCCTTGTTGGTTAATACCTCAATGCTACCAGACTACAAAGCGACAATTGCGTGATGGCTCAATAATGTCGCAGATCGTGCTTCATTTTGAGTGACAGCAACTGCTCGCTCAGTCTTGGTGGTCATCAGGTATTGATCAAAATAAAAAAAATTTATGGAAATCCGTCGCTTTTTCAAAAAAACATTTGAGTTATGAAGAAGTTCATGTAAATCTCTGTTTTAAGTTGATTTTTGGAACATGTTTTAATGCGCATCGCCTGTGTCAATTGGCTGGCCACATTGTTCATTCTCGTTTTTGTGACAGGATGTGCTTTTGAGCCTGTCAAATCTGGCTACTCCAAGAATCAAGTCAGCACCACCTCAGTGAATGCTGTACTTCCTCATGGTAGTAAACATTCTCTCCTAGTCTTCAGAACCAGTGGTTTCAAACTCTGGGAGAACCAAGATGCCGAAGTACTGATTAATGGTGTTTCAGTTGCCCTCTTCAAGGCTGGCGGCGCGCGGTATCTGCCCCTTACCATGGGCAAGAATACCATTGTTGTGCGCGAACCCGAGCACGTTTTAGAGTGTGAGCTTGAGTTTGAATTTCAGCCAGGTACAGGCCAGTTCGTTGAAATTTATGAGCGGCTTGATCCAGGCGCAATGTTAATAAGTCTTGTGGTTGCAGACTTACAAAGCCGACTAGCTTACGACCCACATCCCGGAACTAAGTGTGCTGGAGTCTATGGGTTGTCGATGGGTCTGCTAAAGCAGCAGAAACGAGTCAAGGTTCACAAAGAATATAGCTTCCGGGTAGTGCAACGCTAAGGCAAGATTGAAGCATTTTGTGATTGGCGGTGAGTATGTGTCTCAGTACTTGAGGCGTGGCTTTTCCTTTAATGCGTGATTGATTTGTCCTTTGGGCTCATGTGAGTTTTCTTTCCGCGTACCATCGATTGTGGTAATCAGTCCACTTAGTCTAATGCGCTATTTTTTCCAGAGGTTTGTCATGAAAATAACTGTGACTCAATCGCTTGAATGGTTTGGTGTCCTCACGGCAATCGTGTATTCCTTACTTGTCGCATCCAATATGGGTCTTGAGTTTTTAGGATTCGGCCTGTTGCTAATCTCTGCATTCTCAATTGGATTATGGGCGTACTTTGGGGGTCACTTCGGCATTTTATTGCTGCAGTTTTTCTATGCGACCGCGGGAATCATCGGTATGTTACGGTGGTTTTAGCAGGGCGTAGAATGTGGCTTCATTTTTCGCAAAGGCGGTTTTTCAAGTCTATTGACTGTGGCTTTTGTGACACTCCGTTTGACGTTGTTCTTTGGGCAGTCTGGGACAATAGTTACGACGTTCTAACATGGCTGCCTGTTTCCTGGGTATTGCCTCAAGAAATTTTTTAAACCATCGGGCGACCTTTTCTTTCATTTGAGCCTGTTCGCGAGCGGTCGTGTTAGCAAATGCTGGGGCTGAGATAAGGCAGCAGAAGTAGTCCTCGAAGAAGCATTGCTTTGTTTCCTGTCTAGTTAACGATCGATCAGCACCGTTGCGCGACAGTCGCTTCTGATCCTTGATGCGGAAAAAGATTCGAGTATGTATCGCTAATGTGGATCTCGCCTGAGTTTAGTCACTGCGTGGCAAGCTAGGCTCGTTGGCTAATTCGTGCTGGGTAAAGGTGTGGTCTTGAGGCTTTTGATGGATCCTTGGAGAGCGTTGCGGAGTAACCGTTTACCGGTGTCGTGAGAGATGTATCCGCGACGGATAATTGCGTTGAGATAGGCCTGCATTCCTGCGACAAATTCGGGGTGTTTCTCGAAATAGGCGAAGACAGCTGAGGCACTAAGATCCGATAAGGAGGCAAATGATTGTTCGAAATCACTCGGAAGACCTTCTTTCACACGAAATCTTGCAATGTAGGGCACATCAGCCTGTTGTGCAAAATAGGTCGCGATGGTGATGTATCGATTATAGGCACTACTGACATTTGTTGGATTGGGCTCGAGAATTTCGGTTGGCTGCTCCTTTTGAGATACATCAATCGTTGAGCACCCAACGATCAGAAGTATCGAGACGATAATCAGTAACCTACGCACAAATATTTCCTCATAATGCTTAATTAGTTTATCGGATTAATCGCAATAAACTGAATTCTTTATTTGTTTGAATACAGAGCTGGGATTTGCATTGCGACCCTGATTGTTAAGGTTAGTGCGACTGTTCGCCGAAGACTTGAGAATCAGCAGACACGCAGCCTGTTCTAAACGGACGACCAAATCGCCCATCAAGATGCATAGCTTCCCCCGAATTTTTTCTTCAGCGTGCTCGTGACACTATCTTTCGCATTCGTCGGATGCTGACCTTCGAAGAGATCTTGAAGGCAACGACGCCAACGCTCTGTGAAACAATGCGTTCGCCCACCAGCGTCAATTTTAGCAATCGAGACATCCTCGCAGCGCTCAAGAAACACAACGCCGCACAATGTGCGATACAGACATTCTTGATGCCAGTCGTACAGAACATCAAAAAGCACAAGCCTTTGAAAGAGAGAAATCAGAATGATGGAGAGGGCAGTGGCTAATGACTCCATGAAGGATCAGTCATTCAACAACGTACGAAAGCGGAAACTGACCAGCTAGGCTAAAAAGTATTTGTGGTAATTGCTGAGGCTTGTAAAAGGGTGAAACAGCTCCATCCATTAACCCTGACGGCAATATTCAGGGAGTAGGAGGTCAGCTATGGCCGAACAAAATGATGCCTCAAGCGAAAACGACAAGGCCGTCGAGGATCTTAAGAAATCAGCTGAGATAAAAGATAAGGAAATAGCGGAATTAAAAAAGAGAGTAGAAGATGAAAAACAATTGAATCAAATTCATCTTACTATGATCCGAGAACTCCAAGCTCAATTAACCTCTCAGTTTAGATTAGGGATGATTTTCCTATGTCTCCTTTTGATTTCTGGAATCATTATTTTTGTATTTTCTTAAAAAGAGTGTGACTTCGGGAGTGCTTTATAAGCCTCCAAATACAGGTATTTACAGTTGTTAAGGGTTATTGAAGGCTTTGAAGCCATTAATACCGGAAGATAATGATAGGTCGGTACTGAGAGCTTTGATCTAACACACTAGCTGTGGTGTCCTTATATGTAAGATTTAAGAATGATGGGTATTGCCGGGATACACCGAACTGGTAAAGGTTCTTGATCTTACACAGTCCAATGCATACCAGATCTGTAAAGCTGTAATGGGTAATGGGAAAGATTAAGGAGCCATAGCGGTCTATGCAGTAGCCCCTACTTAAAAAGGTTAAGGACTGTTTAGCACTGGCGTGTAAACAAGCCTGACTCAGCATACGCCTTCAAATTGAATTAGAGTGTTAGGTTAATTTCACTTTAGCAGTGCCTGATGATGTAGGTCGTCCAGGCTTTCCGCCAAACAACAAGCAGTCTGTTCAAACTGCGCCTTCTGGGAGGCTGTTAATCTATCGTCGTCGACACTTGGTTGGACAAACATCACGCACTCAATTAAATGTACCACTCCATTGGAACCCAAAAGATCTTTCGTAGTGACCACCACGTCCTTAACGTAAAGATTGTCTTTCCTGATCAGATCAAGCCTGTCGCCACTTACAGTAGTAAGCGAATTACCAGCACCCAAACCAGTGGCAGAAACTGACGCGCCCAATACCATGTGGGAAGTTATGATTTTTCTTTTAAACTGATCATCATCGGCTAGCTTACTCGTGATTTCTGGAGGTAACTTATTAAACGCATCATTATCCGGTACAAATAAAGTCCACGGGATTATCAGATTTTTTGTATTGAGAGCTTCTGCCAGCCCCAGTTCATTCGCATATCGGGCAAATACTGCAGTGTCAGGATTGGATTGAATCTTTGTCCAAACAGTGGCTTCGTCTGCATTTACATGCGTAGCTAAAAAACCAGCCACCAATGAAGTCCCAACCACTAAGCACTTATTAATCGACATTTTCATAGAGAATCCTCTGGATACAGAGCGTCAGCCCATGGAGTTAAAGGCACGTTCGTTAATCACGATAACTTATTATTGCTGATGGAGATAGAAGAGACTCTGTCTAGCGGTTAAACGCGTAAATTGACCGTCGGATAACCGCGTTTAACAAATGCTTGGTACACACCTATAGCAGACCAAATTCAACCTTCTACACGCCTCAACAGTTACCACAAATATTTTAAAACCTACTCAGCCCTCTCGGTGGGTCTGAACAGCCCACTCTGGCTACGACACTAGGCCAGGGAGCTATGCAGTTTGACAGAAGACAATTGAGTAGACAAAACAGTGCTGTTGTAGATGAACTGATGATGTGTAAGTCTTTAGTTCTAGGTAAACATCAGTGGTCTTTGGAGCCTTAGGTATCTATCCGGTCTCCGGCCACCATTAGCATCTCTGCACACATTTCAGTAACTTACGAAGCCCGTGAAGGCGGAGTTGGAGCGGGTAGGGGGAATCGAACCCCCATCACCAGCTTGGA
>CACECO010000027.1 GCA_902558075.1 uncultured Litorivicinus sp. | reverse complement strand
ATAAAAATAAACTATATGGAGTCCTCACAAGAGCGTTTGGAGAAGACCTGACCAGAACCAAGGTTGAATCACAGGCTGCAATCAATTGACCACATCGCAACCATGGATTCGCGTTGAAAGGTGACGTCTATGCTTAAATTGTATAGCTGTTTAACTTAGTTGAAGCCACTCGCAATCGTATCACCTAAATCCAACTCAAATTTCTACTGTCTATTTCTTGCCAAGATTTGGGAACTATTTAACTTCGACCGGTGCATGCCCCGTCACTACAAAAGCAGATTGAAATACAGTGCATTGATATTCGACTTTACCACCTCCTTTCAAACGATTAGTTTTTGTAAAGAAACTGTCATAGTCTGCGATGACGTCTTCAGGCAACATATTTTCTTTGTACAGTTCTCCGTAATCGATTTCTCTGCCTCTTGGATCTTTAAGGGACGACCTAATTTTGAACCGAGGAAAGACACCTGGACCAGTGTTCTGTACAGAATAGTAAGAGCGCACTGAAATGTCACCGTCGTCATCTGGCGGAAGGAAGACCAAACTCGCGACCTTTAATTTTAAACCTTCAGCGATATCTATTTCGCGTAACAAACCTTTCGGGCCTGATTCTGCGTTACTGAATTCGATGGCACCGAGGTCAGAAAAATCACAATAACACCCGCGGATCGTGACTTCCACCTGCCCTTTGCCGGAGGGTAAAAGGTCACCTTTGAACCAGCTAGAATCCATGCTTATCTCGAGCGAATCGCCACTTCCGATTAGCACATCTTCATCATTAGAGGATCCTTCGATGATATTGCCTGCTTCATCAAAAATAACGACCGTTTTTACCACCAATTCAATATCGCGGTTAGCGCTGTTGGTGACCTCAACTGAGCCATCTAATCTACTATCATTATCACTATCAGGAGTTGAAAACTGGAGTTGGTTGAGATTCAAACTGCTCATGGGGTTATCCTTTTATTAATAATTTCAAAATAGGGTACCTAGTCACCTAAGGTAGTTCAAACATCATTTGATTCCAATCATGTTAGGGTCCACGAAATCATAGCTAATAGATCGGGCTTAGTTCATGCTACGTATTTGAGTGCGTATCGTATTTGAGTGCGTATGATTATGCATAGGTTAACGGATCATAGTTGTCACTTAATTTGATGAGTTTCGACAATAGCTTCGCCTCATTTTGAGTGATGGTCTTTTGAGCAAGAAATTCGGCAATCGTGTAAAAAATTGGCGTATGTTTTTCGTATTTTGAAAGAAGTCTTTAATTTTTGGCTTATAAACACTGACGAGATAATCAGCCAATCTTCTAAATCCTTTCCTTCCCGTATGCTCCATCGCTAGACTAGGCCAGAAAGTTGCTGTGGTGTAATGTCGCTGTGTTTTCTTGTTGGTGGGTTTTAGAAAAAAACTAAAGCTCTTGATAGACCATAATCATTGAGACTCCCTGTGGCGAGCTTAAAAAATCTGTAGCTTGAGTGTATTCCTCGGCATCGATTGCATGTTAGATAAAAAATTAACAAACCTTTGGGCGGCCAAAGATATATCCAAAAAGTTTATTAAGATTAAAAATTTTTGTGAGTTTTTACCTGAGTTTTAGTTGAACCTTTATGTATACCCTACTCAGATCAATCAATGACTCGATTAGTACTTGAAGCCAACGGTATCAGATATCTGTACAGGAGAGATCTTTTAGATCGATCGCGCTAATATCTCGCGTGGTTTAGACAGGTCCCTGAAATACACCAATGATACAATTATTATTACTATCCAGCTGAAAATTTAACAGTGCTCAGCCTTGTGAGCCTTGTTCATCACACATTATTTTCCAGTCAGCCGCAATCGCTTTGAGATCTCAACAGCCACTCATTACCAGTGCTGAGGATGGTAGCAGTGACCGACAAGCAACTTGTCACGCTGTCAAGCGATCAAACATGGTTAGCAATCCTGTTGCAAAATCTGTATTCAGCATTAAATCTAAATTAATAGGATCTTTCGTTTTTGATCCTGGCAACTGGACAACATGCGCTGAGATCATTGATGAATAAATGCAGAAGTCTTGAATACATCAATGTAACCAGTTTGGGGGTTGCGTTGGTTTATCAGTTCGTCTATCCGATATTCCTTGGACGTTTGAGCAGTATCACGATTTTTACTTTGCTGGTTCCTTTGGTGATTTATTGGATTGTAAGTGAGTGGCTTTTGGTGTGGAGTGACGATGGCACCGATTACAAATAGAGCGTTTCAGTTGAACTGCTTGGTCCAGTTGTTTTGTGGTGTATTGCCAAACGCAGTTCTTGCATTATCGAAAGCTAACTTATGAGCGCTATTGTTAAGATCCAGGATTTAACAAAAAGATACGACGACGGGAAACTGGCCTTGAACGATCTTTCTGTCGAATTCATGAGAGGAGAGATCATTGCGTTGCTTGGTCCGAATGGAGCAGGAAAAACATCGCTGATCTCGATTATCTGTGGATTAACAACAATCAGTGACGGCCTCGTGACTGTTGATGGTTTCGATATTCAATCGAATTATCGTGAGGCGCGATCATTGGTCGGCTTGGTGCCACAGGAATTGATGCTCGAACCCTTTGAGACCGTGATGGGTACTGTTTCGTTGTCGAGAGGGCTCTTTGGTCAAGCACAGAACCATGAATATGTTGAGGGGTTACTGTCACGATTATCACTTTGGGAAAAGCGAGATTCACCCATTCGGGAATTATCTGGCGGGATGAAACGACGGGTTTTAATTGCTAAGGCCTTGAGTCATGAGCCAAAAATTTTGTTCCTCGATGAGCCCACCGCGGGTGTTGATGTCGATCTGAGGCGTGATATGTGGCGGCTTGTTAAAGATCTGCAGGCCGAGGGTGTCACCGTTATCCTGACAACGCATTACATCGAAGAGGCTGAAGAGATTGCTGATCGAATCGCCGTGATCAACGAAGGGCAAATTCTATTAGTCGAGGACAAAAGTATACTGATGAACCGGTTAGGCAAAAAAGAGTTGTTGATCGATTTGTCAGAGTCACTAATAGAGGTACCTCAAGGACTCGCGGGCCTTGGCGTCAGACTGCAGAATGGTGGACGTCAACTTAGCTACTCGTATGACATGGCAACCGAAAAAAGCGGAATTCCTGAGGTCCTTGGGGCATTAAAGATTGAGGGAATTGGTTTTAGCGACGTCCATACTGAGCAGAGCTCGTTAGAGGATATTTTTATCGAATTGGTCGCTGAGCGATGATCCTGAATTTTTATGCTATTAAAGCGGCGATGTAACGTTCCCATCGATTGCCACTTTGAACGGAAAACCGGCCAATGAGTTCCATGACCAAATCCAGGTGACGTAGTATCAGCACGATATAAATTACCTGCCGTCAACAGATGACAATCAGCGCACGCGAAGTTCAACTGCCCACGCTTCGTATAAAAATGTTCCTTTCCGTTCTCATACGCCGCCAAAGCTCGTGGATCATCTGATGGGATTTTTACATCTACTTTTTGACCTCGAGAATTAAAAGACATATATGCCGTTACCTCGGTTATTTTGCCTTTCTTGTACTTCAATGGCTTTTCACCATTCGCGGTCAAGCATTCATTAATTGCGAGCTCCATCGTTACGACCATTCCCCGTTCACTATCCCACTTAGGATACTGATTGCGTACTGCACCATCCGCCCCGAAGCAATCAGCTAGTGACTTACCATTCGCAAACGTCTTATTGTAAAACTCTTCACCGGCTTCAATAGCAAGTTCGTAGGGAGGAAACTCTTCGATCGCTTCCCACTGCTCGCGAGCTGTCGGAAGAATTGAATATACCCCATTTGCGAAGTCTTCTGTAGGCGTATCTGGAAACCGATTCTCGTAGTACTTTTGGAAAGCTATCTGGTCTTCCACTGGGCCAGCCGAAATCCCAAAAGCAATACTCAATCCAAGCGTGCCGGCCAAAGCCGAACCTATAATTTTTTTCATTTCACTGTCTCCGTTCAGTTACTTTACTATTGTTTCGGCAGAATCCGTCTTACCCAAATTATCTCTCCATGAGATCGTCAAGCTGTCGCCCTTCTTCCCAGCAAATTTAAAAGCCAGATAAGGATCCTTCGAGATTGATGTGTTGAAGGCCGCAGCGAATACCACCTTGCCTCCAGACTCCGCAGTGACGTCGGTGATCCAATGCTCTGGAATCTTCGAGCCGTCTTTCTTTTTGCGCAGACCTGTCTCCATGTTATGTTTCATCAGAGTTTTTACGTCAACGCTACCGTTACGTTCTTTTGCTTTAATACGAATTGATGACATATCTAGATTCTCCTATTAACCGCCACATCCACCGATGGTTACCTTCACTTCTTTCGATGCCGTATAGAGCTTACCGTCTGAGCTCACAACTGCAGTCACCTGTGTGGTTTTGCCCATGCGTACCCGGGTCTTGACCATTGCCTGGGTACCTGCAGGGATGTCGGCCACAATTGCAAGCGGGTTAGGGTTCTCTTTAACCATGAATGCAATCTTATCTACCTTCATGGAGGTTGATATTTCGATCGGCACGACCGCACCGTTCTCAGCGATATCTGGAGCCTTCAGCTTGATGTCACCACTCGGCGTTGACGCGTTACCACCGAACAGTTCA
The DNA here is from genome assembly GCA_902558075.1 of uncultured Litorivicinus sp. Taxonomy (GTDB): domain Bacteria; phylum Pseudomonadota; class Gammaproteobacteria; order Pseudomonadales; family Litorivicinaceae; genus HIMB30. Next base: position 7,404 of record CACECO010000027.1, on the reverse strand, counting down.
TTCAACGAGTCCTCGACCTTTGGATTTTTAAATGCTTTCTGGTTGTACGCCGCAAATACCACCCGAGGGAATGCCAAGGTGGCCGCTGCGGCGGCTGATAATGTTCCTGTTATTTTCAATATGCTACGACGATCCATCGCAACTCTCCTTTCTTGGCTAATTACAGTGAATACAGATACTCAACCACTTGGTCGATCTCTGCCTCAGTCAAAATCTTGTTACGCCCAAACGGTGGCATATTGGTCAGGGGATTCCGCTTGGTGGGGTCCCAGATTTGCTCACGAAGGGCGGCTTTGTCTGGATATCGAGCCTTCATCGACATCAGTGGCGGACCAGAGTTACCTGTCTGTTGCCCACCCTCTACCATATGGCAAGTGAGACAGTTGCCCTTTTTACGGCTCCACGCGAGTTCCTTTCCCTGCTTGACAGCGTCCGCTATCGCCAAGGGCGATACTAGAGCAGATGCTAGCAAAGCTGTTAAGAGTTCCTTCTTCATTATAGTTTCCTCTCGATACTGAATACGAATCAAGCCTAGCGGCTCGATTCAACCATATACGCCACTGCGTTGACGACGTCATCATCCGACAACGCCATGTTGCCACCCTTTGCGGGCATTACTCCATCTGCACCCTGGTAGCCGTTTATCGCGTGGTCGTTAAGGGTATCCATTCCTTGACCAATGCGATCAACCCAACCAGACACATCACCCAGCTTGGGGGCTCCCGCAATCCCGGAGTTATGACATGTCTGACAAGCCTTATCGTACACACCTCTGCCGAGTAACGCCTCCTTCGAAAGTGCGACTTTAGTAACACTTTTTTCTACACGTATTTCAGAGCTGCTAGCCGCAGAGGGGTTGCCCTCATAATGATTCGCTGCAACCCCCGAGTCCTCTTTAAAATGACCCGTCGGTGTGACACCATTGATTGTGGTCACTATCTCGAAGGTTGATGGGTCAGCACAGCTCTGAAAACAACGCTCATTCTGCACATCAGGTCGATTATCGATAAAAAAATTCGCTTCATTTGGCATCTTCACCTGTGCAAATGTCTCCTGGTTGGATACAAAATCTTCCTCGACGATATCATTTAGATAGAGAACATAGGCGGCGATCGAATACACCTCTTCTTTACTCAGTGACTGCGGTGCAGTATAGGGCATCGCCCTGTAAATGTAGTCCCAGAGAGTAGACGCGAACGGCCAATACGAACCCACAGTTTTTTCGGGGTGAAGGGTGTCGAGGGTGCCCTCACCGCCAGCAAGGACCGGCCAGCGACCCTCACCTTCGCCGAACAAACCGTGGCAACTTGCACACTTCGCCTCGTACAACGGCTCACCCTCAGCGACAGATCCCTGACCTGGCGGTAGCCCCACCCCATCAGGCCGAATATCGATATCCCAGCCCGCAATCATTTCGGGTGTGGCAGTCGATCCAATTCCAAGGGGACCCGCCGATACTATCCCAGACAGCGCCAGTGTGACCACTACGACAGAAACCCTAAGAGATTTGAACATTATAAACATCTCCTGTTTCCGAGACGTTCCATGTATGTATCGAATTCTTGTGGTAGATCGACCAGCCACCACGCTCATCACGCAACTGCTTCAAAGTCGGTTGCACGTACCCTGTTTCATCAATCGCACGCGACTGCAACAACCAAGGTTGGCCATTCCATTGTGTCTTCAGAGAAAACTGCGTTAGTGCCTTTGGTATCACCAATTCACCAAGCTCTGTACGCTGCCAGTTGACTCCGCCATCCAACGACACATCAACCGCCTTGATCCTTCCACGTCCCGACCAAGCCAAACCACGGATCTCTAGGAAGCCTGGTTGCTTCAATGGATTCTCTGGGCACGGGGATGTGATAACAGAGTTAGTCTCCATCACCCATGTAAACCGGCGTGAGCGCCCGTCCGGCATCAAGTCGGTGTATTTGGATGTTTCCTCTCGGTGATGCCAAGGCTTATCGCCGATTTCGAGGCGACGCAACCATTTCACGGACGTATTGCCCTCCCAACCTGGGTTGAGCATCCGCAGCGGATAGCCTTGCTCCGGACGCAAGGCCTCACCGTTCTGACCCCACGCGATGATAGTGTCGTCGAGTGCTTTCTTTAACGGAATTGACCGCGACATACCGGCTGCATCAGCACCCTCAGCCAAGATCCACTTACCTTCTGGCTTAACCCCAACCTCTTCTAGAAGCGTCGACAGCTTGACTCCGGTCCACTCACAGCAGGCCAGCATCCCATGTGTGAACTGTAGCGCTTCCATCTGAGCACCACGCCACTCCATACCACCGTTGGCAGGACACTCAATAAAGCGGATCTGTGACACCGAAGGAAAACGACGGAGATCGTCCATTGTCAGGACCAATGGACGCTCCACCAGGCCGTGAATAATCAAACGATGTTGGTCCGGATTCACGTTCGGGATCCCACCATGATATCTCTCGAATACCACCCCGCTCGGGGTGATAATCCCGTCGAGGTCCTGTAGTGGAGTCATGGAAATCGACGACGCCGCATCAACAGTCAGCCAAGGTACCGTCCGACGCTGGAGATCTTCGAACTCTGAAGGGTCACCGTAGGGCTTGGCAACAACCCCTGGACCTAGCTGCCTCTGCCACTCCGGAAGGTTTGGTGGAAGATTTGCGGATGCGTTGGCTTTCGGAATGATTTGTACGCTCGACAGGCCCGCTACTGCCGCGATTCCGCCTTTAAGAAAATTACGGCGATCCATTCCCCTCATACCCTTCGCCTCGGTCGCAATTGCCTCCATCAGCTTCGGCAGGGATGGTTCATACAGCTTCGACATATTACCCTTCCAATAGGTTCTATCGTTAGTGCTGAATTGAATAATAGATAAATGTGCGCTCATAGCCAAGCGCTCTAACCAAAAGTCTGACCCATATGTTGCTGTGCGCAAATTCTAATTATTAACTTCGGTCGCAAACATTATCAGATCAACCGCAGCGTGACCTATCTATAAGTAGGACGCTTTTGGTGCGGTGCATAAGCCTCATCGAATGAGACCTGAGGGAGGCTATCACCGGAATCCTGGGGCACACATTGCAAGGTATACTTCATGTCGAATGATGCGGCCATTTCAAAAGCGGCATCGTTACACTCGGCAAGCGTATCGAACTGCATTCCCGTATCGACCGGATCGAAACTCCCGGGCATAAAATACACAAGAACATAAATCAGTTTCACTGGATGCCTCTTTCACTTTATTTCTAGTAATTACTGCACTCTAACGATCATCCACTTGAATGGAAAGATGTGAACGACCAAGGCAACTCACACATTCCCACGAACAAATCCTAACGGTCCAACGGTTCCGCAATCTCGACGTCGACCAATAAAGGTACCATCGGCTGGGTGGTTGTTCTTACTACTGCCTGAGGCGGTAACCGGTCGCGAAGATCCGCCAAATAATCGCGAAAAAAACGATAGCCAAGATTACGATAGAGAGTAGTGAAATGGTGATCGGTACATCTGATACTCCAAAAAATGCCCAACGAAAACCAGAGATCACGTACATTGCAGGATTGAATAAGCTCACTGTTTGCCAATGCGATGGCAGCATAGCGATCGAATAAAAACTCCCACCCAGAAAGACCAAAGGCGTGATGACCAATGCCGGAACGAGATTTAGTTGCTCAAAGTCTTTGGCCCACAAGCCGAGGATAAAACCAAGCAAAGAAAAACACAGAGCGGTCGCTATTAACAACGCAAGCATAAGCAACGGATGCTGGATCTTCAAAGGAACAAATAGAAATGAGACGGCCAGTATAATGCAGCCGACACCAGCCGATTTAGTTGCGGCCGCACCGACGTAACCAATAACCATTTCAAATGATGAAATTGGTGCAGATAAGTGTTCATAAATGGTTCCCAAGAATTTCGGGAAATAGATGCCGAATGACGCATTGGCTACAGACTGGGTCATCACCGTTAACATGATGAGTCCCGGTACGATAAATGCGCCGTAAGAAATCCCGTCGATTGGAGTCATCCTGTTTCCAATCGCTGATCCGAAGACAACGAAATAGAGAACGGTTGCGATCACAGGTGATGCAAACGACTGGAGCGGTGTTCTATAAGTTCGTGACATCTCAAACTTAAAAATCGCTTTAATAGCATAAAAATTCAGGATCATCGCTCAGCGACCAATTCGATAAAAATATCCTCTAACGAGCTCTGCTCAGTATGGACGTCGCTAAAACCAATTCCCTCAATCTTTAATGCCCCAAGGACCTCAGGAATTCCGCTTTTTTCGGTTGCCATGTCATACGAGTAGCTAAGTTGACGTCCACCATTCTGCAGTCTGACGCCAAGGCCCGCGAGTCCTTGAGGTACCTCTATTAGTGACTCTGACAAATCGATCAACAACTCTTTTTTGCCTAACCGGTTCATCAGTATACTTTTGTCCTCGACTAATAGAATTTGCCCTTCGTTGATCACGGCGATTCGATCAGCAATCTCTTCAGCCTCTTCGATGTAATGCGTTGTCAGGATAACGGTGACACCCTCGGCCTGCAGATCTTTAACAAGCCGCCACATATCACGCCTCAGATCGACATCAACACCCGCGGTGGGCTCATCGAGGAACAAAATTTTTGGCTCATGACTCAAGGCCTTAGCAATTAAAACCCGTCGTTTCATCCCGCCAGATAATTCCCGAATGGGTGAATCTCGCTTTTCCCAAAGTGATAATCGTGACAGTAACCCCTCAACATATTCATGGTTCTGTGCTTGACCAAAGAGCCCTCTCGACAACGAAACAGTACCCATCACGGTCTCAAAGGGTTCGAGCATCAATTCCTGTGGCACCAAGCCGACCAATGATCGCGCCTCACGATAATTCGATTGAATATCGAAACCATCAACAGTCACGAGGCCGTCACTGATTGTTGTTAATCCACAGATAATCGAGATCAGCGATGTTTTTCCTGCTCCATTCGGACCAAGCAACGCAATGATCTCTCCTCTCATGAATTCGACAGAAAGATCGTTCAAGGCCAGTTTCCCGTCGTCGTATCTTTTTGTTAAATCCTGGATCTTAACAATAGCGCTCATAAGTTAGCTTTCGATAATGCAAGAACTGCGTTTGGCAATACACCACAAAACAACTGGACCAAGCAGTTCAACTGAAACGCTCTATTTGTAATCGGTGCCATCGTCACTCCACACCAAAAGCCACTCACTTACAATCCAATAAATCACCAAAGGAACCAGCAAAGTAAAAATCGTGATACTGCTCAAACGTCCAAGGAATATCGGATAGACGAACTGATAAACCAACGCAACCCCCAAACTGGTTACATTGATGTATTCAAGACTTCTGCATTTATTCATCAATGATCTCAGCGCATGTTGTCCAGTTGCCAGGATCAAAAACGAAAGATCCTATTAATTTAGATTTAATGCTGAATACAGATTTTGCAACAGGATTGCTAACCATGTTTGATCGCTTGACAGCGTGACAAGTTGCTTGTCGGTCACTGCTACCATCCTCAGCACTGGTAATGAGTGGCTGTTGAGATCTCAAAGCGATTGCGGCTGACTGGAAAATAATGTGTGATGAACAAGGCTCACAAGGCTGAGCACTGTTAAATTTTCAGCTGGATAGTAATAATAATTGTATCATTGGTGTATTTCAGGGACCTGTCTAAACCACGCGAGATATTAGCGCGATCGATCTAAAAGATCTCTCCTGTACAGATATCTGATACCGTTGGCTTCAAGTACTAATCGAGTCATTGATTGATCTGAGTAGGGTATACATAAAGGTTCAACTAAAACTCAGGTAAAAACTCACAAAAATTTTTAATCTTAATAAACTTTTTGGATATATCTTTGGCCGCCCAAAGGTTTGTTAATTTTTTATCTAACATGCAATCGATGCCGAGGAATACACTCAAGCTACAGATTTTTTAAGCTCGCCACAGGGAGTCTCAATGATTATGGTCTATCAAGAGCTTTAGTTTTTTTCTAAAACCCACCAACAAGAAAACACAGCGACATTACACCACAGCAACTTTCTGGCCTAGTCTAGCGATGGAGCATACGGGAAGGAAAGGATTTAGAAGATTGGCTGATTATCTCGTCAGTGTTTATAAGCCAAAAATTAAAGACTTCTTTCAAAATACGAAAAACATACGCCAATTTTTTACACGATTGCCGAATTTCTTGCTCAAAAGACCATCACTCAAAATGAGGCGAAGCTATTGTCGAAACTCATCAAATTAAGTGACAACTATGATCCGTTAACCTATGCATAATCATACGCACTCAAATACGATACGCACTCAAATACGTAGCATGAACTAAGCCCGATCTATTAGCTATGATTTCGTGGACCCTAACATGATTGGAATCAAATGATGTTTGAACTACCTTAGGTGACTAGGTACCCTATTTTGAAATTATTAATAAAAGGATAACCCCATGAGCAGTTTGAATCTCAACCAACTCCAGTTTTCAACTCCTGATAGTGATAATGATAGTAGATTAGATGGCTCAGTTGAGGTCACCAACAGCGCTAACCGCGATATTGAATTGGTGGTAAAAACGGTCGTTATTTTTGATGAAGCAGGCAATATCATCGAAGGATCCTCTAATGATGAAGATGTGCTAATCGGAAGTGGCGATTCGCTCGAGATAAGCATGGATTCTAGCTGGTTCAAAGGTGACCTTTTACCCTCCGGCAAAGGGCAGGTGGAAGTCACGATCCGCGGGTGTTATTGTGATTTTTCTGACCTCGGTGCCATCGAATTCAGTAACGCAGAATCAGGCCCGAAAGGTTTGTTACGCGAAATAGATATCGCTGAAGGTTTAAAATTAAAGGTCGCGAGTTTGGTCTTCCTTCCGCCAGATGACGACGGTGACATTTCAGTGCGCTCTTACTATTCTGTACAGAACACTGGTCCAGGTGTCTTTCCTCGGTTCAAAATTAGGTCGTCCCTTAAAGATCCAAGAGGCAGAGAAATCGATTACGGAGAACTGTACAAAGAAAATATGTTGCCTGAAGACGTCATCGCAGACTATGACAGTTTCTTTACAAAAACTAATCGTTTGAAAGGAGGTGGTAAAGTCGAATATCAATGCACTGTATTTCAATCTGCTTTTGTAGTGACGGGGCATGCACCGGTCGAAGTTAAATAGTTCCCAAATCTTGGCAAGAAATAGACAGTAGAAATTTGAGTTGGATTTAGGTGATACGATTGCGAGTGGCTTCAACTAAGTTAAACAGCTATACAATTTAAGCATAGACGTCACCTTTCAACGCGAATCCATGGTTGCGATGTGGTCAATTGATTGCAGCCTGTGATTCAACCTTGGTTCTGGTCAGGTCTTCTCCAAACGCTCTTGTGAGGACTCCATATAGTTTATTTTTAT
>CACECO010000026.1 GCA_902558075.1 uncultured Litorivicinus sp. | reverse complement strand
TCGCGACGATCACGATAAACACATCAATACCAGAAACTTGGCTTGCCAGGTCCTCGCCCGCGCTCAGACCCCGTTGCTTTGCCTCAGCGATCTGTTTCTGATCAAGATCGACGCCGATGACGTCCATCCCTTTATCCTGAATATGCAGAGCCATTTCTAGACCCATCGCTCCGATACCAACCACACAACTTTTCATACTCAATCTTCCTGCCTAGTTTTTCTTTTCAATCACTGCTTCTTTCCGCTCGATACTAAACCTCAGCCGCTCTGCGAAGTCTAAATCTGTCCCAGTTACTCGAATCCATCTGGCTGGAGGAGATGGGTGCTGCGTCGAGTGAATTACTTGCGGTCCAAAGAAAATCGCGTTCCCAGGTGTGACGTCCGTCTCGTCAACTTTTTCCAATACAGCCTCCCCGGGCTGACCGGATCCGCCGACGACTCTTTTGTAAGTGGTCATCTTGGTCATTCCAGACACCTGAAAGTAAAGCGCCCAAGACTGCCCATGGTCATGAGGTGATCCCTTTTTTGGGGTATCTGCTCCGTGAAACAGAATCTGCATACCCGAACCCTTGTTTCCCCATAAACGAACCTTCTTCTCGACGTCCAGCGCAGCTAACGATTCCTCGACACCAGGTTGACGGAGGAACTCGTTTATCAGCACGGTCCCACGAACTCCAATATTACTCTCCGATGGATCCTCATCCTCGATCAATGTCATGATCCCAGCGGCGAGTTCGTTCAGATGTTGTTCATTCATGGTCTACTCCAGACACTTTTTAGCTCGTCGGTATATTGCTACCGCTCTTCACAGGTGTCCAAAAACGAATTAGTTTCTCGGATAACTCTTGTGGTTTTGTCTGAGATTTAAAGTGAAGGTTTTGTTAGTAGGGTTAGGTCGAATCGGCAAGCTCGTCGCCCGTAAGATGGTCGCAGCAGACGAGAACAATCTCGACTGGGTTGGTGCGGTGGAAAAGACGCGGGATCCGGAGATACTTAGCTATTTGCTCAACCATGACTCGACCTATGGTGCTATTGCTCCAAAAATCAGGCACACCGCTGATTCTTTTGTAGTCTCGGGTCAAAGCGATATACCACTGTTCGCCGATGTCTCTCTGGCAATCAGTGAGACAAACCCTGACCTGGTGATCGATTGCTCTGGTTCTCACCGGTCCGCCGAGATACTCGTGAAAAGTGAGTACGAGCAATCCAGATATCACCTATTCGCACAGGCACTTGATACAGTGAAACTAAGGAACGATACGGGCGTCTGGGTTTACGGAGTCAATGATTCTGACTTTGACGATAAAGTCCCGAGAAATATTATCAATCCAGGATGTCTTAATAACTGCCTGATCCCACTGATCGCTTGTTTGACCGAAAAAATTGAAATTATCAAAGGGACCTTCGTTTCAGTTCACAGCGTTACAAACACACAGCCGAATCTCGACAGAGCACAACGCTCCCCGAGATGGTCTAGAGCATCTGGATCAAATCTCATTCCGTCGCCGCACGACAGCATGGGCTTGGTCAACAAATTCTTTCCGCACTTAGAGGGAAGGTTGATCGGCAGAACCGTTAGGGCACCCGTAGATCATACGAGTTATGTCACCTGCAGCTTTGAGGTCGGAAACCGGGTCGATGAACAGGCTATTCTTGACTGCCTTGCAAGCACTAGAATTGCTTCCACCGTTTTAGGCATGGACCATGAGCCGCTGGTCAGCAGTGATTACGTTACTGATCCGCGAAGTTGCGTGATCGATGGAACATCGATCCGGGTAGTTGATGGATATACGATGTTGATCAGTGCCTGGTACAACAACGAGTATGGTTTCGCTTCTCGTATGATCAATATCGCAGACAGAATTAACAAAATAATTTAAGGGGAAATCAACATGTGTGGCGACCTAGATGAATATAATGCAGGGAAACACGTCGAGCTACTGCTCGACGGCATAAAGAAACATATTGGAGCACCACGAATCGCTTCCTCAAGCAGCTGGGCTCGGGATATTGCCGACCTTGACTTGACCTCGTCTAACAAAGAATTGTTGGCTCACTTTATGGCGATGGGTACTGCGGTTAGCAAGAGACGTAATGAAAGTGAACAACTTGAGTCGATCGCTCAGATGGCTCAAATCCATGCGTATTTATCTGGGGTCTTGACCGGTGTTTTACTAGACGACGGGACGCTTCAGCAGATCGGGATCCAAAAGTTTTTAGAGGGAGTAAGCGTCGGTCGCTCGATCGACCAAGACGTGTCTACTGACATGGCTCACGGGCATTCTCATGACCACGGGTATTCGCGGGGCCACGGGCACTCCCACGATCATCATCACTAGCCATCGACCACATAAAATTCAGTGACCCCCAAAGAGTAAAACGATTTGGCTCGACCACTGACAAAAATATGCATCCATGTATTCTGGCCATGTGTAAGGAGTACACTGAATGCGTGTTTGGGAAAAGTACATTACAGATGACGTCAAATCGATGTACGCGCACTATCGTTCCGAGCCAAAGATCGGTAAGCGTCCCTGCCTCTTGCTAATCGATCTCTATAACCTGTCCTACAAAGGTGGCAACCTACCTGTCTCGGAAGTTATCAAAACTAATCCATCGGGATGCGGAGAGCACGCGCACCGAGCGATAACGCCAACCAAAAAACTTATTGGTCTTTTTCGCCGTCACGAGCTACCAATTATCTTTACCACCCGGGACTGGGAAGCCCACACTGGGGGGACGCACTCGACTCAAAGACAACGGAAGAATATTTCTGAAGCTGATTACGATATCTACGCAGAATTCCAATTGGAGCCGAGCGATACCCTGATACGAAAGAGCCGAGCCAGCGTCTTCTTCAACACCGAGCTCGATGATGTCATCAAAGAGCAAGGTATTGATTCAGTCGTGGTAGGAGGCGAGAGCACCAGCGGTTGTGTCAGAGCATCAGTTGTCGACGCCTACTCCCGGAGTCTTCCACCTGTTCTCGTCGAGGAATGCGTCTTCGACAGAAACCCGATCAGTCACGCGATTAATTTGTTCGATATGCATCACAAGTACGGACACGTGACCACTCTTGACAAAGCAACACGGCTCTTGGACGCTAGGATCGGAGAAAAATTATAAGATGAGCACGTGGGACGCCGTCTGGGCGGGTTTGATACATATTCTGGAGCCGACAGCGTTCCTCTACATGATGCTCGGGATTGTCATCAGCTCCACACTCGTCGCACTCCCAGGGATCGGATCCAAGACCGCAATTGCACTCTTGCTTCCTCTGGCTTTTACGTTGGACAAGTTCGAGGCCATCTGCCTCATCGTGAGCGTTTGGGCGGTCAGCAACACGGCTAACTCAATCACATCGATTCTTTTTGCTGTCCCCGGTGGGTCTGGCTCTCAGGCGACAATCCTCGATGGTTATCCGATGGCACGAAATGGGGAAGCGTCCCGGGCACTGTCGGCCGCGTTCACCAGCTCCGCACTTGGCGGTATTTTCGGGGCTATTGTGCTGGCAATGTCACTCCCGGTCCTGAAACCTCTGGTCATTTTGCTAGGTCCACCAGAATTCTTTGTGCTTATCTTGTTCGGAATTGCGATGGTCTCCACGCTAAGCGGAAAGAACAAAGCAAAGGGGCTCGTGATTGGTATCCTCGGTCTGCTGATTTCCTCGGTTGGGATCCACCTGGTCAGTGGGATACCAAGGTTCACTTTCGGAAATCTCACCCTGATGGACGGATTGAATCTCATCCCAGTGACCATCGGCTTATTCGCTATACCAGAACTGATATCCCTCGTCGCATCGGGGTCCTCGATATCGAAAATGGAGCTCAATAACCTAGACAGTGGACGACGTCAGGGTATCCGCGACTCCTTCACGCATTGGTGGCTGGTCATCAGATCCAGTCTGGTCGGGGTCTGGGTCGGTATGATCCCAGGACTCGGCTCATCGGTCGCCGACTGGTTTGCTTACGGTCACGCGAGGGCGACCGAAAAAGGTGCAGAAGAGACTTTCGGAAAGGGAGACGTCCGTGGCGTTATCGCTGTAGACTCTGCGACGAACGCAAAAGAGGGTGGGTCCTTGATACCGACCCTAGCGTTTGGGATCCCGGGCTCATCAACCTTGGCATTGGTATTCGGCGGTCTGTTGATTGTTGGTGTGAAGCCAGGGAAAGAGATCCTGACCACTCATCTCGATGTAACATTCTCCTTTATCTGGTTACTGATCATCGCCAGCGTCATCACCTCCCTCTTATGCATTATTTTTATTAAGCCCCTCGCAAAAGCCACTCAGGTGAGACCTACGCTCCTAGTACCTGTAATATGCGCCGTCTCTGTGGTCGGGGCATTTGCGAACTCGAATAACTTCGGCGACATCATTGTGATGGCAACGTTCGGTGTTTTTGGATACTGGCTAAGGCTACATGGCTGGCCTCGTCCTCCTCTTTTGCTTGGTCTGGTGCTCGGTCCCGAGGCCGAGCGACATCTCTGGACCTCATACCAGTTATACGAGTGGGAGTTTGTCCTCCGACCCATCACAGGTTCGCTATTAATATTGCTCATTTTGATCTTAGGGTGGCCAACTCTGAAGGCGTTATTTGCAAAGTTGCAGCAGGGAGAGAGGGTATGAGTCTCACAGTCAGTCGTACCGTTCTTGGCCTCAGTTTGCTCGCACTGTTCACCTACACGCTATTGGCAGGACTAGATATGCCTTTCCGGGCGAGCATGCTCCCGGTACTCGCTTCGAGCCTCGCCCTGCCTTTGACTTTAATAGCTATTTTTTTCGAGTGGAAAACTGACAACACAGTAAAAACCCAAGCCGATGATTCCAGTGGCGATCTCGCCGTTTCAGCGAGTGAGGTCTCGGCCGACGCATTCCGACGCGTGCGATACTTTTTCGTCTGGTTTACTGGTCTGATAGCGTGTGCGCATCTTTTGGGATTCCTGGTCGGCCTTCCACTGATGGTTCTTATCTATCTCCTAGCGCAAAAAGAACCACTTAAATTGTCGATTTTTCTAAGTTCTATGATTTTGGTAATCCTCTACGGGGGGTTTCAAAAAGGTCTGGTCCTTCCATTACCGGAGGGTGTCCTGACAATGATGCTGTTTGGCGCTTAAACATAATGACAAGAGAGGAAACGTAGCCATGCAATTAAAAAAACTAGTAGGAATAGCCGTCGTTGCCGGTTTGATCGGGCAAGCTGCTATCATGTCGAACGTCGTGAACGCCGGCTCACACGGCGATTTTTACAAGGGTAAGACCGTAACAGTTGTAGTCCGTTCCAGCCCTGGAGGGGGCTACGATACGTATGGGCGGCTTATAGCCAACCATATCGGTAAACACATACCAGGTAATCCAGACGTAATCGTGCAAAACATGCCGGGCGCGGGCGGTATCGTCGCGGCGAACTATCTGGACTCCCAGGCAGATCAAGACGGGACGGTGTTAGCAATCTTCGACCGTGGCGCGGCCTTTACTCAACGTGTTGGTAAAGAGGGTGTGGCTTATGACGTCTCAAAGTGGAACCTTCTCGGTAGCGCCACCGGCGAGGCATACGCATACGTCGCGGCGAAAGACGCACCCTTCAATTCGCTGAGCGAGCTGAAGGCCCTCACGGAAGTACAGAAGTTCAGCGCCACCGGACCCGGCTCCGACTCCTACACCTACACAGAGCTACTGCAGAACGCGGGAATGCCAGTCAAGTTGATCTCAGGCTACGTAGGAACCCAAGAGAAACTCCTTGCCATCATCCGTGGTGAGGTTGAAGGCACGGCAGGAAGCTACGGAAGTATCGCGGAACAGGCAGAGGCGGAGGGCCTGAAAGTGATCGGTCTTCTCGGAAGCGTACCATCGCGCCCTGAGCTCCAGCAGCTCGCCAAGTTCATGCCTGAGAGCCAAGTCCCTACAATGTCAGTCGCTGTCGCACCGTTAGCGGCGGGTAGGCCTTTTGCGACCACACCAAATGTACCGGCTGACCGCGTCAAGATCCTACAAGACGCCTTTGCCGCCGCATTGAAAGACCCGGCGCTGCTGGCTGAAGCCGAGAAAGCGGGACGACCCATCGACTACATGGGACCAAAAGATCTCGCGGATTTGTACGGGAATATCCTAGCGGCATCTGACGAAGTGATTAAGAAATTTACCGAGACACCAGTCGAGAAGGTGACCGCCAAGTTAGACGAGGTCGGCAAGGAAGGAAAGATCATCAAATTCCAAGGGAAAAAAGGTCAAATATCTTCATCGATATCCAAGAGTCGTACAAAGGTCTCGATAGGGGGTAAAGAAGCCAAACGGAGCAAGCTTAAGGCGGGCATGGAGTGTGCCATTGAGTATAACCCAGGCCATGAGAAGCGAGAGGCTTCGAAAGTCGACTGTAAGTAAGTCGTAAATAAATAGGCGCGCCCATATTTTGGACGCACCTATTTATTCCTAGGGCTACTCTTGATGATCAACAAGTACAGCTTGATGGGCGACCATACTAAGATGCTGGCAGGCGCCATTGTCTGGCTAATTTTCGATCTACCGCTCGCGTGGTTACTGGGGCCGGCCACGGTTGGACTTATACTCGCCATCCGCAGCAAACCAGTCGAGACTGACTATTTTTTTGGTGATTGCGGTCGTGGCTTACTGGGTGTCGCGATCGGGGCCAGTATCACACATGAGCACATTGACTGGATGCTGAAACACCCCGACCTGAGCATCGGCTTATTCATCTATGTCGTACTCGGTGGAGGGATAGGCTTTCTCTGGCTCTATCGTTTCTGCAAGTGGGACCGGCCGTCGGCATGGTTTGCGGCGTTTCCGAGAGGGATGAGCGAAATGATCGCCAGCGCGGAGGCGTTCGGGGCCAACATTCCAAAAGTGGCTCTATCGCACTCGCTGAGAATATTTTGTCTTGTCTGCGGCGCATCGCTCGCCAGCTACATCTTTGCCGGCATCACAACCGGTTCGCTCGGCTTCGGCGCAGCAGACTGGAGAATTCAGCCACTGGTACTCCTGACCATGATTGTGTCGGTTTGGGGAGGGCAATACCTTAGAATACCTGCCCACTCGTTCATGGCACCCATGTTTGCCAGCCTGATGATGAACCTGATGTTCGATATCCAGCTAAGGCTGACGGATCTCATTCTGATATTTGGTCAGTATTTTTTGGGGTGGAGCATCGCGTCACGCTTCAAGGGGGTGTCCAAAAACGAGGTCATCATTATCTTGAAACAGGTTTTCGTTCTCTTACTCCTGTTTTTACCTATTTGGGGAATGATGGCGCTACTTCTCAATCAATTCACCGATATTGATTTGGTGTCAATTATTCTGGGTCTCGCGCCCGGCGGGCAGGCTGAGATCGCACTGATCGCGATGGGCCTAAACGCGAACTTGGCTGTGGTCATGATCCTCCACGTGCTCCGCTCACTAATGATTACAATGATTGGCCCGATTGTTTTCGGACTCATCACAAAATCCAAGCCCAAGAGGCATTCAAGTGTCTGATGATCAGGTCAAAAAAAGAGTCTGGGACCCATACATACCCGAACCGTTCCTCTCCAAGGTAGCTAGACAGCGAGAATCGCCTCAGATCACCAAGAACTCTGCGTTGTTGGTTATCGATCTTTACAACTTGGTCTTCGAAGGTGGTAATAGATCGGTGCACGAAGACCGGTTGCTCGATCGATTCCCCGCGACATGCGGTGAGAAAGCCTATCAGGCAATCCAACCTACGAATCAATTAATAAGTCTATTCAGAGATAACGGCCTACCAATCTTTTTTTCTACTAAGGATTTTGAACAGTCTCAAAAAGATGGAAACGCGACGCTACGTCCCAGAAAAATAGCCGAGGCGGAGGACTATCAAATTTTTCCTGAAATTGATTTTAGACCGACCGACAACCTCGTGAGGAAGCTAAGGGCGAGTGTATTTTTCAACACAGGGCTGAACGACCACCTGGCGAAGTTAAACGTCGCGAGTCTATTCATCGTCGGGGAGAGTACCAGTGGTTGTATCCGAGCCAGCGTGGTTGATGCATTTTCTTTGGGCTATCAGGTGTGCGTTGTAGAGGACTGCGTGTTTGACCAGAATCCGGTAAGCCACGCGGTCAACTTGTACGATATGCAACATAAGTACGGCCAGGTCACAAAGTTTTCGGATCTCGAGGCCGACTTATAAAATGAATATATCTAGAAGCGCACCGCCTCCTCAATTTTCGATGAACCTCTGATTGCGTGGTTTTAATTTTTTAAAAATCAACTTACGCTCACAAACGCTCTGCAAAGCCCACAAGGTACCAAAGATAATCACCACAGTTTGCAGAGGATGGGCTTTTGCATTCAATCAATATCCAAACCACAAGAAGCGAATAAGCTCGGTTCATATTTATCAAAAGACAGCTGATACTTTCTCTTAACCTGATAATAGATGGCTAAGTAAGCGCACCTAGGTTTGATTGCGTATTCCCTCCCAACGCTCACGTTTTAGCGAAGCAACCTGACCGGACTGGAGATTCTCGATTTCTGTCTCACTCCGGAACAGTCCCGACAGTTCATCTGGTTGGTTGTGACGGTCAACAACTGACTTCGTACGGTCGACAACAGCATGAGGAATCCACTGCGTCGCGATGCCTTTGTAGGTCTTCAACAACCTGCAAGGAACATGGTCAACATGAAATCGAGGACACATTGCACGATTCAACGTTGCGAGCCTCAGCCCCGTTCTTTGAAGGCCAAAAAGGCAACAGAACATGTCGACTAATTCTAATATATCGTTACGCAACTCTACAGAAGCGTCATCCGCACCCAACATCTGCTGGAGCTGACTCTCAGCAGATTTAATCGAGATCACTTCAGAAAGGCGAAGATCGGGCGACGAGGCCATAACCGCTTTGACGGCACTCTCCAGCTTGGGGGAGATTTCAGTTTCCCAAACCGCAATATTAACCGCGTCTTGAAAGATCTCGGTCAGGATTTCCGGCTCAGTGCCCCAGGCATGTTGACCTCTCTTCTCGAAGCCAAGGTCCGATTGCATAGCTACGTGGGATCCATTCATGCGGCTTCGGACCAACTAGGAAAGGGATCAGGAAGCGTTGCCCAGTGTTCCTTACCTTTCAACAACTCCTCGTCAGATAAAAGGCACTGATCCAAGGCGTCGATCATAGTTTCCTCGTCTAAATTTTGACCGATAAATACTAGTTCCTGGCGCATATCACCAAATGGTTCCACCCAGTTTTTTTTTATTGACGCAAGATAATCAGGGTCGGTGGGCCAATTTTCTTCGGGAACAGATTTCCAGAACATGCCAGCAAAACCATACCGTGCTACGCCACCCGCCTGGCTCCATTGCCCGGCGAACTCTGGTCGAGATGCCAACCAAAAATAGCCCTTCGAACGCAATAATTTTCCAAACTCTTCAGTGTTATGTAGAAATTCATAAAATTTCTCGGGATGGAATGGACGGCGCGCAGTGAAGGTGAAACTACTGATGCCATATTCGTCGCTTTCGGGAGTATGCTCCCCTCGCATCTCTTGGAGCCATCCCGGAGCTTGTTGAGCCCTTTCGAAATCGAACAGGCCAGTATTCAGAACATGATCGAGATCGATCTCACCTCTCGATATGGGGATGATTTTAGCTTCACGATTCAAGGTCCTTAAAATTGCAGAGAGTCTTGCCACCTCAGAGGGTTCAACCAAATCAATTTTGCTGATGACGAGCACATCGGCGAACTCCACTTGATCGACCAAGAGATCGGCGACAGAACGATCATCTTCATCACCAAGAGACTCACCTGTGTCCTGCAAGTATTTAGCTTCATCGTAGTCATTTAAGAAATTCACAGCGTCGACCACAGTGACCATAGTGTCTAGGTCCGCCACATCTGAAAGTGAGATCCCGGTCTCATCTGCAAAGGTAAAGGTCTCGGCTACGGGGAGAGGCTCAGAAATACCAGTCGACTCAATCACGAGATAATCGAACCGATCCTCCACCGCGAGTTTTTTGATCTCGATTAAAAGATCCTCGCGTAGGGTGCAACAAATGCAACCATTACTCATCTCAACCAACTTCTCCTCACTCCTGTTAAGTGAGACCTCGTTGGTTATCGCGGATGCGTCTATGTTGATCTCACTCATATCGTTCACAATTACCGCGACTTTTTTGTCTTGGCGGTTATTGAGAATGTGACTAAGCAGAGTGGTTTTGCCCGCGCCTAGGAAACCTGATAGTACTGTTACAGGCAATTTATTCATTGCAATACTCTTTAAGTTGGAACCCAGATCCAATCTCTGGCATTAAAAAAATATGGTCTTCGGATGAAAAGGACACCTCTACGGCACCTCTCTTAGTCCTAACAGATCATCAGGGGTTACCTCAGCTAGCGGCTTATATATTTTGAACAAGCGTGATTCGGACCCGTCTGACATTAAAATGATATTGGTTTCCATGTCTGGGCAGTTAACCTCCATACACTCGACTTCCATAACAGAAATAGCCACCTCTTCTGGTAAAGCCCAAGCATCTCGAACCAGCTCTTTCAATTGCCTCACTTTTGTAGAGGCGACTCTCGGTTTAAATAGACTCACTATTCAGACCCCGTGATCGGTGGATTTGCTCAGCGACGAAGAATGTAATGGAGGCTTTTTCATCTTCAAAATAATTAATCAACGTGTTATAATATAACAAAACAGTAAAACACTTCAATTGCTAACCATCGCGGAATAATCGATCAAAGGGAAATGTATTTATGAGCACACAGGTTCCTGTAACCGTCCTAACCGGCTTTCTCGGTGCGGGGAAGACGACACTATTGAATCGTATACTTACGGAACAACACGGACAACGGTACGCCGTTATCGTGAACGAATTCGGGGAAGAAGGAATCGATAACGATTTGGTGGTAGACGTCGACGAAGAAGTTTTCGAAATGAACAATGGGTGCATCTGCTGCACAGTCAGGGGTGACCTAATTCGCATCCTAAGCGGGCTGATGAAGCGCGCTGACAAACTAGATGCGATCATCGTTGAGACAACAGGCCTTGCTGATCCCGCCCCGGTCGCCCAGACATTCTTCGTAGACCAGGAAGTCGCAGATCGCACTAAACTAGACGCAATCGTCACGATAGTGGACGCGGTACACTTGGAGCTCCAGCTGGACGAACACCACGAGGCGGAGGAGCAAATCGCGTTCGCTGATGTTGTCCTCTTGAACAAAACCGATCTGGTAGATCCCGCGATACTTAATCGTGTAGAAGCTCGCATTAAGAAAATTAATCCGTACACGAAGATCCAACGCACGACGAGCTGCAATCTCCCGCTCGACAAGATCCTTGGCCTAGACGCTTTCAGCCTCGACCGGATCACAGAATTTGAGCCTGACTTCTTAGAGTCAGATCACGATCACGAGCATGATGACGATATAACTAGTATCTCGTTGGCATCAGAAACCGCGCTCGATTACGACAAATTCGAGGAGTGGTTTAGTACGCTTCTACGCACCCGGGGGCAGAATATTTTGCGCTCAAAGGGAATCCTCGACTTTCAAGGTATGAACAAACGTTACGTGTTTCAGGGCGTCCACATGCTCATGGATGGTGCCCCAATGGGTGATTGGCCAGAAGGAGGCCACAGAACTTCCAAGATTGTTTTCATTGGCAGGGATCTAGAGTCGATGCGCCTGCAAGAGGGATTTGATGCATGCAAGGTAGCGTAGTCCCTTATCCGTAATATGTTGCAGGGCCAAAGCCAAGAAAACATGCCGACTGATCCAAATATTAATGGAATCCAGCAGAGAACCGGCGCCCCAGTCGTTAGTGCCTCAACTATCGGCGAAGTTATAGTCGTTACCTCTGGCGATGGCACCGTCAGGCTATTTCAACCGGATAGAGATCCATTAGCTTTCAACATCCATAAGGGCGTGATTCTCTCGATGGCGAGGGAGTCACAGTATCTTTTGACAGGAAGTGAGGACGGACGATTCCTGCGGGTCTCTCTGAAAGGCGAAGTCGAAGAGATAGCGAGCTTCGGCTCCAAGTGGGTCGACTGCGTGGCCTCAGACGGTGGGTATTTTGCCTGCTCATCTGGAAAAATTGCTTATGTATGGTCCCCAGACAGATCCCAACCAGTA
>CACECO010000025.1 GCA_902558075.1 uncultured Litorivicinus sp. | reverse complement strand
CAACATTACGACCTTTCGGTCCCAGTGTTGTCTTTACTGCGTCTGCCAAAATATTTACGCCAGCAAGCATACCCTGACGGGCAGCGTCACCAAATTTTACATCTTTTGCTGTCATGTCTTCAAAAATCCTTTCTTCAGGGGCTTTATTTTTCGATTACGCCGAGAACTTCTGACTCATTCATAATCAGAAGTTCTTCACCGTTTACCTTGATCGTGTTTGAGCCTGAATATTGGCCAAACACAACTTTATCACCAACAGAAACCGACATCGCACGAGTTTCTCCGTTGTCGAGTGGTTTGCCTGTTCCGACAGCGACAATTTCACCCTGATTTGGCTTTTCAGCCGCAGCACCAGGAAGCACAATGCCGCCTGCAGTTGTTGTTTCCTCTTCCATGCGACGAATAACGACGCGATCTTGGAGTGGACGAATGTTCATCTGCTGATATCTCCGCGTTATGACAATGAACTTGAGGCTTACGCCTCTCCTCGACCCACCCAACCCAATGAGTTGGAACGCTTTCCTTAGCTCATCTGTGGGGGGTTTAACCGCCAGGGACTTACCTGTCCCCAAGACAAGCCGTTTAATAAAGACACTTTTAGTTTTTTCAATGGCCAGACTAGAAATTTCTATCATCAACGCGACGACATTCGCCTTCGATGATAATTTTATCGCGATAGCGATTTACCAGCATCAGGAGGAGCCATTGACGGGTCTGAGGGATTAGTAAAGCAAAGCCGATAGCATCGGTGACAAAACCAGGAGTCAACAATAGTGCTCCACCTACCGCAATCATCACACCACCGACGAGTTCAGATGCCGGAATTGATCCTTCACCCATTTTTCGCCGTGCACTCATTAACATTGACAGGCCCTGACGCTTGAGAAGCGACAAACCCACACTCGCAGTCAAGACGACGAGCGCGATTGTCGGCAATGCACCAATCCACCCACCAACTTCAATCAGGATCCACATCTCAACGACCGGCACAAGCATAAAAATGATTAATGGCATCACGATTCCCCCCCCCTAAAGGATACAGATTTGTAGATCCCAAACCAAAGAGGGGTAGCTTTTTTTTGCAGTGCAACTAAACTGATCACAAGATTATTGCATTGCAACAAAAATTTTTGTGCAACCACAACATAGATGCGGATTAAGGAATACACATGGATCTGAATGGCAAAGTCATCGTCATAACTGGCGGCGCTCAGGGACTTGGCTGTGCGATGGCATTACGTCTGGCACCCAAAAAGCCGCAAATCGCTCTAATTGATATGAATGCAGACAATCTCGCGGAAACGAAACAACTAATCGAAGATGCGGGAGCGACTGCATCAACCTGGGTATGCAATGTGGCGAAAGAGGATGAAGTCGATGAGACTTTTGCACAGATTACCGCGCAGACTGGTCGACTCGATGCGGTAGTGAACAACGCCGGTATTACTCGCGATTCATTATTCCTCAAATTCAAAGACGGTGTTATCGAGAAGCGGATGAGCTTCGAACATTGGCAGCAAGTCATTGACGTGAATCTGACTGGGACATTCTTGTGTGGCCGCGCAGCGGCGATTGAGATGGTGAAAGCAGGGAACGGCGGTTGCATCATCAATATTTCCTCGATTTCACGTCACGGAAATATCGGCCAAACCAACTACACAGCAACCAAAGCTGGTGTCGCCGCAATGGCTGTGACCTGGGCGAAAGAACTCGCGCATCAGGGCATTCGTTGCGCAGCAATCGCCCCTGGTTATATCGGAACAGAGATGGTTTTGACGATGAAATCTGAAGCATTAGAAAAGATCGCTGCAGGCATCCCAGCAAAGCGTCTTGGTCAACCTGATGAAATTGCACAAACGGTTGAGTTCATCCTAGAAAACGACTACGTAAACGGACGCGTTATTGAGGTTGACGGCGGCCTCCGCGTCTAAGAGACTTGCCTTTCAGATCACGCACCCGACAATGGTCGCCTGATCAGGACCGCTTATGACACTCAATGATACGCTCAAAACCTATCTCGATAAACGCATTCTATGGATTTTCCTAATGGGTTGCGCGAGTGGGTTTCCTTGGGTCCTCATTGCATCGGCACTCGCGGCATGGCTCAAAGATGCAGGTGTCTCTAGGACTGAGATTGGCCTCGTTGGAATTGCTTATGGGATATATGCATTTAATTTTCTATGGGCTCCCCTGATTGATCGGATCAATATTCCTGCGATCGCGCGTATCGGTCAGCGGAAAAGTTGGATCTTGATCACTCAAGCCGGAATGGTAGGGCTTACCCTCTACCTGGCCACAATCCAATCGCCTGCCGATTCACTGCTCGTAGTGGGTTTATTGATCTTCGGTATTGCACTTTTCTCAGCGACTCAAGATATCGCAATTGATGCATTTCGAGTTGATCACTTTTCCTACGGTAACCAAGCATCCATCCCTGCCGCCTCTGCAATGGCAACCGTTGGCTGGTGGGCTGGTTACTCATTTCCGGGATATTTTGCATTTGCGTATGCTGATACGCTCGGTTGGAACGCAGTTTACCTGATGTTAACCGGATGCTTAGTCGCTTTTATGGTAGCAACCTGTTCCGTCACTGAACCCGTCACTGAGCGTGAAACACTTCAACGCGAGATCGAAGCTCAGTATTCACAAACTGGGCAATCTCAGGCGCAACATGTTATTAACTGGTTAACAGTCACTGCTTGGGAACCGCTTGCCGACTTCTTTAAAAGTCACGGCTTACGGCTCGCTCTTTTAATTTTGTTATTTATTTTCCTGTTCAAAATCGGAGAAGCATTCTTAGGGCGAATGTCTATTGTCTTTTATAAAGAGCTTTTCACAAATGAAGACATTGGTACCTACCAAAAACTGTATGGTGGGCTCGCAACTTGCATCTTCGCGTTAATTGGTAGCGTCATTAACGTCCGTTTGGGCGTCACTCGCGGTCTATTGATTGGTGGCGTCACAATGGCAGGCAGTAATTTGTTATTCGCATGGCTTGCGATGGCCGGTCCTGACAAATCACTACTCCTTCTCGCCATCTTAACCGATAACTTCACGACCGCGTTTTCGACCGTCGCATTCGTCAGCTTCCTCACAGCACTGACAGGTAAAGCCTTTTCAGCAACCCAATATGCACTATTGGCATCGATCGGTAACGCGGGTCGAACCGTACTAGCTTCAAGTGGCGGTTGGTTCGTCGACTGGACAGGCGGAAATTGGGCGCTATTCTTTATTATCACTGCGTTGATGGTGATCCCGGGACTTGTTCTCTTGATGATCATACGAAAACCGCTTGAACATATTTCAAACCAACACAAGGAATCCAATGGGTAATCGACTGACAAAGCTCTATACCAAGACTGGGGACGACGGAACCACTGGCCTGGGTGACGGCTCAAGGACAACGAAAGACAGCTCCCGAATCGAAGCAGTCGGTACAATTGACGAACTCAATTCATGGATCGGTTTACTAATTGCCGAACTCCCATCAAATGAGTCATTGATTGAGCCATTGACTGATGTTCAGCATCGTCTATTTGATCTCGGCGGCGAGCTTGCTGTTCCGGGATTTCAATTGATTGAAGCTGAGATGGTGTCCGATCTTGAGGTCTTGTGTGATAAGTTAAACGGAGAACTCCCCCCGCTTAAAGAATTCATCCTACCAGGTGGTTCGAAATCAGCGGGGCTTTGTCACATGGCGCGCGCAGTCGCTCGACGCGCGGAGCGGATCATAGTCACGCTGTCAAAAGAAGAGGCCGTTGGCGGAGACTTAAAGCAATACATTAACCGACTATCGGATGTATTGTTCGTCATGGCCCGCCAACTCGCTCGACGTGATGGCGGCGAGGAAGTGTTTTGGAAATCAAAAAGAACGCAATAAAAAATGCCCGGCGACCCGGGCATGTTACTAGAACAATAAGTGCCTAACATCGCCGAGCACTTTACCTAGGATTGTCGTAAATCGCGCACCATCCCCCCCGTTGATCACACGGTGGTCATAGGAAAGACACAACGGCAACATCAATCTTGGCTGGAACACAGTACCATCCCAAACCGGCTGCATCGATGCCTTAGCGATCCCAAGAATCGCTGCTTGCGGGGATGGAACAATAGGAGTAAACGCTGTCCCTCCAATCGAACCAAGCGATGAAATCGTGAATGTTGCACCTTGCATTTCCGCAGGCTTCAACTTCTTGTTCTTCGCCTTATCTGCAAGTTCCGATGCCTCGGCCGCAATGTCCCAAATCCCCTTCTGATCTGCATCACGAATCACGGGAACCATCAGACCATCTGGAGTATCGACCGCAATCCCGATGTGAATATAGCCCTTACGAACAATTTCATCAGTTGAGGGATCGATCGATGCGTTCACCTGTGGGAGCTCAGCTAAGGCATACGCTGATGCCTTAACTAAGAATGGTAATGGAGTCAGTTTCACACCTTTCTTTTCAGCTTCTGCTTTCATTGATTTCCGGAACGTTTCCAGATCCGTGATATCTGCTTCATCAAACTGAGTCACTGCAGGCAAATTGAGCCAACAACGGGTCATGTTGTCTGCAGTCAGCTTGTGAATCTTGGTCATTGGGATCCGTTCAACAGGACCAAAAGCTGCAAAATCAACAGCAGGAATCGGCGGTATTCCTGATCCACCGTTCATGGTTTTACCAGACTCAGCTTCTTGTAGTTTCGCCTTTACAAAGTCATGTAGATCATCTTTGGTGATTCTCCCACGCGGCCCCGTCGACGGAACACTCGACAAATTGACACCGAGTTCTCGCGCGAGCGCACGCACGGCTGGTCCCGCATGCACGCTTGAGCCGACCGAAGGAACACTCGCTTCGTCAACCACAGGAGGTTGAGGAGCTGGGGCTTTAGTAAATGCCGGTGTAGCAGCGGGCTCTTGAGTAGACGCTGTCGTAGTCTGCGTTTGTGACCCTCCAGTTGCTTCAACATCAGCGACCGCATCACCTTGAGCAACAGTGTCACCTTCTTTGACAGACAACGCCAACACTTTGCCTCTGACCGGTGATGGAATCTCCATCGATGCTTTATCTGACTCAAGGACGATCAATGTGTCGCCCTCGGATACCGTATCACCGACACCAATACTGACCTCGATCACGGTTACGCCATCCGCGTTGCCGGTATCAGGCACAACGACCTTTTCAATACCGCCACTGGACTGAGGAGCAAGCGATTTCGCAGCCGCTGGTTCGGATGATGCTTGCGGTGTGGGCGTTGAGGTCGCGTTAGCATCACCGCCAGTCATCTCACAGATTGGATCACCCTGGACAACCTGTTTGCCCTCAAACACTTTCAGAGCAGTCACAACACCAGATGCTGGCGCAGGAATCTCCATTGATGCCTTGTCAGACTCCAAAACAATCAGAGTGTCTCCCTCGGCGACGCTGTCACCAACGGAAACGGTAATTTCAATGACTGTAACGCCATCCGCACTGCCGGTGTCTGGAACTGACACCAACTGTGAAGCACCACTTACCTCTGCTGCGACAGTTTCGGCAGGCGCTGATTGGTTCGAGGCTTCAGTCACTGTCTCAGCTCCCGACTCTGCGCCCCCAAGCTCACATATCGGATCGCCTTCATTGACTTCAGCCCCTTCGGAGACATGTATTTTTCCGACCACACCTGATGCATCTGCTGGGATCTCCATCGATGCCTTGTCTGATTCAAGAACGATTAAGGTATCGCCCTTTGCCACATTATCACCTTGGGACACTGCAACTTCGATGACTGTGACATTAGATGCATCACCGATATCTGGTACACGAATCGTTGTCATGGTATCCCTCCTTACAGTGTCACTGGATCAAGACGATCTGGATCGATGCCGAAGTCCTTAATCGCCTTCGACACTATTTTCGGATCGATCTTTCCATCCATCGAAAGCGCCCGGAGCGCAGCAACAGTGATAAATCGACGATCTACCTCGAAATGCTCACGCAACTTTTTACGAGAATCCGAGCGTCCAAAACCATCGGTACCCAACGTGACATACGTCGTCTTTCCGAGGAATGGTCGAATCTGCTCCGAATACAACTGCATATGGTCAGTTGCCGCGACAACCGGTGCATCCGAGCCACTAAGCATTGCCTCGACATGGCTAATTCGTGCTGTTTTCTTTTCCGGGTGTAACAGATTGTATCGAGCGACTGACTGCCCATCGCGACGGAGTTCATTGAAACTTGTTGCGCTATAGACATCAGCGCCTACACCAAATTCAGCGAGCATTTCAGCCGCTGCTTCCACTTCTCTCAAAATCGTGCCCGAACCGAGGAGACGCACATGATTTTTCGTCTTGGGCGCAGCCAGTTTCAACAGATACATTCCCTTAATAATGTCTGATTCAATCCCTTTGGGCATCTCGGGATGTGGATAGTTTTCGTTCATCAGCGTGATGTAATAGAAAACGCTTTGGTTCCCATCGTACATTTGCTTGAGTCCGTGCTGAACGATGACGGCGACTTCATAACTATAGGTTGGATCATAAGAACGCTGATTCGGCACAGTCCCGGCGAGAATATGACTGTGACCGTCCTGGTGCTGTAAGCCCTCGCCATTCAGGGTAGTTCGCCCAGACGTCGCTCCTAACAGGAATCCTTTTGCTTGGATATCACCAGCGGCCCAAGTCAAATCGCCAACGCGCTGGTGCCCAAACATCGAGTAGTAAATGTAAAACGGAATCAATGGCTGGTTATGATTCGCGTAGGAAGTCGCGCACGCCATCCATGCCGAGAACGCGCCCGACTCATTGATTCCCTCTTCTAGAATCTGTCCCGCTCGATCCTCATGATAAGACAACACTTGATCCACGTCGTGAGGAATATATTTCTGGCCCTCGGTTGTATAAATCCCCAATTGTTTAAACATACCCTCCATACCAAAGGTTCGTGCCTCGTCCGGAACGATCGGAACGATGCGATGTCCAATAGTTTTGTCCTTGGCGAGGGTCGACAACATACGAACAAACGCCATGGTCGTGGAAATCTGCCGGTCACCGGTTCCTTTCAGTTGCTGTTTAAATCCATCGAGATCAGGGCAACCCAACGGCTCCTTCCAAGCGCGACGAACTGGGAGATATCCACCGAGCGTCTGTCTCCGTTCTTGCAGATAGCGACTTTCTGGACTGTCTGCACCTGGGTTGTAATAGGGCACGTCAGCGAGTTCGTCATCGGTCACAGGAATCGAGAAACGATCCCGGAATCGTTTCAGATTATCCAAATCTAGCTTTTTCACTTGATGAGATGGATTCGCAGATTCACCTGATGAACCCATGCCGTAACCCTTAACTGTCTGCGCAAGGATCACTGTTGGTTGACCGGTGTGATTAATGGCCTGGTAATATGCCGCGTATACCTTGGTCGGATCATGTCCACCTCTATTGAGCCGAAAGATGTCATCATCAGACATATCAGAGACCATCTCTTTCAGTTCCGGATACCTACCGAAGAAATGTTCTCGGGTATAGGCGCCGCCCTTGGCTTTACAGTTCTGTAGTTCACCGTCGACGACCTCGTCCATCACCTTTTGCATCAATCCGTGACGATCACGAGCAAACAATGGATCCCACTGACCACCCCACAGCACCTTTAGTACGTTCCATCCCGCGCCGCGGAACTGCCCTTCGAGCTCTTGCACAATTTTTGAATTTCCACGAACAGGGCCGTCTAACCGCTGAAGGTTGCAATTGATTACAAAAATCAGGTTGTCTAATTGTTCGCGTCCGGCCAGCCCAATGGCCCCAAGCGATTCTGGCTCATCCATTTCGCCATCGCCCAAGAAAGCCCAAACTTTTCGATTTGGCTGATCAGAGAGACCGCGGTTAACCAGATATTTCATGACGTGAGCTTGATAAATCGATTGTATTGGCCCGAGTCCCATCGAAACAGTGGGGAACTGCCAATAATCAGGCATTAGCCATGGATGAGGGTAGGACGACAAACCGTCACCATCGACCTCACGCCGGAAATTATCGAGCTGCTTTTCTGACAGCCGACCCTCTAGGAAAGATCGCGCATAGATGCCGGGGCTCGCGTGCCCCTGAACATAGAGCAGATCTTGTCCCTCCGGATGATCAGGCCCCTTCCAAAAATAGTTAAAACCAACTTCATAAAGCGTTGCTGCAGACTGATAGGTCGCGATATGGCCGCCCAAATCATCTCCCGATTTATTTGCGCGCATCACCATTGCAAGCGCATTCCAGCGAATTAGACTTCGAATTCGGCGCTCCATGAACAGATCGCCGGGCATTCTTGCCTCGTTCTGTACGGGGATTGTGTTTCTATAAGGTGTTGTCATCGCCACAGGAAGGCTTGCCCCCTCCTGACTGGCTCTCGCCACGAGCTGATTCAACAAATAAGCAGCACGATCTGCGCCTTCATGCTGTAAGACCGATTCGTAGGCCTCTAGCCATTCTTTTGTTTCGACCGGATCGTGGTCGATTGTTATTGGCGTGTTCGCCATATCGTTCACCTCATTGGTTTGGTTGGTGATCCGCAGCGTTCAACTTAAGTCGATTGTGTCAACTCTTTCAAACGTCGCGGTTTATTGTCTGCAAGCCGTTCTCGATCTAGTGATTCACTCACAGTGAGCATGTGTTGACGGACAGCCCTCCTGGCCGCCGCCGGATCTCGATCGATTACGATCGCTCGATAAATCGCTTCATGCTGCAGGGCCAAGTCCTGCTTTCTGATTCGATCCAAATTTAATTCAGCCAAATTCTTCACAATCGATTCCTCGAGTAACACAAAGATCGATCGCATAATGTGAAGTATCACACCGTTTTGTGAAGCCTCAGCAATTGCTAAGTGGAATTCTGCATCGGCTTTTGCCTCGCGATGCAGGTCATATGAGCGGACTGCCGATTGTAATTCGTGATAACGCCGTTGCACATTCCCACGCGCTCGCTCAGTCGCACGATCTGCTGCAAGCCAGGCCGCAACGCTCTCGAGTGCGAATCGTAATTCTAATATATCAAAAGTACCGTCTGGCGACCTCTGAATCATGGTCATCATTGGGTCAATGAACGTCGAACCTACATGCTCTGCCACGAATGTCCCACCGCCATGTCGTCGTTGGATCAGGCCACGGGCCTCTAGCTTTTGTATTGCCTCTCGAACGGTCGGCCGAGACACATCAAACTCTTCCGCCAGTCTACGCTCAGATGGGAGCTTTTGTCCGGGACGAACCTTGCCTTCCAAGATCAACCGTTCGATTTGATCCATAATTACGTCAGCGGCACGCGTTACACGCGGAGTCGACAGATAACCATCCATTCGCTTTTCACCTGTGGTCCCAAGTGGTCTGACCAATAGCTTAATTGGTCAGACCAAATTTCGCAAACCACTAGACCAGTCGATCTCGTGGCTCACGTCCGGCAAAAAAGGCGTCAACATTGTCGAGAGCGCGATCACCCATTGCTTTACGAGTCTCGCGAGTTGATGACCCAAGGTGCGGCAGCATCAATATATTTGGACAAGCTGCAAATGCTGGATTTCCGCCGGGCTCTGTTTGGAAAACATCGAGGCCAGCGGCCGCAATGTGCCGTGAGTTCAGCGCTTCAATCAACGCGTTCTCATCAACCAGGCGTCCACGAGCGGTATTGACGAAGACGACACCTGGCTTCATCCAATCGATTGATTGCGCATTCACCAAATTCTCCGTCTCAGGCGTTGCCGGACAATTGAGAGAAATCATGTCCACAGTCTCGAACAGCGATTGAATAGTGGCATGAAAGACCGCGTCCTGTTCTAACTCAGGCGGAAGACGATTTCGATTGCTGTAGTGAATCTCCATATCAAATCCGCGCGCCCGCTTTGCGACTGTCTGACCAACACGGCCCATACCGACAATGCCTAACTTTTTAGACGTCACCTGGATGCCATTCATCTCAACCGGGGCCCAATGTTTCCAGGTACCCTGACGTAACATTTGATCGCCTTCATAGGCACGTCTGCTCGCACCGAGGAGTAACAGCATCGCAATCTCTGCAGTAGCATCAGACAACACATCCGGCGTATTCGTCACGACAATACCGCGTTCTTTCAACGCCGACAGATCACAATGATCGACTCCAACCGAATAATTAGCGACAATCCGCAATCGATCGGAAAGGCGTGCAGCGACGCCACTCGACAAAATCTCCGAATGACAAATCATCAATGCATCTGATTCAAAACTGCGGGCCACGATCTCATCCGCCGACATGATGTGATCGTCGGCATTTAGCCACACTGAATAATCCGATTTAGCACGCGCTAAAACCGGTTCCACCAATAATCGCGTAATACTCAAGTCAGCCATATTTTAATTCCTCATCCTTAATTCCAACTACGGTGGCCTCTTCGGAGCCAAGTTTCAATTAAAGTCGGTCGGATCAGTTTTTTTCCAAAAACCTTGCAAGATGGTCCAGAAATCCGCAATATCCTAAGCCCACGGATGGAACTGCAGAGCGCGCTGTCCCTGACAGATACGGAAATGCGCAATAAAAAATTGATAAAAATAAGGTAGTCCGATGAGCAAAAAACTCGATCGCCGTTCATTCCTCAAGGGAGCTACGGCAACAGCAGCGGCCACTAGTCTCGGTTTCCCAGCACTTGTAAACGCCGGTGGTCACGGTGGCACAACACTTAAAGTGCAGGCAGCCTGGGGTGGTGGTATTTTCCTCGAGAACGCACAAGCATATGTTGATCGCGTTCACGCAATGGCAGGTAAGGATCTCAAAATTGATCTGCTCCCAGTCAACTCAGTTGTAAAAACTTCACAAATGCAAGATGCGGTTCACCGCGGCGTCCTCGACGGCTGCCATTATGTACCTGCATATTGGTATTCAAAGTCAAAGACAGCGTCGCTGTTTGGTACAGGACCATGTTTCGGTTGGTCATCACAAGAAGTACTGGGCTGGTGTCACTACGGTGGTGGAATGGAGCTCTTCAATGAACTCATGGGTAAGTTGGGACTAAACATCGTTTCGTTCTTCAACAGCCCAATGCCAGCACAGCCAATGGGTTGGTTTAAAGAAGAGATCAAAGATGCGTCACAGATGAGCGGTCTGAAATACCGTACGGTTGGCTTAGCGGCTGATGTACTCATGGAAATGGGTATGTCTGTGGTTCAGTTACCTGGTGGCGAAATCCAGCCAGCTATGAAGTCAGGCCTGATCGACGCCGCTGAATTTAACAACCCAACCTCAGACAAAGACTTTGGTATGCAGGACGTATCCAAGCACTACCACTTGGGTTCTTTCCACCAGTCTCAGGAATTCTTTGAAATTTCGTTCAACAAGAAGAAGTACGATGGTCTCCCAGCTGAGTTGCAGGCGATTCTGAAATATGCATCTGAGGCGGAGAACTCTAACTTCTACTGGCACAACACTAACCGGTACGCGGATGATTTAGTGAACCTGCAGAATCAAGGAGTTAACGTCTATCGTACGCCTGATTCTGTAATGAAAGAACAGCTCAAGGCTTGGGATATCGTGGTAGATCGTCTGAACGCAGAGGATCCATTCTTCAAGAAAGTTATCGACTCGCAGAAGGCATACGCTAAGCGTGTCATGAACTACTTGAACCTGAACCAGCCAGACTATCGGATGGCCTATAACCACCACTTCGGGTAATCCCAACCGAAGAAGGAGAGATACCCGGGCATCCGTCCGGGTATTTTTTTGGATAATCTCAGCCAAAAGGATTAAACTCCGGAACGGTTTAGACTAACCCCTAACCAATGTCGCCGAGTGCTGCGTTAGGGTATTAAGGTATGATGCCTTTCTTTTTTGGAGAACTTAGCCGTGGATCGTTTTGTTTACACGATCGAGGGACTCAACGTATGGGTTGGGAGAGCCTTCGGTTGGTGTATTTTAATTTTGACACTCTCAGTTTCTTACGAGGTGTTTGTTCGATATGTACTCAATGCCCCAACTGTGTGGTCAATGGATATGATGATCCAAATGTACGGCGCGCTGTTTTTAATGGCGGGACCTTATGCACTCGCCCAAGATGCGCACGTTCGTGGTGATTTTCTATACCGATTATTGCAGCCAAGAACACAAGCAAAAATCGATTTCGTACTCTATGTCCTCTTCTTCTTCCCGGGAATGCTCGCACTTTTCTGGTTTGGTGCAGAGATTGCCGCCGATAGCTGGCGATATAAGGAGGTGAGTTGGAACAGCCCCGCACGGATCCAAATTTACTTTTTCAAAACACTCATTCCAGTCGCCGGAGTTTTGCTGATGCTCCAAGGGGCTGCGGAAATCTGCCGATGCGTTCGCGCAATGAAGGAAAACGAATGGATGACAAGATTGAGCGATGTTAAAGAAACCGAGCAATTGCTTATGGAAGAAGGTGATCAGCAGGAGAAACAAGCATGACCAACCCTGAAGTCGCAATTCTAATGCTATGCCTGTTTATCGTACTCGTACTACTCGGCTTCCCAATCGCCTTTACACTCATCGCGATGGGCGTAGGCTTCGGTTATTATGCCTACTACCAATCACCCGAAACCTTTGGCGATCTGTTTACCAACCAAATCTTTTATTTGTTAAACCAAAACACATACTCCGTCATGGAAAACGATACGTTGGTGGCGATCCCATTGTTCTTATTTATGGGGTACGTGGTCGAACGTGCTGATATCGTTGGACGTCTTTTCCGGTCACTGCAGATGGCCGCCCACAATTTACCCGGCTCGATGGCAATCGCGGCGCTAATCACGTGCGCGGTGTTCTCTACCGCATCGGGCATCGTGGGCGCTGTGGTGACCTTGATGGGTTTATTGGCGTATCCGGCAATGGCAAACGCGAACTATGACAAGAAGTTTGCGGCGGGTGTTATTTGCGCGGGTGGTACGCTAGGTATTCTCATCCCACCTTCAATCATGTTGATCGTCTATGCGGCGATTGCTGAACTGTCACCACTGCGTTTGTATGCAGCCGCGATGTTCCCGGGACTTTTGCTGGCAGGTCTATACATCGTCCTTGCGGTCATTAGGGTCATGATCAACCCTTCTATTGCTCCGAAGCCTGCCAAGGAAACGATTCCTCCAGTCATTGAGATATACAAAGATCTTCTCTTTTCATTCGTACCTCTGACAGCATTAATTGTTACAGTACTCGGTTCAATCCTTGGCGGCCTAGCCACACCTGCTGAAGCGGCTG
>CACECO010000024.1 GCA_902558075.1 uncultured Litorivicinus sp. | reverse complement strand
TTGGATGTCACGTTACCGAACACCGTAGGCTCAACGAAGAAGCCACCCGGACACCCGTCGATCTCCATCGCATTTCCACCAAGCAACAGCTCAGCACCTTCATCGCTGGCGATCTGGATGTAGTTCAGGACCTTCTGATACTGGGCCTCGGAAACGACCGGACCCATCTTGATAGAAGTATTCAAAGGGTGACCTACCTTCACCTGCTTGACCCGTTCGACAACTTTTTTACTGAGCTCCTCGTACTGGGAGCGGTGGATGATGAGACGGCTTGTCGAGCCACAGGATTGCCCTTGCCATCCGAAGTTCATCCCGTTGGTGGCGGCCTTAATTGCGTCATCAAGATTCGCGTCCTCACATACGATAAATGGATTTTTACCACCGAGTTCAAGGCTGACGTGCTTGACCGCCGACTCAGCCGCCACTTTCTGGATGGCCATCCCGGACGCGACTGAGCCAATGAACGCGATCCGTTTCACCCGCGGGTCTCTCACCAGAACCTCGCCGGTTACACGGTCACCGGTCACGATGTTGATGACGCCTGGCGGAGCAACCTCGGCGCAAATCTCAGCGAGAAGGCTCGCCGACAGTGGCGCCTGCTCCGAGGGCTTCACGACAATAGTATTCCCGGCAATCAACGCCGGAGCGATCCTTGACGCTGCGAAGCCAATCGGATGATTGAACGGGATAATCCGTCCCACGACGCCATAGGGCTCCCTCAGAGTCAGATGGATATTCTCGGGAGTCGATGGAATAGTCATTCCTTTGAGTTCGTAAGCAAGCCCACAATAAAAATGCATCCGCTCGACGGCCTTATGAACATCATTCGTCATAGGTCCCACAGTGTTCCCAGTGTCGAGTGCCTCGATCTTGGCAAACTCGTCAGCTCGGGCCTCAAGTCGCTGCGCGATCTCCTCAATCAATGCCACACGTCGCTTTTGGCTGGTCTTTTTCCATGCCTTAAAGGCTTCCCGAGCCGCCGTTACTGCCTCAGTCATCTCCTCGGCTGAGGCGTTGGGGACCTTACCTATCAGCTCCTGGGTGGCGGGACAGCGGCTCTCGAGCCACTGATCACAGCTGGATCCTCGGAGCTCTCCTTTGATCAACATTTTACCGTCGAGTTGCTCGGTCACTTTGAAACGTTCGTCTATTTCCACAGCTAGGACTCCGGTTAGTTTTAGTTCGACAGTCAAAGGATGCATCGAAATCAGTGAGCGAACCAATTCAGAATCATGTTTGGGGCGATTCGGGGTCTATTTTGATCGTTCAGAGTCGAGTTGCGCTAACTTGTCTGGCGTGTACCGATCACCCTGAAATCGGCACGCATTAAGCAAGCTCTCTAATTGGCCAACCTGTTCGTCTGAAAGCGGGGTCGTGGCTCCCTGATCATCCCGCCAGTGCGAAAGTTCTGAGGTACCAGGGATCGCTCCGACGTGATCGCCCCGTGACCACAACCAGTTGAGACACACCTGTGCGAGGGTCATCCCCCAGCGAAAGCCAAGTATTTCGATTTGTTCGAGGACTCTCAGATTATTCCTGAACGCGTCCCCCTGAAAACGTGGCATGCCGTGCCGAATATCACGATCCGAGAGTTTCGCCATGTCGCGGACACTACCCGCCAAAAAGCCACGCCCGATCGGACTATAGGCGACCAGTGCGATCAAGTTGTCTTTGCAGTAATCGAGTATGGCATCCTCCACCCTCCGAGACCATAGCGAGTACTCTGACTGAACCGCATGGATTTTGGTAACAGACTCAGCCCGCTCTAGCGTCGAACGACTGACCTCAGAGAGCCCAGCGTATCGGACCTTGCCGTCTGATATGAGACGATCAATCGCGCCGACAGACTCCTCGACCGGTACTCGATGATCAACCCTATGCAGATAAAACAGATCGAGAACGTCCGTATTCAGCCGGGATAAGCTCTCCTCGCAGCTTCCGATGATCCTATCAGGGTCACCGTCAATCTCACGGGACCCGTCCGGGTTTTTATACATCCCAGCCTTGGAAGCGAGGAACACATTCGATCGTGAGATTTTAAGGGCAGTACCTACCAATATTTCATTTTTGCCACCGCTGTAGGTAGCAGCCGTATCGAGCATGACATTGCCTTCGCTCACAATCCTCTGAAGGAGCGCCCTCGCCTTGTCCGGAGCAACAGGTTGGTAAGCCTGGGTGAGACCCATACAGCCATAACCGAGCCGGGGGACGCGATCTGATCCAATGTTTATCTGATTCATGGTGTTCTCGTTAGTTTAACTTGGACCCGCTATTAAACAGGATCGACTTGGCGACAACTGGGACCAGGCCTGTCTGGTTGATAACCTCACCGATATCAACAAAGTCAAAGTCGACCTGATCAAGTCCGTCCAAACAAATGACCGGTTTCTGGTAACCCACTTCCTCGACGAAATGAATTCCGATAAGCCCCGCGATATCCTGCTTAAATAGCAAAGTAATCGGCGTATTAAGGCCCTTTAGGCCCTCAACCACGCCACGACAGAACGCGTCGGCACGCGAATAAGTTAAGGAACCGAGCCAATCGATCCCGAGAGCGCGAAGGCCGTGGTCGCCGTTAAATAACGCCTTGGAGACCGAATCTTTCACCAGTCTCGTAATTGTATGTTGATCAAAATCCTCAGCGGGTACCGTCACCAGGGAAACTGGTGCGTTGCGTATCGGTAAAAGACGCTCATCAGAGATGAAAACGGTGTTACCGCTGACCTGCATCCGCTGCTGAGACGCTCCAAGGACAGTTGCCCTAATTGGATCATCGGCGACCTCGATTTTGTATCCGGTGTCCCGGAGCATGTCGCGGGTCTTGAACGCCAGACGTTGCCCAAGATCGTCGCACTCGACCGAAGATTCGATGTTCGTGATCCACTGACTGACACCTCCACTCAGAATCACCGTACCGCTTACTGGAAACTCTGTGATCGAGTCAAGACGCTGCGCGTCACCCAGATCGCAACCCTGCACCGCTCCAAGCACCGTCTGGGCCATCCGATCGATGATCTGCTCAAGCTCCACGTCTGATAACTCCGACCCGTACTCAGGTAGCTGGTTATTTGCGGTGTAGAGACCGAGGTTTGGCTCGGCGTGGCCAACGTGTCCGTCGTCAGTGAACTGAAGGATGCGACCACCGACCTCAATCGCCGTAAGCTCTGTCACCTTCCCATCGACACACCTTGTGATCTTCGTTGTCCCACCTCCGATATCCACGTTCAGGCAGTCACCCCCCACCGACTCCTGAACTGTCCCGGATCCATAGGCCGCCATAGTCGACTCAAGACGGTCTCCGGCACTAATCGAGATAAACTTCCCAGAGAACGAGGCCAGCAGATCGGCGATCTGCCTTGCATTGTGACGCCGTAACGCGTTTCCCGTCAGAATAACGACCCCGGACTCGATGTCGTCACGGTCGACGTTCGCCTTAAGCAAAGAATCGTCGATCATTGACTCAAGATCGGTCCGGATAATCAATGCACGACCGTCGCCTCCGAAAGGTGTCTTCATGATCGGGCTCTGGTAAACGACCTCTGTACGCGAGACTGTGTACCGGTTATGACCACGCACCATCGTCAACCGAGAGATAGACACGTGAGAGGTTGCGGAACCAATGTCAAGCCCGAGTGTTAATACCTCAATGATGTCTGACTCGACTAGCGCACGATCGGCCGATGTAAATCGTTTAGGCTCACTCATCAAGACAGTTCCGCAGGCTTCTCGTAACGATGTGGCTCCATCCGGGATACAGCACCGTTGGCTTGCAACTGTTTTTGAAACTCAGTTCTAATGTAATCGTCTTCCATCCAGTAAGGGATCGATGTGCCGCCCTCCTGGATATCCATCGCCGTGTAATCGGTCGTCTTCTGCCCGGGCGCGGTACCGGGCAGCATGCTCGGGTGGTTCGGACCGAACCAGGCCGTCAGACGAAAGGGCTCGTTAGACACGTTAAAGTGCTGGTGATACCAACGTGCACCACCCGGCGCAGCACTCACACAACCACCATACTCGTAGTCCACACGGACCACCTCGTCACCCTTGCCGTCTCTCCAAGGATTCACACCAAGGTGCTCGGGCCACGTGAGGGTATAACCCTTGCCAGTCAGACAGAATAGAATCGCGGCCGAGGTGTGGGCGTGTGCCTTCGAGTAACGCCCAATCTCGTGCTGACCAATCCAAAGATAAAACTTGTTCTTGGTCATGTGCGGCTCGATCCGCCGATAACCAGGACTCCGACGGTTGTCTAACGGCAGGTCGGCTTGCACAATGTCCGCCATGATGTTGGTCCGCCGCATCGCCAGCCCGCGGATTGGGTCCGGCTCGATCTGGGTCTTCTCCTCAAAGAAGTCGCTGAGCGAATCATCAAACCGATTCCCAAAACGGTAATCACAGTTGAAGATAAAGTCCGTATCGCCAACCAAGTTCATCAAATTGGGAGCGGTCGTCCCGGCAACAAAAATAACGCGCTGACCCGACAGATTAATCATCCGGTGATACGCGTTCACTGGGATCGAGAACAACGAACCTGCCTGCCACTCAAATACCTGCTTGTACTTCTCATCATGCCACACCTCACACACGCCACGGCCCTCGAGGATCATGATGTTCTTCTCGTAAATGTGACGCTCGATGTTGAGCTCTTTACGCGGTGGTATTTCCACCACATACATCCCCCAAGTCCCCTCGGTGCCATACAACTGAACATAGGTTCCGTTACCACCCAGTCTATCCCACGGCTTCATCGGGAGATCCTGACAACGCTGGACGCCAAAGTCTCGATACACAGGAACGCCCTCAGACTCCATAAATAAATCGTAGTCAGTCTTCGGACGCCCAAAAGTCCCGTGACCCGCACGCTTCTCATCGGTTGGTTCCACCCACTCAGTACCCATGACCTAATCTCCTTTGTAATCTCTCTAATAAAACGTCACCAACGACACACCTGTCGAGGCAAGCCCTGCAGCAACGAGCTGCTTTACGGATGGTCGAATTTCGAGCCTAAAAATCGCAACGGACAAGAAAATAGCGATGAACGTCTCCAGCGAACCGATCATCACAACCGTCGACAGTTCCTCGTAGGTCAGCGCCGTAAAGAAAAGCACCTGCCCGATCGACATTGATGCACCGATAGCCAAAGTAATCGGCGCTATATTACGGACCCCCTCAACCACGAACTTCCGATACGACTCAAAAGGGACCGCCAGAATCAAGTAGAAAATTATACCCGCCATTGCGCTGACTAAGGTTCCAAACGCAGGAGTGCCAAGGGTAATTAGGCCATTCTTCCGAGCAATGTACGACACCGCATACGCAAGGCAAGATAAAATCCCCGGGATATACAAAGGAGCTACCATTGTCCAATTCTTCGAAGCGTTTTCTGCCTCATGCTCATACTTGCGGCTCTTGTCGGAGATCAGTAAAACTATCGCTAACGCGAGCGCGAAGATACCCAACATCTCCTCCCAAATCAGTGTCTCACCCAAGATAATCACCGCTAGTAGGATGGAGAAAAATGGATTCAGTTTCTTTACCGTCGTTCCGCGAGTCACACCTAGTAGGCCGATTGATCGAAAGACCAGCGTCCGGCCAAACACCATCGCAAACAAGCCCGCCACACAAAACCACAAAACGCCCTCAAAGAGCTTCGGGTCATCAAAACTCGGTAACACCCCATCCTCAAACACGAGAAATAAGACGAGCGACACCCCGACGGTCATGACGACTGACAGGAACGCTCCATCGTTTGGAAGACGGCGCCGTTTATTGAAACTGATAGCGATGCTCGCGAACGCGAAACTGAGCGCAGAAGCGAGCGCGCATATCTGTCCGAACGAGCTACTTAGGGTCATCAATCCAGTCTTTGCCGCCGGCGTTACGCGCCTCCCGCTCGCCTTTCGCAGTTTGCGCCCGTCTGGCTAACACTCGGAGCAGCTCTAGATCCAACCCATAACGTTGCATCACGTCCTCAACGATCTGCATGTCTTTGGCGGCCCAAGTGAAGGTCATCTTCGACCAGTCCTCCATCGCGGCACTTCGTCCGCTCGAGAGCAATAAAACGTCTCTGAGGTACTCAA
This sequence comes from uncultured Litorivicinus sp., assembly GCA_902558075.1. Lineage (GTDB taxonomy): Bacteria > Pseudomonadota > Gammaproteobacteria > Pseudomonadales > Litorivicinaceae > HIMB30. Next base: position 7,601 of record CACECO010000024.1, on the reverse strand, counting down.
GATCCATATCATAAGATTCGGCTATCTGGGCACTTTCCAACAGACCGACACCATTCAGCCACAGAAGTAGGTTATTGATGGCTTTAGTCACCTGCCCCCGACCGACGGGACCCATAAGTTTGATATCAGAGCAAAACGTACTCAGCGAGGGTTTTACCTTATCTAGAGTAGATTGCTGCCCTCCTACCATCGCCAATAGCGTACCGTTATCTGCGGCCCATCCCCCTCGTGCTATCGGAACGTCCAAGAACGCGATACCCCTCGCGGCAAACTCGTCCCCCAGCTCAATCATCAGCTCTGGATCGCAGGTACTATTAACGACGATTACGCCGTCCGAGCGACTGGTGTTCAAAAGACCATTCTTGCCACGGCAAATTTTGATAACCTCGGGGTCAAACCCCACCGCGATGTAAACAATCGCGGCCTCAGCGAAGACGGCTGCTGGCGACTCTCTTAAAACCGCGCCAAGCGCCAGCGCCTTGGTCTGCTGCGTGTCGGACTGTTCGCAACACGAGACGGCGTATCCGCCTTTAATCAAGTGTTTTATCTGGGCAAGCCCCATCCGGCCAGCGCCGATTAATCCAATCGTTTCCCTTGTCATAGTTCTTACCGCACAATTTTTTCATATTGAACACTACTGCAAATTTAGGAGAATCAATTCAAGAGAATTGGTTGCACACCCAAACAAGACCGATATTTGTGACTCGATAACTTACGTACACAATAGATAAAAAAAGGGGATTACTATGAAGATCAGTCCACTTGCTCCCGCGATCGGAGGACGAATCGAAGATTGCGACCTCACCAAGACACGTAGCACGTCAGAGATAAAGGAGATTCGGAACGCGTTCTTAGAGCACGCGGTGCTGCTATTTCCGAGTCAGCAATTGACACACCATGACCAACTCACTGCGGCCCAAATCTTTGGGGAGTCTGGCACCTTGCACAGGCCCAGAGAGTTTCAGCCCAAAGCTTACAAGTCCCTGCCAGACGGTATCATGATGATCTCAAATATCCGTGAGGATGGTGTCCCAATCGGATCCTTGCCCGACGGTGAGATGATGTTCCATCACGATATGATCCACCGTGAGATACCAGACAAGGCGACCTTACTTTACGCCGTAGAAATCCCGTCTGTTGGCGGCGACACATGGTTTGCAAGCGGCTACGCCGCATATGAATCTTTGTCAGAGAAATGGAAAAAGCGACTCGACGGACTACACGCGCGACACAAATATCACTATGGGTCGACACAAAAAGGCGATGAAAAAGGGACGCCCGCCTTCGGAGAGGCGACCCATCCCGTGGTTAGAACAAATCACGAGACTGGCAGAAAGTGTCTCTACGTGAACAGACTCATGACTGACTCAATCGTTGATATGGATGATATCGAGAGTCGAGACACACTTGAGTTCCTCTTCGATCACTGCGAGCAAGATAAGTTTGTTTACAAGCATCAGTGGACCGTGGGGGACTTGATTATTTGGGACAATCGTTGCTCGATGCATGCACGTACTGACTTTCCTGGTGGCGAGCGTAGGTTGTTGTTCCGCACGACCGTCAAAGACACACAAGCACCAGCCTAAGGAGTCAAATAATGAAAAATCTGGATGGAAGAGTCGTCATTGTCACGGGTGGATCTGGAGGCATCGGGATCGTTGCATCCGAGCTCATGGCGAACCGTGGTGCGCACGTGGTTCTTGCTGAACTCGACGGGGAAAGAGCCCAGACCGAGGCACAACGACTGCTAAGCCAGGGACTCAAAGCAACCGCGATCCAGACCGACGTCGCTGATAAGGAATCCGTTGAAGCCATGGTTCAGAAAGTAATCGGCCAATTCGAGCGGATTGATGGTTTGGTAAATAATGCAGCCATGTTCTCTCGAGTTCCAATGTCACGCGTCGGATCGCTTGAAATCACCGAGGCAGAGTGGAACAAAATGATGGACATCAATGTCAAGGGTGTTTGGAACGTGTGTAGCTCGGTCGTTCCTGTCATGAGTACGCAAAGATATGGTAAAATAGTAAATATCAGCTCAGGAACGGCGTTGAAAGGATCTCCTTCTCGTATCCATTATGTGACCTCAAAAGCGGCTGTGATTGGTTACACCAAGTCCCTAGCCATGGAAGTCGGTAAGCACAATATTTACGTCAACTGTATCGCACCCGGGAGTACTCTGGCTGAGGAGGACCCAACCCCCGAGATTGTAGCAGTTCGCGAAAAAGCAGCAGCCTCGCGTTGTATTAAACGTATTCAGACACCTGAAGACCTCGCGGGCCCGATCGCATTCTTTGTCGGACCGGATAGCGACTTCATAACCGGTCAAACTCTCGTCGTCGACGGCGGTAGTTGTCTTCACTGATCCTTCTGGATGTGCACAAAATCGTCCAGCCAGCGGGCTCCCTTCATGTCTTGGATCCGCTCAACTTCAGCTTTCAAATCGTCGATCATAGGTTCCAGTTGAGAATCATGAATATCAGCAAACTCAACCATGTTGCACAGTTGTATATGCATATTAACCAGCATGTAATACGCATTATTTTCAACCATCAGGGCCCGCGAGCGATCGGGCGATTGCTGCATCAATTCTTTTGTGACCTTGGCAAACTCCTTTAAATCAAAGATTCTATTCGACATGACATGTCCCCATAACGATGTAACAACGAGAGCACGAGGTATTTATGGCTAGCGCACCTTTTCATCTAGCATTTCCTGTCTCTGACCTGGAGGCAACCAAAGAATTCTTCATTGACGTACTTGGTTGCAGGACAGGACGGACGTCTGACCGATGGATTGATTTCGATTTCTTCGGACATCAGGTCGTCGCGCATCTTGTAGAGGATGAAACAATCGATGCGCCGACTAATCCAGTTGATGGCAAGCAAGTTCCGGCAAGCCATTTTGGAGTGATTCTTGAATGGAATGATTGGCATCAGCTTGCCGATAAGTTGAAAGCTACCAACATTGAGTTTCTAATTGAACCGAATATCCGCTTCGAAGGCGAAGTCGGTGAGCAGGCCACGATGTTTTTTACGGAACCGTCAGGAAACGCTCTTGAATTCAAATCATTCAAGGACATGTCACAAATTTTTGCGACCTAATCTTTAATTTGTGTACCACTACTGCACTGCCGTTAATCAAGAATACCAATAACAATAATGAGGCAGTGGTATGGATACAAACGCTCTGGCTGCAGAGGCTGTATTACTAGCTGTCGAGGACAGTGTCGTTAACGGCCACTCGCAGGGATTCATTTTGATTCATGAGACCACGTGTTTTAGAACGCCGAGCCTCAGTGTGGCGTATTCATTGATTACCAAGCATTCGAGCCTTTCACCGGAGCCGTTTTACCAACGCGTGAGCAGGTTCAGTTGGTTTATGAAACCTATCGCTCAAGGCTCCACGTCCTCAGTTGGATGCCTCCAACTCAGGCGTTTTTACAAGCAATACAGATCGGCCAAGTGTTTCCAGCCGCACAAGCTGATTACGCAGTACGCTCTCCATCGATCGACGCACTCAGGAAGCCGTTGAAAAGCAAATTCGCGCTCTACACATTGGGTTCAGCGAGCAGGTCCGTGATGTCTGCGAGCATCGCATCCGCACCCTGATGACGCACCGCGATTGGAAACGCTTCTTCTTGATGGACAAGTAATATACTTGGATATCCCTCAACCTGCAGCCGCTTGGCCAATTGCCGTTGCTCCTCATGCACAGCCCGAACATCATCAGACGCTAACGCTTCGGCGAAGCTGTCACGATGAAATCCAAACGCCTCTGCCAAGTCGCACAAAATGTCAAAGTCCCAAACATTACTCGCTTCAATGTAATAAGCATCCTGAATTCGCTCGCCAAAAGCTTCTCCACGCCCAGCGAGCCGCTCAGCGGCAATGACAGCTCGACAACTGATGTAAGTGGTCCGTGGTGGAGGTGGTGTCTGATCCCAATACGTATGATTGAAGGCGACACCACAAGTGGACTGAACCCGATCCCAAGTTCGCTTCAGGTATTCAACCATTTCTTCCGCCATCGGAGCGTCCGAATCGGCAGCCAAACCACCGAGCAAGGATACGACCGGTAGGTTGTCCGGTAATCGTGCTTTTAGCAATTTCCACGTTGGACGGAAGCCATAACACCAGCTACACATCGGGTCATGGACATAAATCAACACGCTCTCTGGCGGGTCCGTTTCAGTTGTCTTCACCAATCACTCCCAATGCATTACCGAGAAAATCAAGTCGGGCAGGGAATCCATAATACACGGCGATCTGCATACAGACGTGCCGAATGTGTTCACGAATGACCTCACTAGTCAGGGCTCCTCTCACGTAGCCTATAAATTCGTGCGGACGATTCAACACTGCAATCATCCCAAGGTTGATCAATCAGCGATCAAGATCTAAGAGACCTTCTCGATTCTAAATCTCATCCCAAGCGACGTATGTCACAGACTCCTACATTGGCATCGTCAGCTCATCGGCCTGAAATAACCCCCGTTCAACAAATGCATCACCCATCGCTTTTGCAGCTCTTTTTCAAAACTATTTGGGTTATTACTTGATTCCAATGCATCCATATTTGGTTTCTAGGAATTCTTCGATCCCATGAGGTCCGCCTTCACGACCAAGCCCTGACTCCTTAAAGCCACCGAAGGGTGCAACCTCGGTTGAAATAATTCCTGTGTTGACCCCAATGATTCCGTAATCAAGAGCCTCATAGACTCGGAATGTTCGTGACAAGTCTTCCGTGTAAAAGTAGGCGGCCAGACCATAAGGTGTGTCGTTGGCTAACTGAACCGCCTCGTCTTCGTGATCAAAACGATAGATTGGTGCAACCGGTCCAAAGGTTTCTTCTGATGCCATCCGCATCTCTTTAGTTACGCCCACGAGGACTGTCGGAGAATAAAATAACGGTCCAGCATCATGCGCTGATCCGCCACAGACGGCGGTCGCCCCTTTTGCGAGAGCATCGTTGACATGTGCTTCGACTTTCGCCTTACCGTCTGCATTAATCAACGGGCCAATCTCTGATCCCTCTGTCGTCCCATCGGCTACCTTCATGGACTTGACGCGCTCAACAAAGGCGTCCACAAATCGATCATGAATCCCGCTTTGCACCAAAATCCGGTTTGCACAGACACACGTTTGTCCCGCATTTCGGAATTTACACAACATGGCTCCATCGACTGCCGCATCGAGATCCCCATCGTCGAATACTATAAACGGTGCATTGCCACCAAGCTCTAACGAGAGTTTCTTCACACTCTCTGCGCATTGGCGATACAAGATTTTACCGACCTGCGTTGACCCGGTAAAAGTGACCTTCCGAACACGACTGTCTCTAGTCAAAACCTCTCCTATACCTGGTGCATCCATCCCCGTCACACAGTTGATCACACCCGCAGGCATACCTGCCTGATTAGCCAACTCGCAAACAGCCAGGGCAGTCAGTGGTGTGTCCTCAGAGGGCTTAATCACAACTGTACAGCCAGCAGCGAGTGCCGGTGAGACTTTTCGGGTGATCATCGCTAATGGAAAGTTCCATGGGGTAATTGCTGCCACCACGCCGACCGGTTGTTTGATTACGAGGATTCGCTTATCGGTCATGTGCGGTTTAATAACATCACCATAAATCCGTCGACCTTCCTCAGCGAACCAGTCGACAAAGCTCGCACCATAAGCAACCTCACCGCGCGCCTCAGCGAATGGTTTACCCATCTCCTCAGTAATGAGCACCGCCAACCTATCTGTATGCTCCGTTATTAAGTTGAACCACCGGCGAAGAACGGTCGCCCGTTCTTTGGCAGTCATTGCGGCCCACTTTGGAAATGCTGACTCAGCTGCATCGATCGCTTTCGCACAATCACTCGCGGACAGATCAGCAACTTTCTCGACAACCTGTCCACTCGCTGGATTGATCACGTCAAAAGTTGCCCCCGATGAAGCGCTGACCCATTCTCCATTGATTAACGACTGTGGTTGGTATAACGACATTTTTAACTCACTCAAAACAAACAATTTGACGAACCGCCCGGCCTTCAGCCAGTCTTTCCATCGCCGTATTAATTTCAGCTAACTCAAGCGTATGAGAAATCATCCGCTCAACCGGTAATAACTTTTTCTTGTGAAGTGCAATGAAATTTGGGATATCCCGTGATGGGACGCAGGATCCCACGTAAGAACCCATCAGAGCACGTTCCTCAGAAACCAATCTCGCCGCCGCAACCAACAATCGATCGGATGGATTCGGTAATGCCGCGGTCACGGTGCGTCCACCGCGTCGGGTCACCTCAATTGCCAAATTCAAAGCAGGCATAACACCGGCAAATTCGGCAGCAAGATGTACACCGCCCAGTGACAGTGATTTGACCTGATCGATAGCATCTGGATCTCTTGCATTCACAAAATGATCTGCACCCAACTCGCGCGCCAGCTCTTCTTTATCAGGATTGGCGTCAATCGCAATGATTTGTCGTGCTCCGCCGGCATGGGCTCCCAATAATGCCGACAAGCCGACACCACCAAGACCAACGATCGCTACCCGCTCACCGATATGCATTTTGGCGGTATTTAGGACTGCGCCACATCCGGTCAATACGGCACAACCGAAGACGGCTTGAATGGTTGGGTCGAGGTCAGAGTCGACCGGCACTAGACTTCGTCGATGGCTCACTGCATAGTCAGAAAAGCAGGAAATCCCCAAGTGATGATTGATCACTTCACCATTGACCGAAATCCGTTTTGCACCAGATAACAGACTCCCGTTGGTGTTGTTCTCAAGACCAGGTTCGCACAACGCCGGCCGACCTTCTGCACAGCAGTCGCAGTGACCACAACTGGGGACAAATACCATCGAAACCCGCTGCCCTATTTTCAGATCGCTCGACCCGGGTCCGGTCTTCACGACCTCCCCGACCGCTTCATGTCCCAGAGCGACAGGCGTAGGACGCGGACGGTCACCGTTGATAACCGACAGATCAGAGTGGCAAACGCCGGCTGCTAATATTTTGACGAGCACTTCGTCTGGACCCGGATCTGCCAACTCAGCTTCGACAATCTGTAGTGGTTGTGTCTCGGTGAACGGCCGATCAAAGCCCATTCGTGGCAATAACGAAATACGCGTTCTCAAGGGATTTTCTCCAGGTGTTTCTTCGGGCCGCCTTCGTGGGTGTGCCCACATTAGGTGAGCTTTGGCGGTGAATCAAGTCATCTTTATTGGACGGATTCGATGAATCGTATCTGACGCAATCACATCCGCTCCTCATCCGCGAAGCACGTCGAAAAGAGCGTTGACACGGACCCTGATATTGACTCCTCCGATGGGACTGACCTTAGAAGCAACGTCTTAGGAAAGAGTGGTATCCATTCAGGACAACCAATGCGATTCGGGATTGGCTTCACAGGAAAAAGTAGCAACTAAACGCTTAGAGATTAATATAGCTCAATCCAGATCACCCGAATAGTAATCCAGTCCATTTCTTTGGTAATAAATAGCGAGACCAGTACCGACGATATGAGAACATAGTTGCGAGTCATAAGACCGGACCAGCCGATCTTTTTTATAGAAACATTTGTTACTAATTAGGCTCTATACCCTCATGTCCG
>CACECO010000023.1 GCA_902558075.1 uncultured Litorivicinus sp. | reverse complement strand
GCGTACGATTTTTGTAATTTTAATACTCGGGTCGGTCAGTTGGGTCTTACGAGGGCTCCGAACGTGGCTTCTATTTGAACAAGTCCCATTGTTAGAAGCACTTGGTATGAGCTTTGTCCACAATACAGCCAATAACCTCGCGCCAATGCGATTGGGAGAACTCGCACTACCGCTACTTGCCCGGTGGCTCGGGAATGTTGGATTTTCAGTTGGCTTAACAAGCCTTTTATGGATACGTCTACTCGACTTCATCAGTCTTGTTAGTATCAGTCTCTGTGTTCTTTTGCTTCCAAGCGTCGGCAGTATCATGCTGGCGCTCATTGCAGCACTCATTTTTCTCACACCGTTACTGATCGCTGTGGTGGTCCCAAAAACGCAAGGCTTGCGATTACCAAAGATATTGGAGCAAGCCCGAAGTCAACTCATCTTTGAGTCGCAAAATGGTCAACGCTTACACCGAATATGGCGACTGACGATTCTTGCCTGGCTTGCGAAAATCCTAGGAATGGCGATCCTGCTTGCGACACTCTCCGGCATCGCGGTCACTGATGTAATCTCAACGATTCTTGGCGCAGAGCTCTCGTCAATTCTGCCGATCCATGGACTTGCTGGGGCGGGTAGCTATGAGGCGGGAGGAGTCATTGGCTCAACGCTTGTGGGTCTGTCTCCGATACTTGCACTTGAGATGACGATTCAACTGCACATTTATGTACTGAGTCTCACCGCTGTCTTCGGTATACTAGGTGTTTTGTTACTATTGAAACGGACTTTACATGGCTGACACCCTACCCCGTCTGTCAGTTGTCATTCCCCTATATAAGGAAGAAGATAACGTCGAACGCCTGATTGATGAACTCCACTCAGCACTCGGGCCCTATCCAGGTGAATTTGAGTTTGTCCTCGTCGACGACGGCAGCACTGACCGCACACGACAACTGCTACTGGAAGCGAGGGCAACCCGTGGAGATCACATCATGGTGATTTCGCATCGACGGAATCTCGGCCAAACCCAAGCCATGCAAACGGGACTCCAGGCTGCCCGCGGTGATGTCATTGCATTTATGGATGGCGACTTACAAAACGACCCAGCAGATATTTCGGCGATGGTTGAAAAACTCGAAACTGACCATCTCGATCTGTTGTGTGGATGGAGAAAAAATCGTCAGGACACCCTGAATCGGACACTACCATCTCGCTTGGCGAATTGGCTGATTGGTTGCGTCTCAGGTGTTGCTTTGCATGATTATGGATGTAGCTTAAAGGTTGGACGCCGAGATGTACTTGAGGGCCTTGATCTTCGAGGTGAGATGCATCGATTCATCCCTTTGTGGGTTGCTAACCTCACTCACCCAAGCCGGATCGCAGAAATCCCTGTCAACCATCGTGCTCGGACTGCCGGCACCTCAAAATATGGGATTTCGAGGACACCTCGAGTGATTCTTGATCTCCTAGCTGCCTGGTTTTTTTTACGATTTCGAGAGCGTCCTGGGCACTTTTTCGGTGTTGCCGGACTGATTACTGGGGGGCTTGGAGGACTCATGCTCACCTATCTTCTCATTTTGAAGCTTGTCGGCTTGGATATCGGAAACCGTCCTCTACTGATCACTGGAGTGCTACTTGCGCTGGTCGGGCTCCAGTTAGTTACAACTGGATTAATCGCTGAAATGCTCACTCGACTACGCAGTCGATCGCAGCCACCATTGACCAAGCAGACCGACGCAACAGGCTGGTCACAAGGATCCAATGATCGCTCTGCATAAGCTCGATTGGCAATTATTCCTGTGCCTCGTCGTTCTCGGATTCATTGGAACCTGGGTACCACTTTTTGATCTTGACGAAGGTGCTTTTCTTGAGGCCACACGTGAACTAATCGATGGCGGCCATTGGGCCGCGACGACCTTGGATGGAGAACCAAGGTATGACAAACCGATCCTTTCTTACTGGCTCCAAGCAATCTCTCTCACGCTTTTTGGTTGGGTGAGTCATCTCGTCCCGATTGAGGTGATCGGTCGGCTTCCATCGGTAATCGCCGGGGCCCTTTGGGCACTTGTTTTAGGGCGATTCAGTGCCGAAATCTCAAAAAAACCAGCACTCGGGGTCTTCGTCGCGTTTGCACTAGTCACTACCCTTGGCACACTGGTCATCGCTCGAGCAGCGACTTCCGATGCAATTCTCAACTTATGGTTCGCACTACTATTTACAGATATTGCGCGTTACATACAGAAGCCAAGTGATTCACTTAGGCTTCGTATCTTTCTTTGGTTTGCGCTCGGTATTCTCACCAAGGGTCCAGTTGCCGTCGTCATCCCCGCAGGTGCCTTTGCCCTGTGGGTAATTGTATCCAGTCAATGGCACCTTCTCTGGCAGGCATTGGCATCATTTCGAGCATGGGCATTATTGATCGTGCTGCTAGCTCCCTGGATGGTTGGGGTCTATGACGCGCAAGGTCTTGCATTTTTTGAAAATTTCATACTTCGGCACAATATTGAACGTTTTTTTGGAAACCTCCATGGGCATGGGGGGCATCCGCTCTATTATGTGTTTGTCATGCCTCTGATCCTCCTTCCGTACAGTGGGTTAGTGATACCGATCCTTCTCAAAATTCGAGAGTATTGGGCCTGCCCTGTAAATCGGTTCGCCTTGATATGGGTTGGTTTTGTTATGCTGCTAGTGTCTTTATCCGGGACACAACTACCCCACTACATTCTGTATTCCACGGCCCCACTCTTCGTCCTATATGCACATGTTCTGCCATCACTCTCATCACGCTTTTGGGCCCTGCCAGGCGTATTCATACCGGTTCTACTGATTGGACTTGGTTTATTTCACCAGTGGATTCCAGAACCCAAACATCTTAGAGATCAAGAACAACTGATTTTGTTATTTCAACTGATCACCACCTGGTGGTGGCCTTTGACTCTTGCCACGGTCAGTCTTGCCCTACTTGCTTTGATTGCTGTCTTTGCACCGGCGTGGCGCTTAAGCCAACGATTGATTGCATTAGGCGGGGTTCAGTTGGCATGTGTAGCATTAATAGTTCTGCCAATTCTTTCAGAGGCTAGGCAACGACCGCTCAAGCAGGCGGCATTGATTGCCAAAGAGGCTCAAGCGGACGTCGTTTCACAAGGCATTCGAATGCCAAGTTTCTCGTTTTACCGAAATGCAACCACACCAGAAAGTCCGCCGCTTCAAGGCCAGTGGGTACTGATTTCAGTCACTCGTATCCACGAACTTCAGGCACTGCAGATTCCACTTGAGGTCAAAGCTGCCGGTCCCGGATGGCGCTTGATCGCGCTTACTGGACCGCCCTCGATCTAATCCTTCTTTTGCAATTGAAGGCTGGCTGAATTAATACAATACCGCAGTCCCGTTGGAGTTGGACACGTGTCCTAAATGCAAGTCACAGACATAACAAGTGACCTCGGTCCGGGGCATCAAAAAACTGAGCGGTCATCATGTTCACCGATAACCTCCGGGTCAATCGGCTGAAAAACTTTGGCCAACCAGTTCATGAATCAAACTTATGCTCGGAATCAAATAAAGTGGTATGACAACAGATACAGTGGTAGACACCCGCTGTTTTTAAATCGTGGTACGCATTTTCAAACGGTTTTTCTGTCCCCTTTTCGCGTGTAACCCAATAAGACTCGGCAGAAAATTACGCTCTCCATTCCGCGTCCGATTTTTTTACCTTTTTTCTTGAACTCACAACTTGAACTCCGCTTGGAAACCAATATCTTTTGAAGAAACCCAGTTGCCTTAAGGAGAGGCTGACATGTTACGGATAGCGCTGTTTCTTTTGACTAACTTGGCCATTGTACTGGTCGCAAGCATCACTCTCAGTCTACTGGGCTTTGAAGGATACTTGGCAGCAAATGGTGTGGATTTAAACCTTCCGAGTCTCTTAGTGTTCTGCTTCGTTTTTGGTATGGCTGGAAGCTTTGTCAGTCTTCTTCTCTCTAAAAAAATGGCGAAGATGGGCACTGGAACACAGATTATCACGCAGCCACATACTGCGGATGAAAAGTGGCTTGTCGACACGGTCGCCGAACTCTCCAAAGAGGCGGGTATTGGGATGCCAGAAGTTGGAATCTTCCAAAGTCAGATGAGTAACGCATTTGCTACAGGTTGGGATCGAAATAATGCGCTTGTGGCTGTCAGTACCGGTCTACTCAGCCGGTTCAGTCATGACGAGGCCAGGGCAGTGATGGCGCATGAGATAGGTCACGTCGCCAACGGTGACATGGTGACGCTTGCCCTAGTTCAAGGGGTCATCAATACCTTCGTGATGTTTTTCTCTCGAATCATCGGGCACACCATTGATCGCGCTGTTTTCAAAACCGAACGTGGTCACGGACCAGCCTTTTACATCACAACCTTTGTCGCTGAAATCATCCTAGGTATCCTGGCCTCGATGATTGTATTCTGGTTTTCCCGTCAGCGAGAATTCAGAGCAGACGCTGCAGGTGCCCAACTGGCTGGAGCCGCAGCAATGATTGGCGCACTTGAACGACTTCGCGCTGAACAAGGAGTACCGTCGGAACTGCCAGACTCCATGGTGGCCTTTGGAATTCGTACAGGCGGAAAAAACATGATGCGTTTATTTATGACACACCCGCCGCTTGAAGAACGCATCGCAGCGCTTAAAGCGACTCGTTAATCAGATTTACCGCGTGAGTGCGGCAAAGCCACGCTCACAATCCTCAATCAAATCATCAACTGATTCGAGACCAACGGCAATTCGGATCATGTTTTCTGAAATACCCATTAATTGCCGGTCTGCATCAGCTAGTCGACCATGGGTACTTGTCGCCGGATGGCAAACCGTGGTTTTCACATCGCCTAAGTTGGCAGTCAGTGACATCAGACAGGTTGCATTTAAAAACGACCATGCGTCCTCACGAGACCCATTTTTCAGTGTAAAACTCAATACACCACCGCCCGCCTTCATTTGACGATCAATCAATGGCTTTTGAGGATGCGTGTGCAAGCCCGCATAGTTTACCCGTTCGACCTCCGATTGCCGTTCCAGCCATTCTGCTAGCGCCATCGCCCTCTCGCTGTGTGCATGCATCCGAATATCCAGTGTTTCAAGCCCCTTCAAAAAGATCCACGCGTTAAACGCACTCATCGTGACACCGCCGGAGCGAATAAATGATGTCACAGGCTCCACCAAGTCCGATCGGCCCAAAACGGCACCACCTAAAACTCGACCTTGACCATCCAAATATTTGGTAGCCGAGTGGATAATTAAATCAGCGCCGAGACTTAGAGGCTTTTGCAGTGCAGGCGTCATGAAACAGTTGTCCACGACCAACAGGCAGCCGTGTGCGTGGCAAAGCTCAGCAAGCCCTTCAATATCCACAACTTCAATGGTTGGATTTGATGGAGTTTCGCAATAAGCAAGCTTCGCTGGTTGTGCCAGTGCCCGCTCCCATTCGTCTAAATCAGTTGGCGATAGCAATTCAATTTCAAGGCCGTATTTAATGAAAAAGTTCTTCACCAAGTTGAGCGTCGCCCCGAAAACACCAGTTGATATCAATACTCGGTCACCCGTCTGACAGTGCGCCATCAACGTCGACAGGATCGCACCCATGCCTGAAGCCGTAGCTTCACATGCCTCAGCCCCCTCAAGGACCGCGAGACGCTGGCAAAAACCATTAACAGTCGGGTTATCGACTCGTGCATAAATTGAGAGTCCTGAATTATTCACAAAGGCATCCGCCATTGTCGCAGCATCAGGAAATACGAAGCTTGAGGTTGTAAAGATGGGCTCTGAATGCTCACGCTCAGGCGAGCGATCTCCGCCGACTCGTATCGCTTGCGTTTGCTCCGAGAGTACCGAAATTAGGGATGCAAGTCGCCGGTCACGGTCCATCATGAGGCATCGGCCCGAAGATCCAAGCATGCATCCTCTGAATCTGCTTGTGCCTCTTGCTTAACTCCATCACTTCGCTTTTTCGCCAACGCTTCGAGATATTCGTCATCAACCTCTTTGGTGATGTAGCACGCCGAAAAGACAGAGTCCTCAAACGAATTGAGCGCTGGATTCAATTCGCGAACTGCATCAACAAGATCATCCAGATCTTGATAAATTAAACCGTCTGCGCCGATTAATTGATTAATCTCTTGGGCACTTCGTCCATGTGCAATCAACTCGCTAGCCGCAGGCATATCGATGCCATATACGTTTGGAGAGATGACAGCAGGCGCGGCTGAAGCAAAATACACTTTTTTCGCGCCAGCATCGCGAGCCATGTCGACGATTTGATGACACGTTGTGCCACGGACAATCGAGTCGTCCACAAGCAACACATTGCGCCCTTTAAATTCCTGGACAACCGGGTTCAGCTTCTGACGAACGGATTTCTGTCGTTCTGTTTGGCCAGGCATGATAAATGTCCGACCAATATATCGATTTTTAATAAACCCCTCTCGAAATAGAACACCTAATTTCTGTGCAACTTCGAGGGCACTGGTTCGACTGGTATCTGGAATGGGGATCACAACATCAATATCATGATTCGGCATCTCTTTCAGAATCTTGTCAGCCAGTTTGCGACCCATATTGATTCGCGCTTGATAGACAGATACTCCATCAATCACCGAATCAGGACGAGATAAATACACGTATTCAAAAAGGCAAGGGTGAGATTCTTGTTCGCTGGCACAAAGCTTGCGATGCAGATGTCCCTCATTATCGATGAACGCTGCTTCGCCCGGCGCAAGGTCGCTGATCAAAACAAAACCGGCACAGTCGAGCGCGACAGATTCACTCGAGACCATATACTCGACCCCTTGTTCTGTCTTCCGTTGGCCGATACAAATCGGTCTAATCCCATAGGGATCTCTGAATCCTAAAATTCCGTGGCCATTAATTAAAGTAACCACGCCATAAGCTCCACGACAGCGACGATGAACACCTTCGACTGCTGCGAAGAAATCCTTCGGAGTCGGTTTAAAATTACCGCGAGCCTCTAGCTCATGCGCGAAAATGTTTAGCAGCACCTCAGAGTCGCTATCAGTATTGATGTGCCGCATATCATCTTCATACAGCTCTTTCATCAGATCAGCGGTATTCGTTAGGTTACCATTGTGTGCGAGACTAATTCCGTATGGACTATTGACGTAAAAGGGTTGAGCCTCTGCAGAGGAGCTTGTTCCTGCTGTCGGATAGCGGACATGACCAATGCCCATATTACCTACTAGGTATTGCATATGACGCATTCTGAAAACGTCACGAACGAGCCCGTTATCCTTTCGCAGATAGAACTTACCGTTTGCTGAAGTCACCATTCCAGCGGCATCTTGACCTCGATGCTGCAAAACAGTAAGTGCGTCGAATAGCGCCTGATTCACGTTCCCACGACCGAATATACCAACCACTCCACACATGATCGAAAGCCCTCTCGTTAGCTAATTGACGGTTTAAAGCCAGAGGCTGACAGTTGATCCAAAGCCCATTGCGCAACTATCTCAAAATGAGGCGCAAGTGTTGCGTTAGTGTACCAACTGTCACCTACCAATGGGGTGAGATTTAATAATCCAATCACCACAGTGACCACCAATGCCCCTCGCGCAAACCCAAAGACCATTCCTAGCAAACGATCTGTGGATGACAAACCTGTTGCGTTAATGAGTGCTCCGAGCAGAAAGCCAAGCGCCGCTCCAACCAATAACGTTCCGACAAATAATGCCGCAAAGGCAGCGATTGAACGCATCAGTGAGTCGACAATGTGTATTTCTAATAACTGTTCCATCGGCTCATGAAACTGGCGTGCAACGACAAATGCGGCGATCCATGTCCCGAGACTCAATGCTTCTTTGAGAAAACCCCGACGTAAACTCATGAGTGTGGAAATTGCTAGTACAGCGACGATGGCCCAGTCGAAGGGAGCTAGGCTGAGGCCCACGTCAAGCTGCTCGGTCATGTTTGACCGTGCTCACGGACGTCGTATTGCTCGATCTGAGCTTTTAACGACAATTGCGTTTTTATTGTATTAGCTGCTGATTCAGCGGTTATGCGGTTAAGTAACGGACCAACGTAGACACGAGTCAGCGACTCTTCTGTACGCAGATATACGCGCCCGATATCAAGCGCTTCAAGTTTTAACTTTAATGCCTGTGCATTTTCGCGGTTCTTAAACGCGCCTACTTGCAGAATGAAGCTGGCTTGGGCTTCATCACCGATCGGCGCATCCATCAAGGCCTCGAGTTTGTCACGACTTTCCTGCAAAGCGGCTTGATCAATGACTGGAGGAACTGCGGGTTCCGAAGTGATTTGCGGTCGATCAGGTAACCGTGTCAAAGGCGATCCCTGTTCACGAATTGATTCAAAACGCGGTGTTAGGAACCAAGGTAATACCAAAGCTGCAACGGCAACCAGGGTTGCCGCACCAATCCACTGAGTTTTCCTCCGATGCGAGGCTGGATTTGTCTGTGCTTGTTCAGTTGAAGAGGTCATGCCGAAGTGCGTCTGCCACTAATACAAAAGATCCAATGACCAAAACCTGATCATCCAAATTTAATTCAGAAGATAGCTCCCTCATCGCGACCGGAAGTGTAGCAAAACTCCGCCAATACGTCTGTTCAAAAAGTGACGACCACGATTCCTCAAGCGAGTAAATGGATCGACCTCGCTCACCTTCAATACCGACCAAAATCACCCGATCTGTAAATCCTTTCAGAACCGGCAACATTCTATTAACATCCTTATCCTGCATCGCCCCAAAGATCACAACCCGTTGCCGACGAGGGATAACTGCTTCAAGTGACTGTGTCACAAACTCACATGCCAATGCGTTGTGACCCACATCCAATATGTAATTTCGACCATCGATCACGTGCGGCGACATTCGCCCCGTGACTGAAGCTTGATTGAGTGTCTCTTCAATGGATCGTGATGTCAGATAACCAAGCGAATCCATCGCAAGGCAAGCAAGTGCAACCGAGTTTCTTGGTAGACGAGCTGATGAAACATCAAGCACGAGGCCAGAGCTGGGTATGGTCAGGGTGTTACCATCAAATACCTGATCAATCCAGAACAACGCAGCGCCGTGTCTCTGGGCTTCAGTTAACAAAGCCCCTTGTACATTCGATGCTGCAGAAAATGTTGGGGTGCGTTCACGCATCACACCAGCTTTTTCCGCCGCGATCTCTTCCAAGGAATTCCCTAAATACGTTTGATGATCAAACCCAATTGAGGTTATGACCGACACATCCGGATCAATCACATTGACCGCATCAAGACGACCACCTAGCCCAATTTCTAAAATCCAAAGATCGAGGCGAGCTGCATCAAAGATTACGAAACACGCTAATGTCAGGAATTCAAAGTACGTCAGAAAGACATCCGATTGAGCAGCTTCAACAGTTTCGAAAGCGCGAATCAGTTGTTCATCACTGACCATCTGACCATTGATGCGAATGCGTTCATGTATCCGATGGATATGGGGAGAGGTGTATTGTCCGTAAGAGAGTCCTGCGTGATCTGCAATCAAACCAGCAACCTCGACAGTTGAGCCTTTACCATTGGTCCCCGCAATCGTAACGACTTGAGATGAACTAGTGCATTGAAGTCTCGACCACACCTCACCGACACGCTCAAGACCTAATTCAATCCTGGAAGGGGGTGAGAGCGATTCAAGGTGACGCTCCCAGTCAAGCACCGTTCTCAATTATTCAGACGAGATAAAAAGCGAGCAACGGTGTCACGCATCTCAGGACGTGGAACAATCATGTCCACAGTACCGTGTTCCAACAGAAACTCCGCTCGTTGGAAACCTTCCGGTAACGTCTCACGGACGGTTTGTTCAATCACTCGAGGGCCTGCAAAACCAACCAGCGCTTTTGGCTCTGCGATATTCAAATCACCAAGCATGGCAAAGGATGCAGAGACCCCGCCAAATACTGGATCTGTGAGGACCGAGATATAGGGGATCCCTTGTTCACGCAATTTTTCAAGCACCGCTGATGTTCTCGCCATCTGCATTAGAGATAACAGTGCCTCCTGCATACGTGCTCCACCAGATGCGGAGAAACAGACCAGTGGCACACGCTTCTCGAGGCAACGCTCTGCGGCACGAACAAATTTCTCACCGACAACCGCACCCATCGAACCACCCATAAATGCAAACTCGAAAGCAACTGCGACAAGAGTATTTGATTTGAGAGTCCCTTCCATGGCAACCAAAGCGTCGACTTCACCCGTCGATTTTTGTGCCTGAGCAAGGCGATCTTTATACCTTTTCTGATCCTTAAATTTCAAGCGGTCTTCTGCGACCAGTTCTTTAAACAATTCGGTGCTAGAACCGTCGTCTAAGAACCCACATAATCGAACACGTGCTCCAAGTCGGCCATGATGACCGCACTTTGGGCAAACGTTCTGATTTCGCTCAAGTTCAGGTTGATACAGAACCGCCTCGCACGCAACACATTTCGACCACAGTCCGTCAGGCACACTCGCTTTACGCTCAACCGCTTTTGACCTAACAGCGGTCGTTACGATTCTATCGAGCCAGTTACTCATGTATTCCTCTGCGACTACGCACTAGCATCCATCGCCTCACGCATCGGTTTTAAAATCGATTGCAATGCCTCGGGGATCTTCGCTGGATCATTGGTTAATGACTCAACTTGACTGACGAGAACAGTCCCCACGATGCTACCATCCGCAGTTGACGAAATTGCCGCAGCATCTTCGGCAGTTCGAATGCCAAAACCAACACAAATTGGCACCGAAACATGTTGGCGGATGTGCTCAATACGCTCTTTCACTTCACTAGTATCAAGTTTCGACGACCCGGTAATGCCCTTTAACGAGACATAATAGAGATAACCGGAGGTTGCTTGACCAATGGTCGCCAAGCGGTCATCCGTCGTGGTTGGTGCGGCAAGATAGATAAGATCAAGCCCACGGTCCTTCGCCTCCTGTACCAGTGAGCCCTCTTCCTCAGGCGGCATGTCAACAATCAGCAGTCCATCCACTCCAGATTCTCCGCATGCTTCACAAAAAGCAGTTTCGCCCATGGCGATCACAGGATTCAAATAACCCATCAATACTACAGGTGTTTGTTGATCGTTCTGGCGGAACTCAGAGACCGTATCCAATACACCACGAAGCGTTGTGCCTCCCGCGATCGCACGTTCAGCACCCCGTTGATTCACAGGTCCGTCCGCAAATGGGTCCGAGAAAGGCATCCCAAGTTCGATGATATCAGCGCCAGCTTCGACCATTGCGTGCATTGCAGGCACAGTCACGCTCGGCGTCGGATCCCCTGCTACGATATAGGGAATCAAGGCTTTACGACCGATTGCACTTAACGCGTCCATACGCTGTTGAATGCGGTAACTGCTCATGTCAGCGAAATTCCCTCCAATTTAGCAACAGTAAAGATGTCTTTATCTCCCCGTCCTGACATATTGATGACAACAGTTTGATCAGGACGCATCGTCGCTGCCAGCGTCTTGGTATAGGCTAATGCGTGGGCTGTCTCTAGGGCAGGAATGATGCCTTCAACTTGTGACACTTCATGGAATGCATGCAACGCCTCTTCATCTGTTGCACCAACGTAACTCGCGCGCCCGATGTCCTTCAAATAGGCATGCTCTGGGCCAACACCCGGATAATCAAGCCCAGCCGATACAGAATGGGTGTGCGCAATTTGCCCGTCATTATTATCCATAAGATACGTCTTCGCCCCATGTAGGACACCTGGGCGGCCAGAGCACAAAGGAGCAGCGTGCTGACGTGTGGAAAGTCCGTGGCCTGCAGCCTCAACACCATAAATTGCAACCTCAGTGTCCTTGAGGAATGGATAAAACAGACCGATCGCGTTCGACCCACCACCAACACAGGCGACTAACGCATCGGGATACTGACCGAATAATTCTTTCGATTGCCACTTCACCTCACGGCCCACGACAGCATTAAAGTCCCTGACAATCTGGGGATAAGGGGCTGGGCCAGCCACTGTTCCAATGATGTAGAACGTGTCATCGACATTTGTCACCCAATCCCGCATGGCTTCATTAAGCGCGTCCTTCAACGTCCGCGAACCTGACTCAACTGGGACAACCTCCGCACCCAACAACTTCATGCGGTAAACATTCGGTGACTGACGTTCGATATCGTCAGCGCCCATGTACACCACGCACTCAAGACCAAGCCGAGCGGCTACAGTCGCTGAGGCTACACCATGTTGGCCAGCCCCTGTCTCAGCGATCACTCTTGGCTTTCCTGAATATTTTGCCAACAGGGCTTGTCCGATGGTGTTGTTTACCTTGTGAGCACCCGTGTGGTTCAAGTCTTCCCGCTTAAAATAAATCTGCGCTCCGCCAATGGCTTTTGACCAACGCTCGGCGTGATATAAGGGAGAAGGACGACCAACGAATGACGCAAGGTCAGCATCGAATTCCCCTTGGAAATCGGGGTCGTTTTTCAGTTTTTGATAGTTCTGATCGAGCTCGCTGAGTGCCGCCATCAGGGTCTCAGATACGTAGCGCCCGCCGTAATCACCAAAATGCCCGCCTGTATCGGGTTCATAGTCCAATGATCTCAATTCTTGTTCTGTCAGTGCCATATTGCTCTCAGGTTAGTTTCGACATGCATTCATAAAGCGCGCCATTTTATCAGGATCCTTGCGTCCTGGCTCGGTCTCAATGCCTCCACTGACATCCAAGGCCCAGGGTGCGACTCGTTCAATCGCGTCCTTCACGTTGTCCGGTGACAATCCACCAGCGAGTATGATTGGCGCATCTGACTGCGGAATCAGTCCCCAATCAAAACGTTCTCCAGTACCTCCAGGTCGTCCTTTCACGTATGCATCCAATAGAAATCCAGATGCATTGGGATATCGATCCATTTCAGTCTCGATATCAATCCCCGGCCGCACTCTTAAGGCTTTGATAAACGGTAACCCGACAGCATCGCAAAATTCGGGGCTTTCGTCACCGTGATACTGAATCAAATTCAGCCTTGTCCGCTCGAAGATTTTTTGTATAGACTCCGGCTGCTCATTAACGAACAATCCAACCCGAGTCACAAATGCTGGTACTGAGGACATCAATATTGCCGCATGATCGGGCGTCACACCACGCGAGCTTGGCGCGTAAAAAACGAAGCCAAGCGCATCAACTCCGAGCTTCACGGCTCGAGCAACATCTTCCTCGTGCATTAGCCCACAAAACTTTACTCGCGTCATGACAACTACTGTAACGGATCTGAGCGCAAAATGTCTTTGGCTATCTGCGGAATTCTAACGGTTTTTGGAAGACCGAAATGATCATCATAAGTGGGACCTAAAAAATACAATCCGCACGGTGGCGCGGTCACACCACCCTTCGTTCGGTCTTTTGATTCGAGGATCTCTTTCGCCCAGATCACTGGTTCTTCTTGTGCGCCAATGGCTGTTAAAACGCCGATAATATTTCGGACCATGTTTTGCAAAAAACCATTCGCTTCAACATGCACTGCGATCAAACCTTCATGACAATGCACACCCATGTGACTGAGCGTTCGCACAGACGTTTTCGCCTGACACTGGGCTGATCGATACGCATTAAAATCATGTGTCCCTAGCAAAGAACGCCCCGCTTCAGCCATCAGTTCTGGATCAAGACGTTTATGCGTGAAAGTTATGGAATTTCGTAAGAGCGCACTGCGAAACGATGATTGCCTTATAAGATACACGTATCGTCGCGATCGTGCGCAAAAGCGCGCATGAAATTCAGGATCGACCCGCTGGGCCCAGGATAGAGAAATATCATTCGGTAGTTGTGTGTTCACGCCCATGACCCAGTTATAGGGATCACGGTGGGCAACCGTGTCAAAGTGACAGATCTGCGAACTTGCGTGCACACCAGAGTCCGTACGACCTGAGCAAACCACGGTAATTGGCTCGTCAGCAACCTTGGATAGAGCTTTTTCCACCTCAGTTTGCACAACTTGGGGGTCATGCTTTTGCACCTGCCAACCACGATATCCTGAGCCATCATACTCAACAGAAATCGCGACACGGCAGGGTGTCGGGTCAGTCTCGGTGAACATCAATTAGTGCTCGAGCAGCTTCGGCACTCTCTTTGTAAGGGGAGACTGAAACACGATCCAAAATCTCAAGGGCTGTCTGCACCATATTCATCTCAATATATTTTTGTGCGACCTCCAGCTGGTGTGAAGCAATCTCAGCCTCATCATCCGGATCTTCACCCCATTCAGGGTTTTCATTCAAAGCGTCAGCTGAAAATGCTGCGATCAACTCATCTCCGTCTGAGCCATACAAGCCCTCCGCCTCAGATTTGCGAGAAGGGTCCTCAAGTTTCTCCTTGACAGTCGCAACAGCTATTTCTGTCGGCGA
>CACECO010000022.1 GCA_902558075.1 uncultured Litorivicinus sp. | reverse complement strand
ATTCTAGAAAAGCTACGTTCACTGCTTCTCGCAACTCTTTACCTGGCTTAAAGTGCGGAACTGCTTTCGAATCCAAAACTACCGATTCACCGGTCTTCGGATTCCGCCCCACCCGCGCCTTGCGCTTATGGAGCGAAAAGGACCCAAATCCCCGTAGCTCAATACGACCGCCCTCGACCAATTGACGACTCATACGGTCGAAGATGGCTTTGACAGCCAGTTCCACGTCTTTAGGAGGTAACGTTGGGTAGTGTGTTGCGATGCGCTCAATCAGCATCGACTTCGTAATACCTGGCATATGACCTTCCGATGTCGAGCTGGGCAGTGCCCAGCTTTAATGGCCTGATTACTCGCGGCCTTCCATCTGTGCTTTGATTAGTTCACCAATTGTTGTAGGGCCAACCTCACCTTCATCAGCGGATGCTTCGTTCAGGTTAAGGAGAGCTTCCTTTTCTTCGGCCTCTTCCATCGCACGAACTGATAACGAAATCTGACGCGTTTTGCGATCAACGTTTGCAATCTTCGCTTCAATTTCGTCACCAACATTCAACACATTACGAGCGTCTTCCACGCGGTCACGCGACAATTCTGATGCCTTAAGAACCGCGAGAACACCGTCACCCAGATCGACAGTCGCCTGCTTCGCTTCAACTTTGGTGACAGTCCCTTTAACAACTGCACCTTTTTCAGTACCGGATAGGAAGCCACCCATCGGATCTTCTTCTAGCTGCTTCACACCAAGTGAAATACGCTCACGCTCCGGATCAACTGCCAAAATAACAGCTTCAAGATCTTCACCCTTCTTGAATTTACGAACCGCAACTTCACTTGGCTCAGACCAAGACAAATCCGATAAGTGAATCAATCCATCGATGCCGCCGTCAAGCCCTATGAACACCCCAAAGTCTGTGATGGATTTGATCGGACCAGACACCTTCTCACCCTTCGCGTGGGTTGCCGAGAATGCTTCCCATGGATTGACTTTACATTGCTTGATGCCGAGCGAAATTCGACGGCGCTCTTCATCAATATCAAGAACCATGACTTCAACTTCGTCACCCAAAGACACAATCTTCGATGGATGTACGTTCTTGTTTGTCCAATCCATTTCAGAAACGTGAACGAGTCCTTCAACGCCCTCTTCAATTTCTGCGAAGCAACCGTAGTCTGTCAAATTCGTAATCCGTGCGTTCACCCTCGTGTTCACCGGGTAGCGATTCTTAATTTCAATCCATGGATCTTCGCCAAGCTGCTTCAGACCAAGTGACACGCGGTTCCGCTCGCGATCGAACTTCAATACCTTCACATCCACTTCGTCACCAACAGCAACAACCTCTGATGGATGCTTGATACGCTTCCACGACATATCAGTGATGTGCAACAGACCATCAACACCGCCCAGGTCAACGAAAGCACCATAATCAGTCAAGTTCTTCACAATACCTTTCACTGCTTGTCCTTCAATCAGGTTCTCAAGCAGCGCTTCACGCTCTTCTGAATTCTCCTGCTCAAGAACTGCGCGGCGTGAAACGACCACGTTATTGCGGCGCTGATCTAGCTTAATGACCTTGAATTCGAGTTCCTTAGCCTCTAAATGAGCAACATCGCGCACGGGACGAACATCGACCAAAGATCCGGGTAAGAAAGCACGGATACCAGCGAGGTCAACTGTAAATCCACCTTTCACCTTGCCGTTGATAATACCCATCACGACAGCATTATTTTCGTGAGCTTTTTCGAGATCGATCCAAGCTTCTGCACGCTTCGCTTTTTCGCGAGACAGGCGTGTCGCACCAAAACCATCTTCAACTGCGTCAAGAGCAACCTTGATCGAATCGCCGACCGCGATTGCAAGCTCACCTTGTTCGGTAGTGAATTGTGATTTCGGGATCGCTCCCTCAGACTTTAGACCTGCGTTGACAATTACGAAGTCTGGCTCAATTGCGACTACCGTGGCGTCAACAATGGCGCCTGGAGTCATATCGATGTCGTTAAGACTCTGTTCAAAGAGTTCTGCGAAAGATTCGCTCATTCAAATGTCCTATTGTTTCGGCATAAAGCCGTCCGTTTGATCAGCTCAAACGGAGTTGGTTTTTAATTTCAGTGTGCGTGCTGGCTGATGTCATCACTAAAATCTCGCATGTTCTATGCCAACCCCTTTGCTTGACATAGGTCTCGTAGATCTGCCGCCACTTGAGCGGCTGTTTTATCGGAACTATCAATCACGTGCGCGTCGTTCGCCGGCACGAGTGGCGCAACTTTACGCGTTCGATCTCGAACGTCCCGAATTTCGAGGTCGCGTAGTATAACGGAACGCTCAACTGTTTGACTAGACTGAATTAATTCTAAATATCGACGCTCTGCACGGACCTCGACACTCGCATCTAGAAAGATTTTTAAATCAGCATCGGGAAACACGATGGTTCCAAGGTCGCGCCCATCACCAACAAGGCCGGGAGCCCTTGCCTGGCGGCGTTGCAAGCTCATCAACGCATCGCGAACAGGGGGATGAACAGCAACTTGGCTGGCGGCATCGGCAACCGCTTGAGTTCTCAACTGATCACCTATGGAAGCACCATTCAACATAATTTGTGTGCTTTCAGCATCGTATGGAAAACTCAATTCCAATGAATTTGAGAGGGAAACTAGCGAATCGACATCATCGAGCTTGAGCTCCACATTTGTCGCAGCCAACCCTAAAATCCGATAAATCGCGCCCGAATCGAGTAGATGGAATCCGAGCTCCAAAGCGATAAGGCGGGCTACAGTTCCTTTTCCAGCACCACTCGGCCCATCGATGGTAATGATAGGTACTGTCATGAACAGACCGTCAACGGAAAACCTGTTTCTCGAGCCAATCCAACAAAATTCGGAAAACTCGTCGCAACATTGGCACAGTCATTGACGACAACACCACCTTCACTCAACAGTCCAGCGACATTGAATGCCATGGCGATTCGGTGGTCCTCATGCGCCTCGACAGAAGCGCTTCCAAAGCGAAAATCTGGTCCACCTCCCTTGATGACCGCTCCATCTGGAGTGCCTTCAATGATGACACCTAGTGCTTTCAGACCATCAACCATGCTTTGAATGCGATCCGACTCCTTCACCCGCAACTCTTCAGCTCCAGTAACATGCGTTTGACCAGTCGCACAGCAAGCAGCAACAAACAACACCGGAAACTCATCGATCGCGAGTGGCACCAACGCTTCAGGAACCTCAATTCCATTCAGTGGTGCATAACGAACACGCAAATCAGCAACAGGCTCGCCGCCGACCTCGCGTGCATTCAATACCTCAATGTCAGCGTCCATCAACTTCAGAATCTCTAGAATGCCGATGCGTGTTGGGTTGACACCAACATGCGACAAAGTTAGATCAGACCCAGGAACAATCGATGCAGCGACCAAGAAAAATGCGGCCGATGAAATATCTGATGGCACTTCAATATGACAAGCAGTCAATCGGCCTCCACCAATCACTGAGGCAGTCGCCCCCTGACGCCTCACAGCATAGCCAAATCCCTGCAACATACGCTCTGTGTGATCACGTGTAGGTGCAGGCTCTGTCAC
Source organism: uncultured Litorivicinus sp. (assembly GCA_902558075.1). Classification (GTDB taxonomy): domain Bacteria; phylum Pseudomonadota; class Gammaproteobacteria; order Pseudomonadales; family Litorivicinaceae; genus HIMB30. Next base: position 11,762 of record CACECO010000022.1, on the reverse strand, counting down.
ACTCGTTTCACCATCAGCATATAACCCTGCTAATAACAATGCAGATTTCACCTGTGCACTGGCCACTTGCATATCAGTGTGGCGACCAGTCAAGCGCTGACCACCTGAAATTTTTACAGGCGGGGTGCCGTCCGCTGACGTGGTCAGCACTGCACCAAGCTGACCTAATGGCTCACTCACACGACGCATTGGACGGCGCGATAGCGAGCTATCTCCGGTCAACTCTGAATCAAATACCTGACCGGCCAAAATGCCAGATAGTAAACGCATCGACGTCCCAGAGTTCCCCATATAAAGCGGGGCTGCAGGCGCTTTCAAGCCATCACGTCCGACGCCATAGACAGTGATTCTTCCCTCATGAGGACCATCAATCCGAACACCCATGTCGCGAAACGCTTGCACGGTAGCGATTGCATCCTCTCCTTCCAGAAATCCGTCAACAGTTGTGACGCCATCAGCGAGCGCACCCAACATAATTGAACGGTGTGATATTGATTTATCGCCCGGAACACGAATCGTTCCGGTGAGTCCTTGGGACGCTTCGGTCGTTGTAAAAACAGAAGGATGAGTCTCCGTCACCGGATGAGCTCCTTGATCAGTTAATGATGAAAAGAGTTTGCGCGCAGTTCGCGCCCTCTCAAAACTTTGCATAATCCACTCGCCATCGCCTCTGGCAATGGCATCTCGCATTTGGCTCAGTCGTTCAGCAAACCGGTCGATCCCAGTGAGGAGAGCCTGCTGGTTGGCCAAACTGATATCTCGCCACATTGTCGGGTCGCTCGCAGCAATTCGAGTAAAATCGCGAAAACCTCCGGCGGCGTATCGAAAAATCTCCAAATGCTCATCATCGTCCGATAATGCATGCACGAGATTGAATGCGAGAACATGCGGCAAATGACTGGTTAGAGCAAGGACCTCATCATGTCGCTCCACATCCATTCGAGAAACAGAAGCACCTTGGATTTTCCAAAAAGATGAGACCAAATCGATCGCATCGGTGGCCGTATTCAAATCAGGCGTCAAAATTACCTGATGATCGACATACAAATCCGGGTTCGCTGCATCAACACCACTTTGCTCACTCCCAGCAATCGGATGACCCGGCACAAACCACGCTGGTGTCGACCCAAGCGCCGAGGCAATATCACGGATCACACTGCCTTTTGTCGAGCCAGCATCTGTGACAACGGAATGTGAATCACGTGCAGCATGAACTTTTTCAAAGACGTGCCAAAACTGACCCATAGGCACAGCGATCAGAATGAGATCAGCTTCTCGTACGGCTCCTGCAATCGAATCAAAACTTTGATCAATCAACCCTTTCGCAAGTGCTTGCTGACGAGTCACCTCCGTTCTTGAATAAGCTGAGATATGCCAATCCGGCGCACGCTTTTTAATGGCTGCGCAACAGGAGGCACCAATCAAACCTAGCCCTATGATCGACAGTTGTTTCATAAAACAGCTCGTGGATATGAACCTAATATTTTCAGCTCGGCAGATTGTGCGCGGATATCATCCAAAAACTTCTGGATCGGCGCGTCATCGACATGCCCCTTGAAGTCAATGAAAAATCGATATGACCAGATGCCTGAGTGAGACGGTCTTGATTCCAGCCGGGTCATGTCAATACCATGCCGTTCGAACGGCTCAAGTAGCCGATATAGGGCACCGGGTGCGTTTTTAACAGATACGATCAGCGACGTCTTGTCGCATCCTGACGGCTCCGTAGTTTGCTTGCCAATCACCAAAAACCGCGTCGTATTATCAGGCTGATCTTCAATAGAGCCAGCCAGCAGCGTCAATCCGTAAGTCTCAGCGGCGCGCGCTCCTGCAACAGCCGCAACCCCATCGGTTGGATTCGACTCAGACACTAGACGCGCAGCTTCAGCATTAGAAGAGACCGTTTCGCGTGACGCTTTGGGACAGTTTGCATCTAGCCACAACCGGCACTGCGCCAAGCTCTGTTGATGCGAAAATATCGTTTTCACCGCAGATACATCGGTACCTGACTTGACCATTAGCGCTTGATGAATCCGCATCTCCACTTCACCACAAATCACGAGTGGCGAATCCAGAAAACACTCCAGAGTATGGGTCACCATTCCTTCGGTCGAATTCTCAACGGGAACAACACCGTAATCCAAATTACCCGCATCGACGTCTCGAAACACATCAGAGATCGTAGTCAGAGGACGGGTATCGACGGCATGACCGAAGTGCTTGAGCGCAGCCGTCTCTGTGAATGTGCCCATAGGTCCAAGATACCCTACCGCCAAGGGGCGTTCGAGCGCCAAACAACCCGACATGATTTCACGGAAGATTCGAGCGACCTCTTCCTTGGGCAATGGACCTTGATTTCGCTCCATGACCTGCGCCAGAACCTGTGCCTCTCGCTCAGGACGGTAATACACAGGTACTTCGCCAGACCTTGCCATCTCTGCTTGCTTTACTTCAGCAACCCGTATCGCACAGTCGGCACGCGCGTTGATCAGGTCCTGAATCTGTTGATCAATCGAATCAATCTCTTCTCGAATTTTCAAGAGTTCTGGATTCATACTCACGCCGACGCCCTTTCAAACTCACGCATAAATTCAATCAACGTATCGACTTCCTGTTGAGTGATCGCATTGTAAATGGATGCTCGCATCCCCCCGACACTCCGATGCCCTTTTAAATTGAGAAGGCCAGCATTTTGAGATGCTTCGATAAATTTCGACTCAAGGGTGTCATCGGCCAGTACAAATGGAACATTCATCAGGCTTCTACAATCCTTTGTAACTGGATTTCGGTAGAGAGAACTTGTATCAATCGCTTGATAGAGACTCTCAGCCTTATGGCGATTGATTTTTTCAATAGCCGCTACCCCGCCCAGCGATTCCATCCACTCCAGCACTAATGACAGGACCCAAACCGGGTAGACGGGCGGTGTATTCATCATCGAGTTGTTCGCAATTTGGCCTCGATAATCCATTAGACCAGGCGTTGCTTGTTGGCTCGAGAAGATCAAATCCTGTTTCACAACAACAATAGTGACACCAGCCGTTCCCAGGTTTTTTTGAGCCCCTGCATAAATTAAATCCATCTCTTGAATGGGCATTGAGCGCGATAAGAGGTGAGATGACATGTCAGCAACCACCGGCATACCCAATCCTGTCAATGAGCCAAACCATTCAACACCATGGATTGTCTCGTTAGTACACAGATGAAAATATCTTGCGTCGGCCGGCGACTGCCATGATTCGCGCGCTGGTATAGTCGTGAAATTTGATTCTTTGGAGGAGGCAACTTCGACAACGTGGCCATACTTCGCAGCCTCTTTGATCGCTTTTTGCGACCAAGCGCCTGTTGTAAGGTAAGCTGCGGTGCCTCCATCCAACAGATTCATAGGAACTTGTGAGAACTGCAGCGTGGCTCCACCGGGCAGAAACAAAACACGGTAGGCTTCACCGACACCCAAAAGTGCCTTTAATCGTGCCTCAGTGTCTTCAAACAAACGAACGATCAACTGATCGCGATGAGAATGTTCCATTACAGAGATTTTTGAGCCCTGAAAATCATGAAGCTCCGCGCTAATTCGATCGAGAACTGGTAACGGTAAAGCCGCGGGTCCAGAACAAAAATTAATCGGCCGACTCATCGCCTGTCTCCACATCAGACTCGTCAACCAGCGCTTCGCCCTCGGCCTCCAGATAAGTTTCGGAAACCGTATCGACCGACGGCTCAGCGACTGCATCAACACGAACAAGCTGCTCGCCTTCAGTCAATCGAATCAATGTCACGCCCTGCGTATTTCGACCCAGGATTGAAATATCCTGACACGGCGTTCGAACCATCGTTCCGCCGTTGGTAATTAATAACAAGTCATCGTCATCGATCACTTGCGCAGCGCCGATAACCTGACCATTCCGCGCAGATGTCTGGATCCCAATCACACCCATCGCACCCCGACCTTTGGACGGGAACTCACTTACAAGCGTTCGTTTGCCATACCCATTTTCGCAAGCCAGTAGTAATGAGGCCTCATCATCAGCAACGATCATCGCTACAACAATCTCACCGCTTTCTTTCAATCGAATACCACGTACACCGCGTGCCTCGCGGCCCATCGGTCGAACTTCGGTTTCGTCAAAGCGAGTCACTTTTCCATTCGAATTCACCAAAATGATGTCACGGGTACCGTCCGTGATCGATGCTCCAATAAGCGTGTCATCTTCATTGAATTCAATCGCACGAATCCCTGATGCTCTTGGTCTTGCAAACCGTTCCAGAGGTACTTTCTTCACGGTGCCTCGGGCTGTCGCCATAAACACATAGCGACCCTCACCTTGGTCATCCTCACCTAGTGGCAACACGGCAGTCACGCGACCGCCACCCTCAAGTGCATCAATCATGTTAACAATTGGCTTTCCACGCGCGTTACGGCTAGCTTGCGGAATCTCATAGACCTTTAACCAGTGCAGACGACCGGTGTCTGTGAACAACAGCAATGTATCGTGCGAGTTTGCGACCAGCAGCAAATCGACAACGTCCTCATCCTTCAGGTTGGTCGTACTCTTCCCTCGACCGCCGCGGCGTTGCGATTGATACGAGGCCAGCGGCTGCGTTTTCGCATAGCCGGTCTTCGAGAAGGTCACCACCATATCCTCACGAGGAATCAAATCTTCTGTCGACAAGGACAGATGCGACTCGATAATTTGAGACCGTCGGTTATCGCCAAACTGGTTGCGAACCGCCTCAAGCTCTTTACGAATCACTTCGGTTAGTTTTGCGGGATCTGCCAAAATCGCTTCACGTTTAGCGATATCCTCAAGAATCAACCCATACTCATCGAGCAATTTTTCAATTTCAAGGCCTGTCAGACGATGGAGACGTAAATCCAGGATTGCCTGCGCCTGCTGTGGGCTCAGATGATATTTCCCATCAATCAAACCAAAACCTTCAGGAAGATCATCTGAACGAATACCGCCTGCTCCAGCGCGTTCAAGCATCTCAGTGACCGAACCTGGCGCCCACGATGCTGCAATCAAACGCTCTTTTGCAACTTGCGCGTTTTCTGAATTCTTAATCAGCTCGATTACCGGCTCGATATTGGCCAAAGCAACCGCCTGGCCTTCGAGGATATGGCCACGCTCCCGCGCTTTTCTCAACTCGTAGATCGTCCTGCGCGTAACGACTTCACGACGATGACGGATAAAGCTCGAAAGCATCTCCGTGAGATTAAACGTCTTTGGCTGCCCATCGACGAGTGCAACCATATTGATACCAAAGCTTGACTGCAATTGCGTTTGGCTGAAAAGGTTATTCACGATGACTTCAGGAGTCTCACCTCGGCGCAAATCGACAACAATCCGCATCCCGTCCTTGTCTGACTCATCACGCAGTTCGGTGATGCCCTCTATCTTCTTGTCTTTGACCAGCTCTGCGATCTTTTCAATCACGCGCGCTTTATTGACTTGGTAGGGAATCTCAGTGAAAACAATTGATTTCTTATCGTCGCCTTCGATATGGAACCTTGAGCGCATAATCACGCGACCACGGCCGGTCCCATAGGCCTCTCGAACACCCTCTAAACCATTAATCAATGCACCCGTCGGAAAGTCAGGTGCTGGAATGAATTCCATCAACTGTGTAACTGAAAGCGTTGAATCATCCAGATAAGCTAAACATCCATCGATTACTTCTGTAAGATTGTGAGGCGGAATATTTGTAGCCATACCCACAGCAATGCCAGCAGAGCCATTGACCAATAAGTTCGGTATTTTTGTTGGCAGTACATCAGGGATTTTTTCGGTGCCATCATAGTTGGGAACGTAATCGACAGTCTCTTTATCGAGATCAGCGAGGAGTTCATGCGCAATCCGCTCCATGCGGATTTCGGTATAACGCATCGCAGCGGCTCGGTCGCCATCAACCGAACCAAAGTTACCCTGACCATCGATCAGCGGATAACGCATCGAAAAAGGTTGCGCCAAGCGCACGATCGTATCGTAAACAGCTGAATCACCGTGCGGGTGATACTTACCAATCACATCACCGACAATACGTGCCGATTTTTTGTACGCCGCATTCCAGTTATTGCTTAACTCGCTTTGTGCAAACAGCACTCGCCGATGCACTGGTTTCAAACCATCTCGTACATCAGGTAAGGCACGCCCTACGATGACGCTCATGGCGTAGTCGAGATAACTGGTTTTGAGTTCGTCTTCGATATTGATTGGTAAAATTTCGCGTGCCGAATCTGACATGGACGGTGGGCTATCCCTAGAATGTTGGTGAGACGATAATAATACCATGAACCGGCCAAAAACGGACTTCTTCTGTCCGTAGTCGGGTATGGCCTGTATCATTACGAAACCAACCAATCTGAAACATTTATCGAAACAAGCGGAAGCCCTATGACAACGGTGGTTGACCCCAAAGAAGTCACAAAATTTAACCAAATTGCGCGGAGCTATTGGGACCCCGAGGGACCCATGCGTGCCCTGCATAAAATCAATCCTTTGCGGATTGACTTCACAGAGTCGTTTCACCCACTTCAAGATGCCAAGGTATTAGATGTTGGCTGTGGTGGCGGGCTCGCGTCCGAAACAATCGCAAAGCGCGGGGGTTCCGTCACCGCCATTGATGCATCCCCCGAGATGCTTAAAACCGCGAAACTACACGCGTTAGAGAATGGCTTGACCATCGATTATGTCGAATCACACGCAGAAGAACTTGTCACGTCCCATGCAGCAGCGTTTGATGTGGTGACTTGTTTTGAAATGATCGAACATGTTCCCGAACCGATGGAAACGCTGAAAGCACTTGCGACACTGGTTCAGCCTGGTGGCTGGCTGATCCTATCAACGATTAATCGAACGCCAAAGGCATATCTGGGCGCTGTGCTTGCGGCCGAATACATTTTGAACTGGGTACCAAAAGGGACTCATGACTATGCACGTTTCTTAAAACCATCTGAACTTGCAAACGGGTTGAGACCATATGGTCTGGATATCGAATCCATTGAGGGCGTTGTTTATCAGCCCCTGTATCAACAATTCACTCGGTCAACGAAAGATCTCGACATGAACTACCAACTCGCTGCAAGGAAACATTCATGAACACGTTGATCCATTCCATGGTCTCGACACTGAAAGCAAATCCTCAGTTCACAGATCGTGTCATTTTAGTGACAGGAGCGACCGCTGGTATTGGTCGTGCGCTTGCACTAGAACTTGGCAAACGTGGCGCCACTGTGATTTTACTTGGGCGCAATGAATCCGAAATGGACGCAGTTTACGACGCAATTATCGGCTCTGGTGGTCCGATGCCAGCAATCGTCCCTTGTGATCTTGCAACGTTGACTAGCGAACAAGCAGAGGCTCTCGCGAGACACCTCCGTGAAAACTTCGGCAGACTCGACGGCATCGCGCATATCGCAGGAATTTTAGGTGGACGCGAACCGATCCAGTCCCATCGACCGACACAGTGGGATTTAGCAATCCAAATCAACCTCACCTCAATCTTTCAACTCACCCAAGCGCTACTTCCCTTGCTTGACGAATCGCGGTCAGGCCGGATCGTGTTTGCCACATCCAGTGTGGGGGTTCGCATTGAGGCGTATTGGGGAGCATATGCTGTTTCAAAAGCAGGCCTTGAAATGTTTGCAGGGATTTTGAGCCAGGAGCTCGAGAACACATCGAGCACTCGCGTTTTTACAGTCAATCCTGGCGGCACCCGAACCAAAATGCGCGCTGAGGCGATGCCTGGCGAAAACCCAGCAACTCTACCAAGTGCCGAGCTTGTTACAGACGCATTCTTGTATGGCTTAACCGAAGAAGCTGGCTGTTTTCATGGCAAGCGCATTAATGCCCGCGATCTGATGGACGCCTTGGGGACATGGTCCGCTTCATAGCTGTCCGCATTGGTTTCCGAAACGCTGATTTTTTCGACAAACGACGCCGCACATCTTTTGATTCTTGTGGCGTCATTTTAGGAATGGGCAGGCTCGGAAGCTCCACCAGCTTGCCCAAATCATCCACTTCTTTCTGACCCAATTCCACAAAGTGACCTTGCTTCAAGAATGATGGTAAAAAAATACATCCGTATCTGACGCGCTTCAGTCGGTTAACCTGCAGACCTTGGCTTTCCCAAAGTCTGCGCACCTCACGATTACGACCTTCCATGAGCGCGACATAGAACCACTGATTGCGACGATCTGGATCAGCCTCGGGATGCCTGACGATATCAGTAAACCGAGCTGAACCATCATCTAGATTAACACCATCCATCAACCGCTCCAGCTGCTCTTCTGTCACATCACCATGCACGCGGACGAGATATTCGCGATCAATCTCGCTTGACGGGTGCATCAACCGATTCGCCAATTCACCGTCGGTGGTCAGAAGTATCAAGCCAGAGGTATTGATGTCCAAGCGGCCAACAGCAATCCAGCGGCCCTGAGATATTTTGGGTAGCCGATCAAATATGGTCGCACGTCCTTCAGGATCGTTGCGGGTGCAAACCTCGCCTTCCGGCTTGTGATAGGCAATCACTAACCTAGCATGCTCGAACAGCATTGCTGGCGGTACGGGCTGTCCATCAAAAATCACAATATCTTCTTTTTCGATTTTGGTTCCAAGTACAGCGATCGACCCATTCACCGATACCCGACCCTCACTGATCATTGTCTCAAGCTTCCGGCGAGATCCATAGCCTGCCCTAGCTAACGCTTTCTGAAGTCGTTCACTCACTCTGATAATCCATTTGATCGAGGAGATCCTCTGACGGCGTCACAATTAAATCCTCTGCGTTCGGCAGCTCTTCCAATGATTTCAATCCAAAGTCATTCAAGAATTGAGTCGTTGTCGCGAATAGTGCGGGACGTCCCGGTACCTCTTTATGGCCAACCAAGGTAATCCACCCCCGCTCCTCGAGCGTCCTCACGATCTGTGTATTCACGGCAACACCACGTACCGCTTCGATTTCACCGCGAGTGACCGGTTGCCGATATGCGATCATAGCGAGCGTCTCAAGTGTTGCTCGAGAGTATCTGCCGGGTTTCTCATCAGTGAGGTTCGCTAAATAGGGGGCCAACGCATCGATAACTTGAAAACGAAAACCTCCGGCCACCTCTATCAAAGATACGGCTCGACCTTGATAATCATCCGCAAGGCACGCAAGCGCTTCACGCAGCATCCCCTCGGTCGGTGCTTTTTGATCACCAAAGAGCTTTTTCATCTGGTAAATACTCATCGGCTCCCGACTGGCGAATAAGGCCCCTTCAAGAATCTGCTTCAAATCGATATCAGACATCGCCAGTCACCCTCCTAATGTAGATCTGACTGCCTGGTCTTGCCTGAATCAATGCACACAATCCTTCACGAACCAATTCAAGAATTGCAAGGAATGACACAACAACGCCGGCTTTCCCCTCGTCTGCAACAAATAAGTCTGACAAGGTCAGTTCAGAGCGATCTTTTAACTTCATCAACGCGTCGCTCATACGCTGTCGTGTCGAAAGTGGCTCCCACTCAATTTGATGCGCCGACGATAATCGCGCTCGCGCAAGTAACTCACCAAAAGCCAGAACTAGTTCAGACAAATCAACCGTCGGTGCCGCCGTACGCCCATCGATGTCTGGTTTTTGCGCCTCAGCAATCTGAAAATCACGATCCACACGGGATAACGCATCTAACGCCTCGGCAGACGTTTTCACCGTTTCATATTCCAACAGTCGACGAATCAATTCGGCTCTTGGATCCTCTTCTTCATCCTCCTCCGTACCCGCAGGTCGTGGTAGTAACGCGCGAGATTTGATTTCAGCAAGCATCGCAGCCATCACCAAATATTCTGCTGCCAACTCAAAACGCATGGCTTTAAGTACAGCGATATAACTCATGTACTGGCGAGTAATCTCAGCGACATTGATCTGAATAATGTCTAGATTTTGCCGACGAATCAGATACAGCAAAAGATCAAGGGGGCCTTCAAAGGCATCAAGGATCACTTCAAGTGCGTCCGGTGGAATATATAAATCTTCGGGAAGCTGAGTTAACGGCGACCCTTCAACCAACGCTAATGGAAGTTCACCTTGCACATGTGTGATCACCGGTAACTCAGCCCCATGGCTTGACGCACCTCGTTGAGCGTTTGACGTGCGTCATCTTCAGCCTTCTCCGCACCCTCAATCAGTATTAAGCGAACCATATCCGGGTTCTCTTCGTAAGGTGCTGCGCGAGCGATAATCTGATCTTGTTCTGCAATCACAGCATCAATCATCGGTTGCTTGCACTCCAAACAACCAATTCCAGCAGATGTACATCCTTGGCGCACCCAATCTTTCGTTTGATCATCTGAATACGCCTCATGAAACTGCCAGACTGGACATTTTTCAGGAGTTCCCGGATCCGATAAACGAACGCGCGCTGGATCCGTCGGCATACGCTTCATCTTGGCTGAAACTAAATCAGGCTCCTCGCGCAGTCCAATCGTATTACCATAAGACTTCGACATTTTCTGACCATCAAGGCCTGGCATCTTGGCGGCTTCGGTTAACAATGCTTGCGGTTCAGGAAGAATCACCTTTCCAGTCCCCTCAAGATACCCAATCAAACGCTCGCGATCAGCCAGCGTGATGTTCTGCTGATCCTTAACGAGCGCTTGAGCACGCTGCAACGCCTCTTGATCACCATTCTCAAGATATGCCTTGCGCAGAGATCGATAGAGTTTTGCTCCTTTTTTTCCCATCTTATCGCAAGCAAACTCAGCCAATTCTTCAAAGTCTGGCTCACGACCGTAAATGTGATTAAAGCGACGTGCAATTTCCCGAGTAATTTCAACATGAGCCACCTGGTCTGCACCCACGGGAACGTGTCCTGCACGATAGAGCAGAATATCGGCACTCTGTAACAGCGGATAACCGAGGAATCCGTAGGTCGTCAAATCCTTATCGGTCAGCTTTTCTTGTTGATCTTTATAGGTCGGAACCCTTTCAAGCCACCCAAGTGGAGTGATCATCGACAACAGCAAATGTAATTCCGCATGAGCAACAACTTGAGACTGGACAAATAAAGTCGCCGAACCTGGGTTCACACCAGCAGCTAACCAATCGATCACCATATCAGTGGTGGCTTGATCGATACCTCGAGTATCTCGGTAATGCGTTGTTAACGCGTGCCAGTCAGCAACGAAAAAGAAACACTCATACTCGTGTTGTAACTGAACCCAACTTTTCAAAACGCCATGATAATGGCCTAAATGTAACCGACCAGTGGGACGCATGCCTGACAGCACACGATGGGACGGATCGACCCCGCTCAAATGCCACTCCTTACCTGATAATTAAAATCAGATAATACCAAGGTTATGCCAGTTCGGAAAAAGCCGACGCATCTCCCGCTCCCTGGCGCGTAACCAAAGGAACTTCTTGAGTTAAATCGATTACTGTCGTTCCTTCGAAACCGCAAAAACCACCGTCAATCACCAAATCTAGTTGATAACCCAAAACCTCGTTGATTTCGCATGGGTCAGTCATGGGTAGATCCTCCCCAGGTAGCATCAATGTTGACGTCATCAAAGGCTCTCCGACATTCTCCAACAAGTCCAAAGCAATAATGTTATCTGGAATACGAATACCGATTTGTTTGCGCTTTGGATGTAACAGACGGCGAGGTACTTCTCGCGTCGCCTCCAGGATAAAAGTGTATGCGCCTGGAGTGAGTGATTTCAATAAACGATACTCTTGATTCTCAACACGAGCATACACTGAAATCTGCGACAAA
>CACECO010000021.1 GCA_902558075.1 uncultured Litorivicinus sp. | reverse complement strand
AAAAAGTCAGCCGTTCAGAGGCTTCAAAGTATTGGGTTATCAACAAAGTTGATAAACTCGATAATAAGAATGAGTTATTACCGCACATTCAGAACATTGTCGAAACATGCGTATTTGAGGAAGTTTTTCCTTTATCTGCACTGAAAAATTTGAATTTGGAGCCGTTACTTGGCGCGTTAAAACTGCAAATGCCTGATGGTCCGTTTATGTATGAGGAGGATCAAATTACCGATCGGTCGGAAAGATTTTTAACGGCTGAAATCGTGCGAGAGCAGATTATGCGTCAGTTGGGAGATGAGGTGCCATACGAGACAACTGTTGAAATCGAATCATTCGAGCACAGTGGTGATCGGGTTGGAATTCGTGCATTGATCTCGGTTGAGCGTGATGGTCAAAAGGCGATTTTGGTCGGTGAGGGTGGTGTGCGATTAAAACAAATTGGCATCGAAGCCCGGAAACGATTGGAGAACTTGCTTGATGCGCATGTTGCCTTAAAACTGTGGGTGAAAGTACGCGCAAGTTGGTCGAATGATGAGCGAGCGCTCAAGTCACTGGGTTATTTCGAGTCCGACTGATGCAGAGGCTCTGGGTGATCCGGAAGCAACGCTACCGAGAAACAAGCGCTTTATTAACTATCTTATTGGATAATAACCGCTTGGTTCGTTGTCTTGCCCGAGGTGCCGGAAAAGTCGGTGAATTTCAACCTCTGTTTGGCCAGCTGCTCACGACAAGAAAATTATCGAATTTGTCGAAAATTGAACCCGTAGGCCCCAGATTACCCCTATCTGGGGTCGACTTGGTCAGTGCGCTTTATGTGAACGAAATTACGCATTGGATCATTCCTGAAGGTGCTGAGGTTGAGAATTTATTTGATACCTATACACAGTCAGTCAAGCAAGTGTCTCTCGGAGCGATCGAGGCCCTGCGTCAGTACGAGAGATGGTTGTTGGAAGCGGCTGGATACTATCCAGTGCTTGACCGAGATCATCATGGTGAAATCTTGCGTCAAGGAGCCTGGTATCGCTTACATGGGCACCAGGAGTTAGTTGAGGTGAACAGAGAAGAGCCTGACGCATTATGTTCAGAAGACTGGCTGTCGCTCGCTTCGAGCAATTACGGCAATACGCTGACTTTGAGACATGCCAAATGGTTACATCGGTCATTAATTGATGTTGCAGTGGATGGCAGACGTTTGGTGTCTCGGGAAATGTTAACAAAATCTGGAAAAACACAATGAATCAATATGTCAGACTTGGCGTGAATATCGATCATGTCGCCACCTTACGGAATGCACGGGGCGGTAGAGATCCTCATCTATTACAAATGGCTCTGGCTGTAGAAGAAGCCGGTGCTGACGGAATCACGATCCATCTGCGTGAAGATCGCCGTCATATCCGTGATGAGGACGTTTGGTTGCTGAGAAGTCACTTGAGAACGCCGATGAATCTGGAAATGGCCGCGACCGATGAAATGGTCCAAATTGCCTTAAAAGCAATGCCAAAAGCGTGTTGTATCGTTCCAGAGCATCGACGCGAAGTAACGACAGAGGGAGGTTTAAATGTGGTCAAGCAACTCTCTGAGCTTGGTGCCCAGGTCGCAAAGCTCGTGGATGCAAGTATACAGGTCAGTTTGTTTGTCGACGCGGATCAGGATCAAATTCAAGCAGCAAAGGATATTGGTGCTCCTGTGATTGAGCTCCATACCGGGGAATACGCGAATGCCAACACGCCAGAAGCTTTTGAGAGCGAACTAGAACGACTCGAAGAAGCATCAGCTTTCGCCCAAAGTTTGGGCTTGATTGTGAATGCAGGTCATGGGTTGACTAAATTCAACGTGAGTCGGATTGCGGCAATCGATGGGATGAATGAATTGAATATCGGTCATAGCCTTGTCGCACGGTCACTAATGGTCGGTTTACCGTCTGCTGTGCGGGAGTTTCGTGAGATTATGAATCGTGCCTGCCAATGATAATTGGTATTGGCGTTGATCTCTGTGAAATAGCCCGGATCCATGAAGCAGTGAGGCGACGTGGCGATCAATTCGCCAAGAGAATTCTCGCCACTGATGAACTGACAGAATTTAATCAATTGAACCCATCGATGCAGGCTGGCTTCCTCGCAAAGCGGTTTGCCGCCAAAGAGGCCATTGCCAAGGCGCTTGGTACGGGAATTGGTCGCGGCTTTGGTTTTCACGATATTACGGTGTCTCATGATGACCTGGGCAAGCCTTTGGTCATCCTGAACAGCGAGAATATGACGTTAAGGAATGTATGTGGATCTCGGATTCACTTGAGTATCAGTGATGAGAGGACCCAAGCGATTGCATTTTGCACGATTGAAGACTAAGTGAGATCCCGATTAACTCGGTGCCTTAAGGGGGCGCTCACCCGCATTTCGGCGATCTTAGCCAGTTGCTTACGATGAACTTGTGGGCTGATCGGTCTGCGGATCCAGACCTCGACCAGAACACCTGGCCTTAAAATCAATTTTAAGAAATGATTGAAAAAAGGCGCATCTGTCCCCCAAGTATAGAAATGACGATCTTTAGGGGATAGCACGCCGCCATCGCGCTCCCGATAGATCAAACTGACCGGCTGTGTGTAAGCGTTTGCACGTCTCGGTGCTTCAAAGAGGGCGCTTTTAAATGGTAGGACGATCGTCCCGTCAGTGGATGTACCCTCTGGGAACATGATGATGTTAAAGCCGTTTTCTAGGGCGTCCCCAAGCGGCCTGAGCTCATCACCCGCGCGTGATCGCCTTCTTGCAATAAAAATGGTGCGTTGAAGCCAGGCCACCCAACCGACAACCGGCCAGTCTCTAACCTCTTGCTTAGATACGAATACAGCCGGAATTAACGCGCCTAAAATAAATATGTCGAGGTAAGACACATGGTTGGCAACTATGAAAAGCGGGCGTCGTGGGCTAAATCCATGATAGACACGAATTCGAATACCGAGTATCCGCAATGCACCGCGATAAAACCTGAGTCGAAGATGACGGCCGTCACCTGTTCTCAGAATGAATCCAAGTGCCTGCTGAACTAAAGAAACCAGGAACCAACCCAAAAGCAACGTGATGCGAATAATCGCACGCAAAATCGCACCAGTAATTTCTAATTTTTTCAACGTGTTGAGATTATTTTGTAACAGGGCCGATAATCTCCATCCATCTTCATTCGTTTTTCATTGATGAGGCGATTTAACAACTGTTCTATTGCTGCGACAAGTTGAGAATCTGCCTTGATTTCAAAGGGGCCTTGTGAGTCGATTGATCGCCGGATCTCGGTTTTGACGTTGCCTGCGACGATGCCAGAAAACAAACGACGGAGTTCGCACGCGAGATTTTGAGGCTGCTGTTCCTTATCGAGATCCAGTGCCAACATCGATTCGTGCGTTGGGACGAAGGGTGACAGCAGGGTGCTTGGAATATGCATTGTCCAGTTAAAGTAATACGCGTCATTGGCAGCTAATCGATAATTTTTGACTTCCGCGAGACCACGTTGAATGTGCTCTGCAACCCCCACTGGATCACCGATAATGGTTGTAATTCGAGAGACAGCTTCTGCACCCAGCGTTAGGGTTAAAAACTCAATGTAAGCCTGAATAGTGGGTCGTGACGATGCGGGGCCAGTGAGAACCACTGGCAGCGGATCGCCAGAATTGCGTGAGTCACCGAGTATTGCGAGCAGGTATAGAATTTCCTCAATGGTTCCGGCACCGCCTGGAAAAATCACGATGCCATGCGCGATTCGAACAAATGCCTCAAGACGCTTTTCGATATCGGGCATGATCACAAGCTCAGATACCATCCCATTCGGTGGTTCAGCGGCGATGATTCCTGGTTCACTGATGCCAATGAATCGGCCTCGGGTATGTTTTTGGCGTTTGTGCGCGTAGATCGCTCCACGCATTGGCCCCTTCATGGCGCCAGGTCCGCAACCGGTACAAATATCGAGTCGACGTAAACCCAGTTCTTGGCCGACAGCCTGAGAGTAGTCATATTCTGCCTGATTGACACTGTGACCACCCCAACAGACGATGCATGAAAGCTGTCGATTCGATTCGAGAACTTTTGCGTTGCGAAGTAGCTGAAATACAAGATTTGAACAGTCACGTGACGACAGCGCGTGGAGATCTTGTCTGATATCGCTGCTGTGCGACAAATCACGCAGGACAGCAAATAATTGGTCATGAATTGTTTCGATCAGTGCCCCATCCACAAATGCTTGAGCTGGCGCATTTTTTAAGGTGACCTGAAGCCCACGCGGGTGGCGTTCAAACTCCATATCAAATTCTGGATACTGCGCAAATAATCCTAGGCTATCGTCGGTTGCGACGCCACTATTCAGAACGGCCAGGGCGCAGCTACGAATCAGAGGATATAGGGTTTCGTCGGTTCGATTGATGAGCCGGTCGACTTCGTGTTGGCTTAAAAACGCCAGATGGTTTCGGGGATGAATTGAGGTCTCGAGAAGCGTCATAGCCTCGGTGACAGCGCTGGGGCGATTCATGACAACATCTTATCCATAGCGGGTGGAGAGTTACATATTTCGTATAACGAAAAAAGCGGTGAGTTGATTTTTTGTTCGGAATCGTTCAGTTTGCCCTCGCCAAATCAATGTGAGAAAACTTTGTCATCGTTCAGTTGTGAAATACCGCATCCCAAAGCAGATCCGGGGTCGCTGTTAACGCTAGAATTTCCTGACCTTCCGGTCACAGACGCACTGGATGAAATCGAGCAGGCGCTCTCCACACATCAGGTTGTGGTGGTTGTCGGCGAAACGGGGTCAGGGAAGACAACGCAATTGCCTAAATTGTGTTTGAAACTCGGACGCGGTTTCGATCAACAAATCGTCCATACGCAACCTCGTCGATTGGCAGCACGTTCTGTTGCCAAGCGAATTGCCGAGGAACTCCAGACCGAGCTTGGAGATCTCTGTGGGTATCAGGTGCGATTTGAGCGTCAAAGCTCTGATCATACCGCGATTAAGTTAGTCACCGATGGGCTCTTATTAGCTGAGTTTCGTGACGATCCTCTGTTTGAGCGGTATGACACGATTATTATCGACGAAGCTCACGAACGGAGCCTGAATATTGATTTTTTGCTGGGAATTTTAAAAACAGTTCTTCCGCAGCGACCCGATTTGAAGGTAATTGTGACCTCGGCCACAATTAACTATGAAAAGTTTAGCGAGCACTTTGATAATGCCCCGGTGATACATGTTTCGGGGCGAACATTTCCTGTGGAAGTTCGATACCACCCGATTCGCGACGTCGAAATCTCAAAATTGGATGGGACTAGGCTTGCTCAAGCAATCCATCAATCAATATTTGACTTGCGAGCGATTGATCGAAACCAGCAACGCCCCATGGGCGATATACTGGCTTTTTTACCTGGTGAACGCGAAATTCGAGATGTGTCTCTCTTCCTGCGACAAGCGGCTGTTGATCGATTGGACGTGTTGCCGTTATACGCCCGACTTGGAGCAAAAGAGCAAACGCGGATCTTTCAGCCGATTTGGCAGGGAATGCAACGCATCGTTCTCGCGACAAATGTCGCTGAAACCTCTCTAACGGTTCCTGGTATCCGATATGTGATTGATTCAGGGCTTGCAAGAATTAGCCGATATTCACCGCGTAGCCGCATTCAACGTCTACCGATCGAGCCGATCAGTCAGGCGAGTGCAAATCAGCGGTCAGGGCGGTGTGGTCGAATTGAACCTGGAATCGCTATTCGTCTGTTTGACCAAGAGGATTATCAATCCCGTACTCAGTTTACCGATGCGGAGATCCTCAGAACGAATCTGGCCTCGGTGGTCTTGCAGTGCCTCGATCTAAATCTTGGCGATCCACTTAGTTTCCCATTCGTTGATCCGCCGGAGGCTCAGCTTGTTCGTGATGGCATTCATCAGCTTCGTGAATTGGATCTGGTTTCATCCAAGGGTCGGTTGACGCCGCTAGGTCGCCGTGTTGCTCGTCTACCTTTAGACCCGAGAATTGGTCGAATCTTGCTAAATGCCGAAAGACGACGTGTCTTTTGGGAGGTCAGTGTGGTCGCTTCTGCGCTGTCAATACAGGATCCAAGAGAGCCAGGCTTCTCGAAAGAAACGGTAATCGATCCATCGAGTGAATTTGTCACCTTGCTGAACTTATGGAATTGGGTTGAGGAATCGCGGGATGCGCTGAGTCACTCGAAATTTCGTCAATGGTGTATAGCGGAAGGGCTGAATTACAACAGATTGCGTGAATGGAGAGAAGTTCATCGGCAAACGCGTCTATGCTTCAGGGGCCAAATGCATGTAGGACAATCGGATGAGTTGGATCGCGTTGGCTTTCACACCGCATTACTTACGGGGTTTGCAAGTCAAATTGGTCATCGTGAGGAGCACGATTATCTTGGGGTGAGGAATCGACATTTTCGAGTTCCAAAAGCTGCTTTACAGGTCAAAGCGCCTTGGGTCATGGCTGCAGAACTCATTGAAACTCATCGAGTCATTGCACGAACGGTTGCTCAAATTGATCCAAAGTGGGTCATCGACGCTGTGCCACGATTATTGAAATATTCCTATGCAGAGCCTTTTTGGTCTAAAAAGCACGGCCGTGCTTTGTGTTATCGAACCACGCGATTGTTTGGATTAGCCCTCGTTGAGAAGGAAACTGTTGGTTACACCACAATCGATGCGGCAAATGCCAGACAACTATTAATTACCGAAGGGCTGATCGCCGGAGCAATACGATCTAGCCTACCTTTTATCACGCACAACAAATCCATTTTTTTGGAAGCATCTGACATTGAGGCGAAGCTACGTCGGGCCGATTTGATGAAAGCCCCCGATGATATGGCAGATTGGTTCTCATCGCGTTTTCCGGACACTGTGACCGATGTGAGAAGTCTTGAGGCATGGTGGAAGAAATCCAGTTCTTTAGAAAGGCAACGCCTGTATTTAACGCTCGATGATTTAAAGCTTGACTCCAATGTACAAATTGATACAGCGCGTTTTCCGGAGCAACTAGCACTAGGGCACTTAACACTTCCTGCAAGTTATCAATTTGCGCCTGGTCATGATGACGACGGGATCACAGTTCAACTTCCGATTGAAGCGCTGATGCAGGTCAAACCAGACCATCTCGAAAAAACGGTTCCGGGTGCAATTGAAGACAAAGTTGAAGCGATGATTCGTGCGCTCCCGAAATCGGTGCGTCGCCAGCTGGTTCCAATTCCCGATTTTGTCAAGACAATCATGCCGGTGATCGAGGCCGATCAACAGGGTTTGAGTCAAGCTGTTGCCCGTTGTGTGACCAAACGCACAGGCGTGGCGATTGATCCGCTCGTTTGGGCTGATCATCAGTTAGATGCGAGATTGAAATTACGGATTGAGGTTGTAGATTCAGACGGCTTGGTTATGGATGTCGATCGCAATTTGAACGCGCTCCAAGAGCGTCTGGCTTCGCAGGTTACAGCCGTGCAGCACACTGAATCTATTGAGACATATCACGATTGGCCGCTTGGCTTGAGTTTGGAGTATGAGACCTTGACTCAAGTTGGCGGGGTTCAGATGAAGCAATTTCAGCGTCTTGTGCTACATGAAGGGGATGTTGTACTCAAAAGTCTGTTTGATCCGAAGGATGCATTGATCCAGCATCAAGCGGCTGTCGCTCAACTCCTTGTTGAACGTTGCTCTGATCTCTTTCGCTTCGTCCAGTCGAAAGATGTCAACTATCAAAAGGCAGTCGTTTCTGTCTGCCATGATGAGACGGATCAATTGCGCTTCAAGCGTTTGATTGTTCTCGCATGCTTGGACCCTGACACTGAAGTCATGGATCACGGCGCGTTTGTTAACGCAACACAGCGCGTCAGGGAAAGGCTTGTTGATCAGGCAAAAAAAGTCGCCACAGCACTTGAGTCTGCGAAAACACGCGAACGACAATTAAAACAGCGTCTTGGTGGAAAAATTCCGCCATCGTGGTTAAACCCAATTGCTGCGATGAAAGCACACATGGCTGAAATGTGCGGAGATATTCTTAACCAGACGCCACCTGATCGATTGGTTGACTTGGATCGATATCTGAAAGCACTCGAGATACGTTTGGAGAAGTTGCAGTCGCGTCTTCTATTAGACTCGCAATGGCAACAGGAGATTCATCAGATCGAGTCAGAAATAAAGCAGCTCTGGCCGACGTATCCAGCTGACTGGCGCGCACAAGACGCGCAATTGGTTGAATTGAGGTGGCAAATCGAAGAGTTTCGCGTACTCTGTTTTGCACAAACATTAAAAACACGAGAAAAAGTGTCATTTAAACGGTTACTGAATGCATTGAGGGAATATCGAGACCTATGATTCGTGCCATTTTGTGTGTTATCACCCTTTTGTGTGTGCCTTTGGTCGGGCATGCTGAAGCCGAAAACGATCCTTTTGAAGGATGGAATCGTGCGGTGTTCTCGTTCAATCAAAAAGCCGATATGTACGTATTAAGGCCAGTTGCGGAAGGATATCGGGCCGTAACGCCCGCACCAGTTCGTAAAGGAGTCAGCAATTTTTTCAATAATCTCGGCGAGCCAATTACTGCTGTGAATTCAGTTCTGCAAGCGAAGCCTGGTAAAGCGGCACGTTCATTGACTCGTTTTGTCTTTAATACCACTTTTGGTTTGCTTGGTCTCTTTGATGTGGCAGGTGCCATGGGTATCGAGCGAGAGAGAGAGGATTTGGGGCAAACGCTTGCCTACTGGGGGGTTGGTTCGGGTCCGTATCTTGTGCTTCCAGTTTTGGGACCCAGTAACCTTCGGGATTTGGGTGGGAGGTTTGGTGACCGACCATTTAACCCCATCAGTTGGCAAGATGAAGTTGGAACCACAGAACTGTTGATTGGCGATGGGATCCAAACGCGGGCACGGTTACTCGGGTTGGAACCAAAATCGGTTGGCGATCCCTACGTTCTATTACGGAGCGCCTACGAGCAACGGCGTCGCTACGAAATCAACGATGGTATTGTCGTAGATCTCTTCTTAGACGATCCGTTTTTGGATGATCCCTCAATTAATCAGTAACGATTCGAGTGTTTCCTGATCTTTAACAAACCGCGTGATGCCGTCGGCTAACTTTTCAGTGGCCATCGGATCAGCTGAGATTTGCAACAAAAACGTATCGCGATCGATCTCTGTGAGTTCCCCGCCAGATGATGCGGATCTGCTGAGACCTTTAACTGGCTCAGTTCGCGTCTCGAGCTCCTGTAGTAATCCAGGAGAAATGGTGAGTCGGTCACAGCCAGCGAGCGCAAGCACTTGATCTGCAGTGCGAAACGAGGCTCCCATCACAATGGTTCCAACGCTGTGGCGCCTGTATAGATTAAGAATCCGGCGTACCAACAATACACCCGGGTCGGTTTCGACTGATGAGGGTGCCTCACCTTTAGCGATGTACCAATCACGGATTCTGCCGACGAAGGGGCTAATAAGTGTCGCCTGTGCGTTTGCTGCGGCAATAGCCTGCGCCTCGCAAAATAGCAGAGTTAGGTTACAGCCGATTCCTTGGGCTTCAAGAGCGCGTGCTGCCTGAATTCCTTCCCATGTTGACGCCAATTTGATCAGAATTCGCTCTTTGGGAATGCCGAGCCCGGAATACTGATGAATGATCCGCTGTGCCTGTTCGATTGCAGCGTCGGTATTGAACGATAAACGGGCATCGATTTCCGTTGAGACATAGCCACGAATCCGCTTGGCGATTTCGAAGCCAAATCGTATCGACAAATCGAGTGTAGCCTCACTGAGTGATTGGAATACGCCACTCGCTACTTGTTCTCGAATTTTCGAGATGAGTTCCTCAGTGACAGGAGACTGTGCCTGTTTGAGAATCAGTGATGGGTTCGTGGTGGCATCGATGGGCTTAAAATGTTCAATCGCTTGAAAGTCAGCGGTGTCGGCAACAACAACGCTGAGGCTTCGTAATTGGTCGAGTGTGCTTGTCATACGTTCTCTACATTTGGGATGGCCGCCAGTGCGTCTTCGATGACAGCCCAGTCAGCTCCAGGTAACTGTGCGCGTTCGGTTAGAATGCGTCGATAGTTCCGAGCACCAGGGACCTGATGATACAGACCGACCAGGTGCCTTGTCAGGTGTTTCAGAGGGAATCCCAGTGCAAGTAAGCTCTCCACATAAGATCGATAGCTCAAGAGAGCGTCAAAGGCGTTACGGTTTGGTGGATCTTCATGAAAAAACTGCCGATCAACTTGCAAGAGTATTTGTGGGGTTTGATATGCAGCGCGACCAATCATCACGCCATCAACTGAACCAAGTTGAGCCTGACATTGATCGATTGTTTTTAATCCACCATTTAAAACAATTTCGATTTCAGGAAACTGTTTTTTCATTTGATGGACTAATTCGTAATTCAATGGCGGTATTTCCCGATTCTGTTTGGGAGACAGTCCACCCAAAATGGCTTTACGCGCATGAATAATGACATGATTTATTTTTGAATCATTCAACATACTCATAAATCGTGGCAGTGAATGTTCAGGATTTTGATCATTTATTCCGAGTCGTATCTTGGCTGTGATTTTTGGACCGCTGGATCCACTTGCATCACACATCGCACTTAAACATTCTGATACATGTTTAGGATCAGACATCAGAGCTGCACCAAAACACCCAGCCTGAACACGATTCGAGGGGCATCCTAAATTCAAATTGATTTCATAAAACCCCATATCTTTAACCAGATTGGTCGCTTGATACAGTTCATCGGGATTGGAGCCTCCAATTTGGAGCGCGAGAGGGTATTCAGCAGGCGAGTGCTCTGTGAGTCGTTCTAAGTCACCATAGATCAGGGCCTGTGCTGTAATCATTTCAGTGTAGAGCAGCGCTTTTCGCGTCAACGTGCGCGCAAACACGCGCCAGTGACGATCTGTCCACTCCATCATAGGTGCTGTTGAGAAACGGAAAGGATTGGATTGCATAAGCGAAGATTAAGAAAAATTAACAGCGATGGCTAATATTGTTTTTGTATTTTTAGAAAACTAATAAGTTATTCTCAGTAAAATAACATTTTTATTTTTACGGTTTGAAAATAGTCTCCCTTTTCAATCAATTAATTATAATATATTCTCTGACTACTCTCAGCTCCTTTTAATTTTTAAGATTTTAAATAAATTTTTATTATTTTAAAGTCTTAATTAGAAGACTTATTTTTGAGAACATTTAAAAAGAGGTTCCATGAAACTAGCAAGCCTATCCTTAAACGAATTGGAAGCCATCCAAAAGAAAGTAAATCGTGAAATTCAAAAAAGACGAATAAAGGCTCAGGAAGAGGGGCTTAAAAAGATTAAGCTAATAGCAGCCGAATACGGGTTGACCGCAACTGAGCTCAAAGGGATTTCGTCTCCCAAGCGATCGGTTAAAAGAAAAAAAGTCGTAAAAAAGACAGGGCCTGTGGCGCCGAAATATCGCGACCCAAGTAACGCGGAGAACACGTGGACCGGTCGTGGCCGGAAGCCAAAATGGGTCGAGACTTTTCTAAACGAGGGCGGTCGCCTCGAGCAGATCACAATTTAGCCCTCTTCAAAGAACCTGGCTGGCGTTGTACTCTCGCGCTTGCTGGAGATTTCAATGACTGTTCGTACTCGTATCGCACCCTCTCCGACGGGTGACCCGCATGTCGGTACTGCCTACATTGCTTTGTTTAATTATGCGTTCGCAAAACAGCATGATGGGCAATTTATCCTACGTATCGAAGACACCGATCAGAGGCGCTCAACAACTGAATCAGAAAGAGTGATTTTAGACGCCTTACACTGGATAGGGCTTGAGTGGGATGAAGGACCCAATGTCGGTGGTGATTTTGGTCCCTATCGGCAAAGTGAACGTCGCGAACATTATGAGACCCACTGTCAATCACTGGTTGATGCGGGACATGCGTTTCGTTGTTTTTGCTCGGCGGAAGAGCTCGATACGATGCGAGCTGAGCAGATGGCGGCAAAACAAACAGCTCGTTATGACGGCCGTTGTACACGATTAACTGCAGATGAGGTCTCTCAGCGATTAACTGAGGGGCAAGCGCACGTTATTCGCATGCGGATCCCAACAGAGGGCGATTGTATCGTGCATGATCGCTTACGGGGTGATATCCAGATTCCGTGGTCCCAAGTGGATATGCAGGTATTGATGAAGGCGGACGGTCTTCCCACTTACCATCTCGCCAATGTGGTTGATGATCATTTAATGGGTATCACCCATGTGATTCGTGGTGAAGAATGGATTCCATCATTGCCTAAGCATCAGTTGCTCTATCAATATTTCGGCTGGGAAATGCCAGAATTGTGTCATCTCCCGTTGCTACGTAATCCGGATCAATCCAAGTTAAGTAAGCGTAAAAATCCAACCTCGATTCTTTTCTATCGAGACCAAGGGTTTTTGCCCGAGGCTGTCCTGAATTATCTTGGCAGAATGGGATGGTCGATGCCGGACGAACGCGAGCAATTCAGTCTTGAAGAGATGGTTGGTGCGTTCAATATTGACCGGATTTCGCTGGGTGGTCCGATATTTGATCCCGATAAGCTGACTTGGCTCAATGGCCAATGGCTCAAAAACATACTTGATGACGTTGAGTATCGGGATCGTTTAATGGCGTGGATGTGTAGCGATGCCTTTTTCGAACACGCGTTACCCCATTTGAAATCCCGAATCGATGTATTTTCAGAGGCGAGCCATTGGCTCAATCCGTTGTGGATTAAAGATGTCTCGATTACTGCCGAAATGCTGACCGAACTCGGTCTGGAAATAGATGTTTTGGCGGCTCTTTTGCAGTATCTCATCTGGCGTTTTGAGGATATATCTATTTGGACCCGAGAGGTAGTGGAGGCAGAAATTCGGTGGGTGGCAGACTCACTTGAACTAAAACTTAAAGATGTGATGCCGGTTGTGTTTGTGGTGTTAAGCGGCGAGCATCAAGCGATCAGTGCATTTGATCTTGCAGTGCTACTGGGGCCGGAGAGGACCCGCGCTCGTGTTAGAGCGGGACTGAATGTCGTGGGTGGGGTGTCCAAAAAAGTTTTGAAGCGGCTAGAGAAAAGCTATCATGAAGCAATCCGCTCGATTGACACAGAACAGGATGCGAACTAATCTTCGCGTCCCCGTGAGATGGGGCTATAGCTCAGCTGGGAGAGCGCTACAATGGCATTGTAGAGGTCGGCGGTTCGATCCCGCCTAGCTCCACCAAATCACGCATTTTCGAAAATGTTTAGGGTTTTTAAGCGTAACTTATTGATATAAATCACTATGAGCTGCGCTCATAAACTTTCTTCCCGAGTTGTGCAACATGAATAAAAATTTATACTTAGCTCTTTATAGAAATGATTATGGCATTGTAGGGATCGGCGGTTCGATCCCGCCGATCTCTACCCTCCAATATATTCCTTTCGATCAGTATTTTGTTAATCTTAAGCTCTGAATTCTATGGAGTTTGTATGGGATTTCGTTCACAGAAATATTCCTCCACCCCATCCCCACGCAAGGGCCACCCCGAGATACCCTCTAGATCTACACGCAACCCCGCCCGCAATTTTATTGTTCACGGATTTGTCGTTTTGGTCACGATATGCTTCGGTGAATAGGTGGGTGAGGTGGAGATTGGTGCGTGGATGGGTGTACTGCTCTCGGACGAAACTTATGTGACGGATTAGAGATTAAAGATAATGAGACCCGATGAAGTGATAGTTGAAGAATGGATTAGAGAGTCCTATAACTCAATGGGTTCACGTGTTTTAAATCCGGGAAATGACAGTGGATTGGCACCTCTTGGGGTAATGATTATTTTCGACGGGTATGGCCATGACGAAGAAACAAACATCCAAGACGATTTGAAAAGAACTACTCGAAACTGGTTCACAGGCCGATGCAGAAAAGTTGATTTGTTGCCGTTACGATAAGCTGAAGCGAAACACTGCTTGTATGAGATACGACTTTGGGTTACGGGGTTTAAAGGAATTTCATGGAGAGAAGCGTTCTTGTGAGTAGGTTTCGAGCGTTAACCTATGCCGCGGTAACACTGCTGTCTTTCATCCTGCTTACTGGTTGTTCAACCACGTCTCAGTTAATCGAGACTGGTGATATCAAAATTGGCATGACTCTGGAGGAATTTGAGAGTGTAATGTTTTGGGAGAGTGACGTTGATAGTGACCCTTCTATGAAAAACCATGGTGGAAGTGGGTATGGAAATGACAAACTATTCCATGGATATCGCATCGCTTATGGTGGGAATCAAGAAAAGATGTTTGTCTTCGATAGACGTTCTGTATTGATAGCCATCACAGACACCATAGGAGACGCTGAACAAATGATCTCAAATCGAAGAATTTCGAGCTTGCAAGGTCAACAGCAGATGCGATCATCAGCAAATTTGGTGGATGCCTATCGCGTTCATGGAAACAAGGCCGATCACGATATCTGCTACATGATTGCTGAAAACGCCGATCCTGAAGGGACTTACCTCGCGGAAGCGAAACTCCGTAAGCTTGGCTGTGTTAACCGAGTGGCGTCGGACAAAGTCATGGGTCCACCTAAGTCTTCATCTAATTCCTCAGATCCTTTGACCAATGATGAAATACAGGGGTTGCTCGATTTATCAAAGAACGTACAGCAGAGCGCAGAGGATCAAGATACTGAGCGTCCCGTAATCAAAATAGTTTCAGTGAAATCAGATGGGCCTCGTGGCATCATCTTCGGAGTGGTAGTGGACAATTCTGGCGTCGCTGAACTAGCGATTAATGGACGCAAGATTGGTTTTGAACAGGATGGACGCTTTAAGTATCTGACATACGTACCTAACGAAGGGTTAGATGTTGCGATCAGGGCAGTTGATTTTATGGGTTTAGTAACCACAAAATCCTTCCGTCTTGAAAGAACTGTTAATGACTCGAAGGCAAGCTCTCTAACTCCCGTGAATCCTCTTATTGGACCCAAGCAAAAACTGTCTCGTCATCGTGCTGCATTAATTATTGGTGTTGAAAATTACGAGGCATCCGCACCCGCTCAGTTCGCTTCTCGTGATGCGCAGGTTTTTGCTGATTATGCGAGGGAAAAGCTAGGGATCCATGCTGTGAACATAAAGGTTCTGACCGATTCAGGGGCTTCTGAGCGGGAAATCCTTACAGCTCTCAAAGTGTGGTTGCCTACCGCAGTAAAACCGGAAAAAACAGACCTCTATGTGTTTTTTGCGGGACATGGGATGCCAACGGCAGATGGGTCTTCCGCATATCTTGTCCCCTATGATGGCGATGTGAGGTTGCTCGAAGATACGGCTATCTCACTTAAACGCTTCTTCGACGAGATAGGAGCCGCCAAGCCACGTACATCAACTTTCTTCTTTGATAACTGTTATGCAGGGATAACACGCTCAGAGGAACGTCTT
>CACECO010000020.1 GCA_902558075.1 uncultured Litorivicinus sp. | reverse complement strand
GCTTTTTGGATGCATCGAAATGACCGCACACCCAAAAAAACAGCTGTCGTCAATATTGGATTTAGGTGCGCGAACGATATGGACTAGAGGGCAAGACTAGTATCTTGTTTGATACATTTCATCGCCACTTCAGTCCGAATTGATGCGATATGCGGAATTCGACTCAGTTCGTGGGTAAGGAAGTATTCTAAATCTGTCGTTTCTTGCAGAAGTAAACGAAGCGCGTAATCATAGTCTCCAGTCATTCTGAAACAATCCTGAACCCTCGGATTCATTTTTACGGCGCCCTCGAGATATGAAAGCGTTTCTTTGGCTTGATTCGAGAGTTTAATGTACACAAATACATGTAGTGAGTATCCGAGTTGGTTGGCGTTGAGCTTTGCGTAGATCCCGCGGATTAGGCCATGATTTTTTAGATTTTTGACGCGGCCAAGCGCAGCGGACTGTGAGAGGCCGATCTGTTTCGCGAGCTCTGCATTGGTGATATCAGCGTCATTTTGGAGAATTTCGAGAATTTCTTTATCTTTTATTGATAAGTTTTTCATGGGAATTAAATTCTTAATTTTTCTTATACTAAAAATATTATGCGGGTTTTTACCATTTTTAATCAATTTTATTTTTTTTGCTATGTATCGTTTCATGCATTGTGAATTGTGTGGTCGGCAGGTGTCTTTGACGCGCCATCATCTGATCCCAAAGCGCACGCATCGGTTTGGTGTGATTCGAGCGAAGTATTCAAAGACTGAGCTCAACAGCTTGATTGCCTATTTATGCAAAGCATGTCACCGACATGTGCACCGAACAATCAATGAACGGCAGCTTGCGGTTCATTTTAATTCCATTGAATTATTGCGGAGTCACCCAGACATCAATGCTTTCGTTGACTGGCTTAAAGATAAGCCGGATGATTTCTCACCACGTTTGTCCCGCCGGAAGAAAATATGACCATACAGATGGATGATTACATTGCGACTCGTGCTGAGGTCAGGACATATCTCGATAAGGCACTACAGGACGCCAATGAAGCCTCAAGTCGAAAACTGGATTTATACGATGATGTGAAGCAGAAACTGATTACGTCAGGTGCTCGCTTGATCGCGCATTACTACGTGCATCCAGATATCCAGCGAATGGCAGAAGAAACGGGCGGTGTCGTTGCTGATTCTATGGAAATGGCGCGTTTTGGGGCAGCGGATGCCGCAGAGACTTTGATTGTAGCTGGTGTCTCATTTATGGGCGAGACAGCGAAAATCCTTAGCCCGGAAAAGCGGATTTTCATGCCGACACTCGAGGCGACGTGTAGTTTGGATCTTGGTTGCCCTGATGACAGATTTAGTCAGTTTTGTGACCAACACCCCAATCGCACGGTTGTGGTATATGCAAATACCTCGGCTGCAGTTAAAGCGCGCGCTGATTGGGTTGTCACATCGTCGATTGCAGTAGAGGTTGTCGACGCGCTCACAGCGCGTGGCGAAGCAATTATCTGGGCTCCCGACCGTTACTTAGGTCGCTATATTCAGAAGCAAACGGGTGCGGACATGTTGTTATGGGATTCAGCGTGTGTTGTTCACGAAGAATTTCGCTTGCATGACCTTGACGCCTTAATGGCGTTGCATCCAGAAGCAGGGCTATTAGTCCACCCAGAATCACCAGATGAAATGATCGAGCGTGCCGATGCGGTTGGATCGACTTCGCAATTAATTGAAGCTGCTGTTCGCCTGCCGAATCCGACCTTCATCGTTGCAACGGATAAAGGAATTTTTTACAAGATGCAGCAACAAGTACCTGATAGGTTGTTGCTGGAGGCGCCGACCCGTGGCGCTGGCGGTACCTGTCAAAGTTGCGCGCATTGCCCATGGATGGCGATGAATCGATTATCGGGCCTCAATCAACTGCTCGATACGTGGGACCAGGGGTGCGAGATTCGTGTGGACACGGATATCGCTAAAAAAGCAATGGAACCTCTCACTCGGATGCTTGATTTTAAAGCGACTCTGTCTGCTTGATAGCTGCTTCAAGCGATTGAAGCGGTCGTTGATTGAGTGTTTTTGGCCACGCTTTCCGGGCACGTGATAACTGCATTTTTGAGGCTTCGAGTTTACCGTGTAACAGAGCATCCCAACCGCGTGCTTCGAACAGTAGATAATCTTGCTTGAAGGCTTGTGCGTATCGCGCGAGCGCTCGCCATAAGTCGAGACGTTCGGGACGTTGGACCATTTGATCTCTAAGTTCACGAGGTAGTTTGGGTACTCCTCTAGCGATGGTGAGATCGACTCGAGCGATGCTTGGCTGAAGCCAGGATGGAAAAAATAGCGCGATCGTATCAATGGCTTCCGTTGCGCGGTCGAAATCGCCCGATTTGATTGTCAGTGCGATCTCGATATCAAGTCCGCTAAAGGTACTCCGAATCATCTTTGGTAGCTCATCAAACAACGAAAGTGCTGCCTGAAACTTTTCATCGCGATAGTGTTCAAGGATTTTGTGTATTGGTTGACAGTCGATGGTTGGGTTGGTCTGCACACTGATTGGTAGACCTTCGGTCTGAACACAGCGAAACATTGCAAAATCTCTGTTCGAGAGCACTGGCGCTCTAGCTTCTGAAAATGATAGTTGTGCGACCCGTGCATCAAGATCTGATTGTCTTTGAATACCGAGCGGATGGGTGCTTAAAAACGCCAGATCGCGAGTTGCTTGCGATTGTTTTTCGCTCAATACCTGAAGGACTCGAGACATTGCAGCAGGGGGATATCCAGCGTTTTGCAATGCATCGACTCCAATACGGTCCGCCTCACGCTCATATTCTCGTGAATAGGTAAGTGCTGAGGTCGCATTTGCAGCCTGACCACCCAGAATCAAGGATTGGGCGGCCTGCCCTTGACGTGTGGCAATTGCCGCGAACACACCGGCAAGCGTCGCCAAAGTGCCAGTCGATAGTCTTTCTGAATTGCGGAGTCCTCGATAGTGATGGCGTTGTGCCAGGTGTGCTAATTC
Source organism: uncultured Litorivicinus sp. (assembly GCA_902558075.1). GTDB lineage: Bacteria > Pseudomonadota > Gammaproteobacteria > Pseudomonadales > Litorivicinaceae > HIMB30. The sequence continues at coordinate 12,604 of CACECO010000020.1, read as the reverse complement.
GTGAGCAAGAACTGCCATGACCTCAGATTCGTTTTTTAAGTCCAGGTAAACACCACGATTCATACCAATGATACCGCCGGGCGCGGCGAAAGCGTTGAAATCTTGATTATTAAGACACAAAGCGGTCATTGGCATTGTGCCAAGGTCAAATTGGTTCTTGAGTCGGGTAAGCCAGGTCTCGAGAAGGTCGATGCAAAACGGATCGATTCGTTCTCCCAAGCGACTACGTATCGATTTTAGCCAGGCTTGACCGAAAACGATTTCACCTTCGCGAGTCGCTAGGTCATCTGCTGATAAAGCCTGCGAGCGGTCTACGGCGACCGAGCCGATCAATAGACAGAGAAAAAGAAGCTTTCGCATCGAGGTTTCCAGTTTGACTATACTAGGAAGTATATAGGAATGATTATGCGAACACTCGACTGTACTGACTTGAAATGCCCGCTACCACTGTTGAAACTCAAGGTGGCGATCAATGACGATTCTTCTGAACACGTGATCCGATTGGTGACCACAGATCCGATCTCGCTGCGTGATATTCCGGCGTTCTGTCAACGCGCTGGACATCGATTGACCTCTATGACGGAAGGTCAACCGCATGAGTTCATTATCGAATTGAAAGATCGCTAAGACAAACCTTTCAGGGTCTCCAACACCTCGTCCGCATGGCCAGGTACTTTGACCTTGCGCCATTCAGCGATCAACGTACCATTCGAATCGATCAGGAAAGTCGAGCGTTCGACGCCGCGAACCTGCTTGCCGTACATGTTTTTCATTTTCATCACATCGAACGCGTTGCACAGATCCTCATCAGGATCTGCGATGAGTTCGAACGGCATGCTGTGATCAGCTTTGAAGTTTTCGTGACTTTTTAGTGAGTCCCGAGAGACACCAAAAATTTGGCAGTTTAATGCAGTAAATTCGCCGTGAAGCCTCGAGAAATCTTGGCTCTCGGTGGTGCAACCCGGTGTGCTGTCTTTCGGATAAAAATACAGAACTGAAAATTGTCCTTTCAAACTGCTCAGTGTAATTTTTGTTTCGGAAGTAGCCTGAAGTGGCGGAAATTCCGGGATCAAGGTATTCAATTTAATGCTCATAGGGCCTCCAAAAAACGTGTCAGAGGTTGTTTGGCGTTTTTTTTCTGGTTTGCAACCTTGCCGCGAGAATCGCTCGGTCTGTACCATACAGGTCTTAATCACAGAGGAGGTTCTTTCCACATGATTCGAGGCAGTATCGTCGCGCTTGTCACTCCGTTTAATACAGCAGGAGCCGTGGATTACGACGCGCTACAACGATTGGTTGAGTTTCATGTAAGCGAGGGAACGCATGCGATCGTTGTGGTCGGAACAACTGGCGAATCCGCGACGCTGTCTCACTCAGAAGATAGTGATGTCATTAAGGCAACCGTGGAGTATGTTGCCGGTCGTATTCCAGTCATCGCGGGTGCGGGATCCAATTCAACAGCCGAAGCTTGTCAATTGACAGAAGCAGCGACAGAAGCCGGCGCCGACGCAATTTTGTCTGTTGCTCCTTACTATAACAAGCCACCGCAGAGCGGTTTGCTTGCGCATTTCAAGGCTGTTGCGAGCAGTAGTCATTTGCCGATTATTTTGTATAACGTTCCTGGGCGGACAGTCACAGATATTGCTGACGATACGACGCTTGAATTGGCGCAAGTACCCAACATTTCGGGGATCAAGGATGCGACTGGTAACTTAGAGCGAGCTCAATATATTCTGAAGAATCGACCCGACGGCTTCGCAGTGTATTCCGGAGATGATCCAACTGCGATGGAGTTATGTTTGCTCGGAGGTGATGGTGATATCTCCGTCACCGCGAACGTTGCACCACGACTCATGTCTCGAATGATTGAATACGCAATGGGTGGTCATCGAGTCCAAGCTGAGGTACTGAACCATCAATTGCAGGGACTGCACTCGAAATTATTTGTCGAATCCAACCCGATCCCAAGCAAGTGGGCGTTAGCTGAGATGGGACTCATGCGTGCAGACTGTCGGTTACCTCTTGTTCCTTTGAGCACAGAGGGAGAAATCGCGGTTCGCGAAGCCTGCAACCAAGCAGGTGTTCATCTGTGATACGTACTCTCTTAGTTGTTTGTATCAGCGGATTAGTGGGATGCTCCGGCTCAAACCAGCAAGCCGCTATTCGCGACCGTCAATTGGATTACCAAGCCGCCTATGTCGAACCTAAATTGAGGGTACCGGGAGGACTTTCTGATGATCGAGTGAATGAATCACTCCAAATCCCTGGCGTCGATGAGCCAATGGCTGGATTGTATGGTGGATCATTTGAAGCTCCGCGCGCGGAAGCCGCAATGCGAACGCTCACTTTACCCACGATCCGCCGATATCAACTTGGTGATTTGCATTGGCTGTCTATTCCAGAAGCACCGTCGGCCGTTTGGCCAGAACTCGAGCGATTCATTACTGAAAATAAATTAACGGTGGTCGAATCAGCGCAGTCGGATGGTACGCAGCGCGTTGAGTCGAGCGTATTCCGCGGGGTCAATACGCATTCTGGTAGTCGAATAATCCGTCACTTTGCACCAGATGTTGGTCGGGTTGGGCTCCGTTTTTCTTTGGAGGCTGGTCTGCGTATTGGTACAAGCGAAGTCCGATTAGAGCCATCAAGTGGATCCTTTGATGACGTGTTGACCGGCCGCATCCTTGATGAATTGAAATATCATCTCGAGCGCCAAGAGGAGGAAGGGAAAGCAGTCTCGCGGGCACTTTCTTTGCTCGAGGTAAGTAATCGAATGACTTCCCGACGAATTGAGGGAATAGATGAATTAGTGGTGCAAGCTGCAATCCCGCGCGTGTTCGGAGTGACCGTCGACGCCGTCCGTGATCTAGGTGCAGCCATTGATGGCGGAAATCTTGAAAAAGGTCTACTCAATATCCGTTACGTACGCAAAGCGACAGAACGTCGCTTGGCAACAATGAGTGCTCTGAATCGAGTGATTGCTACTACCATTGAAGATCCGGTTGGATCGTATCAGGTGCAAATGCGACCGACTGACGAAGGAGTGATCGTGAATGTGGTGCCAACAGGCACTGTAGCGTCGGTTGGTGGTGCGAACGAACTCATACGCGAAATCAGAGAGCGTCTGTACTAGTGCGATTTGCATCGCTTGGCAGCGGAAGTCGAGGGAATGGTTCAATCGTCGCGTCGCAAACCACCATCTTGCTTATTGATTGCGGATTTCAATATAAAGAAGCGCTTGCTCGTCTAAAGCGTCTGAGGCTTAATCCTGAAGACTTAGATGGCATTCTAGTCACCCACGAGCATAGTGATCATGTGAGTGGTATTGAGGCACTTGCCAATAAGCACTCGATCCCAGTCTACGCATCGCGCGGAACATGGATTGAAATCGGAATTGATCGATTCGATAAATCTGTTCACATTAGTGGCCTATTCTCTGTAGGTGATATTGATATTAGCCCGGTGACGGTTCCGCACGACGCGCGAGAGCCGCTCCAATTTGTTTTTCAATGTGAGGGTACGCGTCTCGGGATTTTGAGTGATTTAGGCAGTATGTCGCCACGTGTTATCGAGCACTACCAGGATCTTGATGCGATTTCGGTGGAGTTTAATCATGATCTCGAATTACTTCAGAAAGGCCCGTATCCCGCATTTTTAAAAACGCGCGTCAGTGGTGATTTTGGGCATTTGAATAACGCACAGGCATCCGAGCTTTTGCGACGAATCGTTAGTAATCGACTAAAGACTGTTGTAGCGTGCCATATTAGTGAAACGAATAACGACACCTCCCGGGTGAAACAGGCATTGGATGATGTATTGGAACATCAAGACGTCCAGCGTCTGATTGCGTCTCAGTCTGATGGATTTAATTGGATAGAGATAGGAAAGCCATGAACGCATTGGAATTGTTGTATCAAGGAAAGGCGAAATCTGCGTATTTGACAGATGATCCAGATATGCTGGTGTTGCATTTTCGAGATGATACATCGGCATTTGATGGTGAGGTCATCGAGCAACTGTTTAACAAGGGGTCGATTAATAACCAGTTCAATGCATTCATCATGGCTCGATTGTCCGAAGCCGGCATTCCAACGCATTTTGTCGACCGACTGAGTGCCACAGAAGCGCTTGTTAAACGGCTCGAAATGATCCCAGTTGAATGCGTGGTGAGGAACAAATCGGCAGGATCTTTGGTGCGTCGCCTAGGTGTTGAGGAGGGTCTTGATTTTGATCCACCGCTTTTTGAGTTATTTCTCAAAAATGACGCATTACATGATCCAATGATAACCGAGCATCATGTTGAAGCGTTTGGCTGGGCAACCCGAGAAGAAATGACTCGAATGCATGAATTGACACTCAAAGCCAATACCATCCTGAAAGCGATGTTCGATGAGGTAAACCTACACCTTGTCGACTGTAAACTCGAATTCGGCCGTTTTCATGGCGAAATTGTGCTCGGCGATGAATTCAGTCCCGATGGCTGCCGTTTATGGGATAAAGCGACCGGCGAAAAGAAAGATAAAGATCGTTTTCGACAGAAACTCGGTGGCGTTCTGGACGCTTATCGCGAAGTCGGAGAGCGATTAGGCATTGTGTTTGATTTTTCAAGCTGAATGACTTCTCTTTTAGCATCTTTTGTTTTTGTCGCCGGATTTGTTTATACCCTCACAGGTGACGGTGGATTGATCACGACTCCAGCGTTTTTATTTGCGGGTCTCGAGCCTGTGTAAGCGTTGGCTACGAATAGAATGGCGGGCTGTCGCTGGCACTTAAACTGCCGCATCGAGACTTATGACTTCCGGACACATCAGGATCGCTTCGCTATGGCGCCTTGCGTTGCTAGCCTTCGTCATCAAGCTTGTGGGAGCGTGGAGTTTGAGCGTAGGCTCTAATGTCGAGCGGTTTAATCGGATCGTCCCAATTTCGCTGTTCGTTGCGGCCTAACATTTCGGTTTTGTTTGCTTACTACAGACGGCATCGGAGCAGCCACCATCGTTTGGCACTCGCGCAATCGTCGGTATCGCCTTAATTGAATTCTATTATGAATTTTTTGGACCTAGGACGGGGTCTTTATTCACATCATAGATGATATCGGTGCTCGGACTTGGGCTTGGGGACGCAACGGTCTATGCCAAACTTTTCAACGCCATGACAAATGTGGCAGCATTTTTTTCGAAACCAGTGATTTGGTGATTTGGTCTGCAATAGCTGTCATGAAACCGGCGCAAATCTTTGGCGCTTTAATGGGAACCCGCACCATGCTCGGGCGTGGAATTGTTTTGATTCGGCCTTTGGTGGTGTTCGTCTGCGGTCTTGTGGCGATCAAACTTGCATCTGAGGCATGGTTACCCTGACAATACAAGGCCCCGGAGTATTAGGGACACAATGGTGGCTCTTGTCGGTCCCCTCGCAATTGGATATTTGTGAACCCCGTCAGGCCCGGAAGGGAGCAGCGGCAGCGGATATTTGGTGTGCCGGGGTGTGGCTGGCAGGAGTTGCTTCCATTAAAAAAGAGGCATGCATGAGTCAGCAGGTCTTAGCCAGAAAATGGCGCCCGACCACATTCGAGCAGTTGATCGGCCAAGAGCATGTGCGAAAAGCTCTGACGCATGGCCTTGACTCGGGTCGTTTGCATCATGCGTATCTGTTCACAGGTACCCGTGGCGTTGGTAAAACAACCATTGCGCGGATTTTGGCCCGTTGTTTAAACTGCGAGCAGGGCATTTCAGCGACTCCCTGCGGTAAATGTTCCAACTGCCGGGCGATCTCGGAAAATCGTTTTATTGATCTGTTGGAGGTTGATGCAGCAAGTCGCACAAAGGTCGATGACACGCGAGAGCTTCTTGAAAATGTGTGCTATGCACCAAGCCAAGGGCGCTACAAGATTTATCTGGTTGACGAAGTGCACATGCTGACAACCCATTCCTTTAATGCGTTATTAAAGACGCTTGAAGAGCCTCCAGAGCATGTTGTGTTTTTGTTGGCAACGACAGACCCTCAAAAATTGTTGCCAACCGTACTGTCGCGTTGTTTACAGTTCCATCTTCGAGATCTGAGCCCTGATCTGGTTGAGTCTCATCTTAAACACGTGTTAGCCGAAGAGCAGATTACTTATGAGAATGATGCGCTCTGGCATCTCGCAAAAGCGGGTCGTGGCTCTGTCCGAGACGCAATGACGTTGCTTGATCAAGCGATCGCACATGGACAAGGATCTGTAACATCGGCCAACGTCATTGAGATGCTTGGAACGCAGGGAGTTTCAGCGATCCCGCTACTGCTTGGTGATATTGCCAAAGGGGAGGCAGTCGAGGCACTGCAACGCATTGAGCAACTCTCTTGTGAAACACCAGACTGGATGGCATTGGTCAGTTGCATCCAATCGATGCTTCATCAGGTAGCGGTAGCTCAGATCAATTCTGCTGGCATCAATCATCTCTCACCGAGTGAGCAGAAAGCCGTGAGAGAGTTGGCAACGCAGATGTCTCCGGAATTTCTTCAGTTGGCGTATCAGTTTGCATTGACTGGGTATCGCGATTTACCGATGGCCTCTGACGCGCGCTCTGCATTTGAAATGCTGATCATACGCATGATTGCGTTCCGTCCTGCAAGATCAGGCGAGTATCTGTCTGAGACCGAGTCTAATTGTTCAGCGCCTGAGTCTGAATCACAGCCCGAGCCTGAGCCTGCGTCCGATGTTTACTCTTCGAACGATGGGTTGGATATGGAGTCGATACCGCCAGCTGATACATCGAATGATCTGTCGGAATCAGAGCATCGAGAGACAACCGACCCTGTTGTTGAAGAGGCTGTTATTGATCTCGATTCGGAATCGAATCATCAGATCAAGGATGACTTGATTGAACCTCTCATCACGGTTGATACGCGTATGCTTGCCGATGCGACACGAACCAGCGAAGAGCAGGCTGAAGACACTGAAAATAAAGTGGAAGAACCGTCTTTCAGGCTTTCGCTATCTCCGGATGCTTGGGTTTATGAGAGCCGCCTGCTTGATCTGAGTGGGATGACAGCATCCTTGCTTGCGCAAACTATGTTGATCTCTGCGTCAGCAAATGAAATTATCCTAGCAACCAACCCGCATACTCACAGTTTAATCAATGATATGCATCAACGGCGCATCACTGAGGCGTTTGCGACACAACTAGGGCATTCCGCGGTGCTGGTGGTTGAAGTCCGAGACGATTTAGCAGAGACGCCTGAACAGTATCGGTTGCGTCTGAATCAAGAGCGGTTGGCACTCGCAAAAAAACAGTTTACTGAAGATCCATTTGTGAGCGCGTTGACCGAGCGTTTTGATGCGACGGTGCGCATCGAGTCTATTGAGCCAAGAGATGGAGGTACCCATGTTTGATGGACCACTTCAGGAGATGATGAAGCAAGCTCAGAAGGTAGCTGAGCAGATGAAAGAAGCGCAAGCCGCGATGTCTGATAAAGAGGTCATAGGAGAATCTGGCGCAGGGTTAGTGACAGTGATATTGAATGGTCAAGGAGACTGTAAGTCTGTCGTGATCAATCCAAATGTCTTGAGTGATGAGCCGCAGATTGTCGGTGAGCTCGTCGCATCTGCGATTAATGACGCAAACCAAAAGCTTGAGACCATAAAGCAGGAGTCGATGGGATCTTTCACTCAAGGTCTGAATCTGCCTCCTGGATTCAAATTCCCATTTTCATGAGTGTTTCCCCGCTATTAACGTGTCTTGAGAAAGCACTCCGTTGTTTGCCTGGAGTTGGACCACGATCAGCGTCGCGGATGGCACTCCATTTACTCGAGCGAGATCGTGATGGAGGTTTGCATCTCGCCGAGATGCTGAGTCAGGCATTGGAACTCATCGAACACTGTGAAATCTGCAGCAACTTGACAGAGACCCAACCTTGTCCGATCTGCCAGGACATATCTCGTGACCAATCATTGTTATGTGTAGTTTCATCGCCGGGGGATATCTTGACTATTGAGCAATCGGGGCTGTTCAAGGGACGTTATCACTGCCTTTCTGGACTTTTGAGCCCTCTTGAGGGACTTGGACCGAAAGAAATCGGTCTGTCCGAATTGGTTCAGCGGATTTACGACGAAAAGCCGGCTGAATGTCTGGTTGCTCTCGCATCCACAGTTGAAGGTGAGGCTACCACACATCAAATCGTGACCAGCATCAGTGGACCAACGCGAGTGACGCGTTTAGCGCAAGGGGTGCCCGTTGGTGGTGAGCTGGATCATATCGATGTGTCCACGTTATCACAGGCGCTGGCATCACGGACTGAGATCAAATTTTGAGCGTTTCGGGTTGGATCAATCAACAATCACAGTTGGATGCGCTAATGACCGCAGTTGAGAAAACGACCACGATCGGCCTTGATACAGAATTTGTGCGTGTCTCGACCTTTCACCCGAAGCCTGGCCTGATTCAGATAGCAGTGGATCATAACGCCTTCTTGATCGATCCTCTGGCTGATCTCGACTTAAAAGCATTGGGCCATGCGTTAACGGGAACCACCGTATCCATTTTGCACGCGGCGCAAGAAGACTATGAAGTGTTGTTTCGATTGACCGGCTCAATTCCATCACCCGTATTTGATACACAGGTTGCATATGCACTGCTGAATGACAAAATTTCTCTCAGCCTATCGGGGCTGGTTACCGAACTTTTAGGAAAAGAATTATCAAAAGAACAGACACGTTCTGATTGGACGAGACGTCCATTATCAGAAGCACAGTATCGATATGCGAAAGAAGATGTCTTAGTCTTGGGACCAATTTATGAGATTCTATGTCGGCGACTGGAGCAGGCTGGACGACTCGACTGGATGCGCGAAGAAATGCGAGCGATTCAGGAGCGTAATGCCACCACTCTAGTTGAGGGTGATCTGGAAACACAGATGCATAAATTTGGCAATGCCTGGCGCTTGAGCCCAGAGGGGATGTCGAGGTTAGTCCACTTGGTGCAATGGCGTGAAGATGTAGCACGTCGAGTCGATAAACCCCGAAAACATGTTCTGGGTGATCAATCGTTATTTTCGCTTGCAGCCGCTGGCCGGGTAGGACGGCATCACCAATTAGTCAGCCAACATGGTTTGACAGATAAACAAGCCGATCGGTTTGGCAGCCAGTTGAAACGCGTATTGGCCGATGCGCTTGAAGCAGGGATGATCACACCACCACCGCCACCATTATCGAAGCGGCTGAAAGGCGCGCTTAAAGAACGACAAATCAAGATAGAAGCGATCGCTGAAGATTTGGGGATTGCCCCCGAAATGCTCGTGAAAAAGCGTCAGTTGGTAGCTTCTCTTGATGAAAGGCAATGGATGCCATCGGGTTGGCGAAAACCACTCTTAGAGGATGTATTTTGCGGATAGTTGAGATTCTTAAAGGCAATAAAAAAGAAGAAATGTATCTTTATGTCGATCAGAAAGAGGGGCTGAGACAGGTCCCGGATGATTTGCTTTCGACTTTTGGTCAGACCGAATCGGTGATGGTCCTGCCGTTAACACAGGATAAAAAACTCGCTCGAGTTGAAGCGGCTGATGTGTTGGAAGCGATTGAGCGGCAAGGCTATTTTTTGCAGATGCCTCCACCACCAGAGGCTTTAGCTGAGGCTCAAATTGCTGCGATGGTAAAGGCAGAGGAACAATTGGCCGACACTCAAAACCAAGAGCCAATGGAGTAACTCCAGTTCCAATAGTCCGACAACAAGAAGTGAAATCACCGCCGTTCCCACTATCATCATCGCATTTGCAATGTTGTTCACAGCAATACGGTTGGCGACAGCCACTGTGTCATCTTGCAGTAATGTATACAACGGCAATACAAGGAATCCACCACCTGTACTTGTAAGCACGAGTCCAATTGTGGCTACCTGAAAATCATTGAGCTGTAAAATGAGTGTTCCGAAGACCATGGTGCTGGCTCCAGCGATCACTCTAGTAGTGAGGTGGCGCTCTTTGAGCAATACACCGAGGCATGCACCGAGCGTCACCCCGAGTACGAAGTAACTTAGTAACGTGCCTACTGATTGTGGTGATAGCTGCCAAGTGTCGACCGTCAGTATGGGTAAGTGCGTGAGCCATACCGATCCGACGCCCCAAAATCCACTGATACACCAGATTGCAGACATGGACCGTCGATCTTGACGCTGTTGATGTACTAAATATTGAATGGAACGCTGATTATGATCCGGTCTCCCGTCGAAGTGGGGAAGGAAAAAAACGCCCATTAACCCGATACAGGCCATCAGTAAAATCAGAGTGATCAGGTGGACTTCTGAGTTGAGGATCCAATCTGAGGCGATCAAAGTACCAATCAGAATGGCGACAAATGTTGCCGATTCCATCCAAGCATTCTTATTGAGCAGGTCTGCTTGGTTGGTCAATTGAGGAATCAATGCATATTTGAGTGGTCCGATGAGAGCCGACTGAACCCCAAATCCAGCGATACATAGGAGTAACAGCCATCCAAGCTTGAAATAGATCGCGATTGCTGAAATCAATGCGAGTACGAGCTCAATAGTCTTCAAAATCATCAACCAACGCTTAGGCGCTTGGACATTGGCTTGGTGTGCTGCGAATCCTGCGAGTATAACGAAAGGCAAGATGAAGCAAAGTGCCGCAGCATTTGCGAGCACCACAGGATTGAGTGTAAAGACGTCCCAGGATAGAGCCGTGATCGCTACAATAAAGGCAGTTTTTACGAGATTGTCGTTGGCTGCTCCGGAAAACATTGTCACCAGAAGCCCTACGAATCCTCTACTATGGTTCAGTTGAGTGCCTCGCAAGCATGTTCGAGTGCATGATGGTCGAGTAGACGAAAGGTCTTATTTCCAAAAATCAAAATCTTTTTCTCAGTAAAGGAGCCGATTAAATGACTAATTATTCCAGGGGCCAGCGCAATAAAATCAGAGATATCGGTCCGTGGCATGGGTAGCTCAAATTCAGTAGTAGATAGATTTTGTTTCTTGTGATGGATACTCATGTTTTTAATCAGCATCCCAAATTGCGCAAGTGAAAGTAGATCGGTTCGGGTGATCTGACGCCAAGCTTGACCAGTCTGGTGAGCGATCACTTGTAAGAGGCCTTGTGCTAGCCCAGGTTGCCTGAGTTGTGCTGCTTGCAGGCGGGTGAGAGGGAATCGACAGATGGTGGACCGACTCAAGGCCTGAACTATAAATGCATAACGGCCTCCTGTCAGAGCAAAGGCGCCAACAAGATCACCTGGCATTCGAAAGCCTGAATTATGTGCAGCATGACCACACAGTGGTGTCATGATTTTGAACCCGCCACTTTTGACCATGTACAAAGACAATAGAATATTTGACTTTTTGGAATTGTGATGTCGTTGGCACTAACTGAGCCTAAGGTTGAATTCAAGCAACCGACAATTCCAGGGAGACATAAGGGGTGGAGCGCGGACTGCTGACAACGACCACGGGCTACCGAATCCACTCGCATTATGAGCTGTTTTAATCCCATCAGTCCTCCTGATTGTTGGTTTTTTTGTATTTTGACGGAGTTTGATCCGTGGTCAACAGCGCGATTTTGTTGCATCGCAAAATAAAAAAGGTATTATCGCTGTATTGTGCACTGCACCAGTACACTCAGTGGAGGCGACCATGTACCAATTTGATACCTCTTTAACCATATATGCATTAAAACAGGCAGAGGCCGTGATCTCTCAATCTAACGCAATATTCGATCAAATGATTGATGAGTCACTGGCACTCAACCGAGCAATGATTAATTTTTATTTTGTCGAGATGAACCCAGCAGAATCTATGGAGCTGATGTTTCCTTCTGTTACAGCAGGTAGCGTGAAGAAAAAATCAGCTCAGCCAAAGTGTACTTTGGAGACCAAGGCGATTACACAGACGCCGATATCACACGACGACTTGAAGTTGATATCAGGCGTTGGCCCACGTCTTGAAAAGAAGCTACATGACGCCGGAATTACTTCATATTCGCAGATTGCTGCTCTGACGCCTGCCGAGATTGAAGATCTTGAAAAAAATGTCGTTAGATTCGCTGGCCGCATCAAGCGAGATAACTGGATCAATCAAGCGCAATATTTGATGAATACTTAACGGATCTCCGCAGCCAAAGATTGCGCATGTGCCGCGCCTTAGCCCGGCTTTTTTTTTAACGCAACGGCTCTGATCCGACAACGCAAAACGAACGTTCGGGTAAGGCTTTCTTCAACACAAAGAACCCGACGACTGCTGATAGAATTGATCCAGCTAAAATACCAAGGCGGTCGAGTCCCGCCAGTGGATTACCCATACCGCCGAAAGCCAGTGAACCAATGAACAACGACATGGTGAAACCGATACCGCATAAGAGCGACACACCAAACAATTGGCCCCAATTCACATGGCGTGGCATTTGTGCGATGCCGAAGTTTAGGATGAGGAAGCAACAGAGCATCACGCCAATCGGCTTACCGAAAAACAACCCTGCAGCTATACCCATTGGGACCTGATGGCCCAAAATAGCCAAGCCTTGCTCCCCGATCGCAACCCCAGCGTTGGCGAAAGCAAACAATGGTAACACAATGTAGCTAGAGAATCCGTGAAGCTGATGTTCAAGCTTCACAACTGGTGAGTTT
>CACECO010000019.1 GCA_902558075.1 uncultured Litorivicinus sp. | reverse complement strand
TAACGCCAGACACCTCGTTAATTTCTGTGGGTGAAGGGCAATTCGACTATGACGTTATTGTAGTCGGTGGCGGAAATGCCGCCCTGTGTGCCGCCATCAGAGCCGCAGAGGCAGGCGCGTCGGTCGCTATCTTCGAACGAGCGCCACGGGAGTATCGTGGCGGTAACTCACGTCACACCCGCAACTTTCGATGTATGCATGGTGCCCCCAGGGGCGTCTTGACCGACTCCTACGGTGAGGATGAGTTTTATGACGACCTTCTGAAGGTTACCAAGGGGAATACCGATGAGGACCTGGCAAGACTAACGATACGCGAGTCAGAGGCCTGTTATGATTGGATGCTCGAACAAGGCTGTTATTTTCAGGAGTCATTATCCGGGACTCTGTCACTTTCTCGCACCAATGCGTTCTTCTTGGGCGGTGGCAAGGCCCTAGTGAATGCCTACTACAACAGGCTTGAGTCTTTGGGGGCGGCTATTTTTTACCTCGCAACTATTCTCGACGTGGTGATACGTGACCGGAAGTTTGATGGGGTGCTGGTCGATCTGGATGGAACTCAAAGTTACAAACGAGGTCGCAGCGTCGTTCTGGCGTCCGGTGGGTTTGAGGCTGATAAGGACTGGCTGGCGAGCGCTTGGGGTGACGCGGCAAGGAACTTTCTAATCAGGGGAACACCCTATAATACCGGAGAGGTTCTCAAGGGTGTTTTAGCGGGTGGGGCGGATCAAGTCGGAGATCCGACGCAATGTCATGCGGTGGCGATCGACGGGCGTTCCCCAGAGTACGATGGTGGGATCGTCACGCGGGTTGACTGTGTACCATTTTCGATCGTGGTTAACCAAGAGGGTAATCGTTTTTACGACGAGGGTGAGGACGTCTGGCCCAAGCGATACGCGATTTGGGGTAGATTGGTCGCAAGACAGCCTAACCAGGTGGCATACGCGATCATTGATAGTAAATCCAAAGATTTATTCATGCCGACCGTCTTCTCTGCGACCGTTTCCGAGAGCTTGGATTATATGGCTCAACAGTTGGGTCTACCTAGAGATAAATTTCTTGCGACCGTGAGAGATTTCAATGCCGCTTGCCAGGACGGTGATTTTTTCCCCACCGAGCTTGATGGGCTAAAAACAAACGGTTTGACTCCGCGAAAAACTAACTGGGCACGGCCCATCGATACCCCGCCTTTCTATGGTTATGAGTTGAGGCCAGGTGTGACGTTTACTTATTTAGGTTTCCGTGTTGGTCATGACGCGAAGGTGAGTTTTGGTGGTGTACCAAGCACAAATGTTTGGGCGGCGGGAGAGATTATGGCTGGAAGTATCTTGGGTGAGGGCTATCTTGCGGGCTTCGGGATGACGATTGGGACCGTTTTTGGGCGTAAAGCAGGAGAGGGGGCCGGCGGATATGCCAACACCAGCGCTTGATGAAGCCAAGCGGCAGCTTGCAGTTTGTAATGCGTGCCGATACTGCGAAGGATTCTGTGCGGCCTTTAAGGCAATGACACGGTACAGGGCATTCGACACCGAGACGGTGGTCCATATGTCGAATCTCTGCCACAACTGTCAGGCCTGTTATCACAGTTGCCAGTTCACGAACCCTCATGAGTTCGATCTGAACCTCCCTCGTGCACTAGCTACCGTTCGAGTTGAGTCTTGGGAGTCTCATGTACCGTTTCCGGGCGCGTCAAAAATTTTTCAGAGCAGTCCACTCGTTGCCCTTGTGACTGTTCTGGTGGTGGCCGCTTTATTTTGGCTGATCGCTGAAATTCCTTGGGCATCGTCGGCGACATTCTACGATCTAATCTCTCACGAGTCGTTGATTTTGATTTTCTCTCCCCTATTTTTGTTGCCCCTCTTGATCCTGTTCATTGGACTTGCTAGGTACTGGAGGACAGTAAACGGTGAATCTATTACCTGGAGCCAACTGTGCGAGTCCCTAAGGTCTGCTGCTACACTGAAAAACTTGGATGGTGGAGCAGGTCAGGGCTGTAATTATGAGAAAGAAGACCGTTACAGTCAGGTGCGCCGCTGGGCCCATCAGGCAACAATGTATGGATTCCTTCTGTGCTTTGCTGCCACCTCTGTCGCGACTGTGATGCACTATGGGATGGGGCTCGTAGCTCCTTACCCGTTTCTCTCGCTACCCAAACTGCTTGGTGTAAGCGGGGGCTTACTCTTAACAGGTGGCACCTCAAAGTTGATTTACCTGAAAACTAAGGCGAACGTTCTATTAGAGTCGCCAGGTCATCGTGGCAGCGACTACGGGTTTATCACTTTGCTGTGGTTTGTATCAACAACAGGTTTGTTGCTGTACTGGCTAGGAGGCACAGAGCTGTCTAGTTCCATGCTAATACTGCACTTGGCAGGTATCGCGTGCCTCTTCATCTCTATCCCATTTAGTAAGATGGTACACGGTTTCTTCCGTATAGCTGCGCTCATCAGAGAGGCTCAACTGAGGGGAGCTTGAAATCTAGTTGACCTTTTCGCCGAGTGGCTTATCCTCCCGCACTTTCTTTTTTCGTTTTTGCCTGGATAACTTGTGAAAATCGTAGAATCTCCTTCCGTTTTATTTGTCGCCGATTATTTGGATGCCTTGAATTGGATCGATTCTATCGGTGGACTCTCTGGTGCCATTGCTCGTTCCGAGGCAAATCTTTCGGTGATCAGGGAATTCGTGGAAAAAACTCCATGGTTAAGCTTCTTAGCCCAAGATCCTGCTACGGTATCTGATACGAGTGTATGTCTCTCAGTAGAAGCAAATTTGGATCAGGTAAAAGAGATCATTAGGCTACTCGAAATCGAGGGTGTAGCGTTCGATATTGGTGCCTATCGAGACTCTCCGCCCGCGTTAAGGGTCCTGTGCGGGGCCACAATCGAGAGAGAAGACGTCGTATCACTGATCGAATGGCTGGAATGGGCCTACGTTTCTATCGTTAGTAAGGGATAACAGATGTTCGTCATACGCACATACAACGCGATATCACCTGCGGGTTTGGCAAGGTTCGACAGTGCCAGATACAAGGTCTCGTCGGAGAGTACGAATCCATCTGGCGTCTTACTGAGGAGCTATAAGTTAACAAAAGAGGAGCTGCCTTTGACCGTCGCTGCCGTAGCTCGGGCAGGCGCTGGGACCAATAATATCCCGATCGCAGAACTCACTGAGACGGGCGTTGTTGTCTTTAACACGCCCGGAGCTAACGCAAACGCTGTTAAGGAACTGATCTGTGCTGGGTTGATGATGTCGTCCAGAGATATTTTCGGTGGTCTAAAATTTGTTGACGGACTGGACAACCAGTCAGTTGAAGAGCTTGATCCGCTCCTAGAGTCAGAAAAAAAACGATTTGCAGGTGCTGAAATCTATGGAAAAACGCTGGGTATCGTGGGCTTGGGAGCGATCGGTTCGCTGGTAGCTAATATGGCTCTTGATTTAGGTATGCGTGTCATCGGTTACGATCCGGCAATTTCGGTCGAGTCGGCTTGGCGCCTGTCGAGCCGGGTCGAAAAGATGCCTAGTCTCGACGCGTTACTTAAGGAATCAGACTATATTACGCTACACGTGCCGGCTATTGACGCGACCAGGGGAATGATCAATTCGGAGTCGATATCGCGTATGAAGCCCGGAGTGAAGCTTCTAAACTTTGCTCGAAAAGAGATAGTAAACGTTGACGATGTTATCGCGGCACTGGATGCTGGGAAGATGGGTAGTTACGTGACAGATTTTCCGACTCCAGAGCTGATTGGTCACCCCAGAGTGCTAGCAATGCCGCACATTGGTGCGAGTACTGGTGAGGCAGAAGATAACTGCGCGGTGATGGCAGCCGATCAGCTTATAGATTTCTTGGAGAACGGGAATATTAAGAACTCTGTAAACTTCCCAGACACTTCGATGGCTAGGGGTTCTGATTTCCGATTGACGTTCTCAAACTCTAATGTCCCCAATGTGCTGAGTACGGTCTTGAGTCAGATATCTGCCACTGGGGCTAACGTCATTGACTTGGTTAACCAGAGTCGTAATGAGATTGCTTATAATATTATGGACATCGACCAGCCGGTTACAGATGAGCTCGTGGATGCGATTTCGAATCTGGACGGTGTTATTCGCGTCAGGCGCGCATGATAAATGAGATGGGATCTCGCGTCGGAGACTCCATACTAGTCAGTTGATGACGTTGATCGGCTGACCTCCTTTAAATGCTTCAAATGCGGCTAGCATCTCTTGAAAGAAGATTGTGAATGTCTCCTCGGTGCAGTACCCGATATGGGGAGTAGCTAGCACCTTGGGGTGGCTCACAAGCTCGTTTTGATTGTCTGCAGGCTCGTTTGTGTAGACATCTGTAGCCAGCCCGCCAAGAGATCCGTCGTTGAGGCAACGAAGAAGCGCGGCCTGATCGATAATTTCGGCTCTCGAGGTATTCACAATGTAACCTGCGGGCCCCAGCAGTTTTAGCTCCTCTTCTCCGATTAACCCCTGACTCCGGTCAGACAATTTGTAGTGAATGCTCACAAAGTCAGAGCGAGTGAACAATTCAGCCTTGGATACAGCTCGCACACCCAGTCTGTCGGCTTGTTCTTTATCTAAATTGCTACTCCAGGCGATTACGTCCATACCGAAGGCTTGGCCCAGTTTGGTTACATAAGTCCCTAAGCGGCCTAGGCCAACTATTCCTAGCGTTTTGCCGCGAATATCATGACCCATCACGGGCTGCCAAATATTGTCCTGTTTGAGCCCGTTAACGAGTGGTATTACCTTACGACAAAGCATCATTATTAGCATAAACGCGAGCTCCGCGGTCGCGTGCCTGGGTGATGTCGTACCACAGACTACTACTCGTCTTGCCTTGGCTGCGTCAAGGTCTATTGCCGCGTTACGCATCCCCGATGTTACGATCAGCTTAAGATTGGGTAGAGCATTGATGATCTCCTTTGGAAACGGAGTCCGTTCGCGCATCAAGCCAACCGCGTCAAAGAGCGTTAGCATCTCGATGAGTTCGCTAGTATCTGAGACGTGCGAATTGAAAAATGTGAAACTTAGGTTAGGAAACGATTCCCACTTCGCATAGGACTGTGCCCTAGAAAAATAATCATCAAGGATAGCTATCTTCATCATTGTCTTTCGTTTTGTTTGTAGGGCTGCATCCAGCCAAGGGTGTCTTCGGTTGATCCGCTTATCTTGTACTCTGCGCCTAGCGGTTGACTCCAACCACTCTGATCAATCGCATTGAATATCAAATCAAAGTCAATCGCTCCGTAGCCGGGTGGTCCGCGGTCTGGGACAGACGCAAACTGTACATGACCAATCAGGGGTAGGCAGGAATTGAATCGCTCAATCACTCGGCTTTCGGTTCGCTCCACATGGTAGATATCGAACATTAACTTCACATTAGCAAGATTTAGTGTCTCTAGTAGTTCACAGGCGTGGACCGTATCCCTCAAGAAATATCCAGGCATGTCAAATGGGTTAAGGGGCTCAATTAAGACCGACATGTGATATTTTTCGGCAGTATCTGAGGCGTATCGAAGGCTATCGAGGTAGGTTGATGTTGCCTCTTGCCCAGTGATCGCTCCAGCCATAACGTGCACATTGCGGGAACTAATCTGGGCGCCGTATTTAAACGCCTGATCAATCGCCCGTCTAGCCTCAGAGACTCGGTCGGGTAGGGCCGCTAATCCAGCGTTCAGAGGGCCGCGAATCGTGTTAAGCCCCAGCATTGGAAGGCCAGTCTCCTCCAACGCTTGGCAAACTTCATCAACAGGCTCGTCGTAGGGAAAGTGGCACTCAACCGCATCGAAACCGCTTCGATGGGCCGAGCGGATCGCTTCAGCTAGCGGATAATTGGGCCAAAGAAAGCCAAGATTGGCAGAAAATGATGGCATTAATCCCACTCCACGTTGTATCTAGTAACCAATTCGTTGACCTGCTCAGTGGTCAGAGCATTGGGCTCGAGAGCTAGTGTCAGATAGGCAAGCTTTGACGTGGCCTCGAGTTCCTCCGATGCATATACCGCGGCCTCCAATGTTTTTGCTGACACAACTGGGCCATGGTTTGCGAGCATGATGGCTGAATGTTTGCCAGCAAGCCCTTTGATCGCCGATCCGATCTCAGGACTACCAGGGATAAAGTACGGCAAGAGCCGAACCTGGCCAAGTTGCATTATTCCGTAAGGCGTCAGGTGGGGAAGCCAATTCTTTTCATTCTGGTTTGGTAATACAGAGAGCGCGGTGGCGTAGCAACTATGCAGATGAACAACTGCACCAGCACGATCGCCGCGCGTCGAATACAGAGCTTGGTGGAGCGGAACCTCTTTTGTGGGTTTTGGTCCCGAGACCAATTCCCCGTTTGGTTTGATGACACTGAGACCTTCGGGCGTTAAACGTCCAAGCGAGCTACCGGTTGGGGTCACCAGAATATTTCCATCGGGCAGGCGAACAGATAAATTCCCTGTACTTCCGTGAGTAAATCCTCTGGTGTAGAGGCTCAGGCCGAAGTCGCACACTTGCTCGCGTAGATCCATAACTAGTCCTCGAGAAGCGCCAACGCATCTTTAAAAAACGAAGGGGATCCAAAATTTCCACTCTTCAAAGCTAGTCCAATTAAATTTGAATTGGATCCACTGAACACCCATGGCACGCCGGGACAGATTTCAGACCCAATCATCACCTCAGATACCCGCAGCGCGTGAGTGACCGCACCGGAGGTCTCTCCACCGGCGACAACAAACTGCCGGACGCCCATCTCGAAAGCTTTCTGGGCGATTTGCCCCATGGCGTGCTCCACGATCGCACCGGCTTCTGCGACTCCCAATACACATTGGGCCGCTCTAACGGCTTCTGGACTCGCTGTCGCATATACTAATGGAGTTTCACTTGGCCGTAGCGACTGAAGCCAGCAAATACAATCCTCTATCGCGGCCTCCCCAAGGCTCTCTGGATGTAACTGATAACTTGGATTGTTTGCGACGTAATATGCGACTTGTTGTTGTGTCATCAGTGAACAGCTACCACTGAGTACAATCGCGCGGGAGTCTGGTTTTGGGTTAACTATATCCAGAGTGGAGCCAATACTTAAATGATTCGGTAGAGGTAGGGCGAGCGCGCTGCCGCCAGTAAGTAAGACATTGGCTGGTGTGTTTTCGATCAGGAACTCAAGATCAGCGAATTCGACAGCATCGCCGATAATGTGTGTTGCGTCAGGTATTGGTACTCCTTTTTTCTGATCAACTCGATTCCAAATCGCTACAGATCCTTCGACCTGTGGGGCCAATAAGCGTGTGAGGTTGGCATCACTCATCGGCGTGAGGGGGTGATCTTTCATGCTCGATTCATTCAGAAGTTGATCGGCGACAAATAAATGACCCATAAAAACCGCACGTCCGTTTTCAGGAAACGCCGGACAGTACAGAGCTTGCGTTTGTCGGGTCACTGCCATTAAGGCTTCGGCAACAGGCCCGATATTGCCTTGTGCGGTTGAATCGAAGGTGGAGCAGTATTTCCAGTACAGCTGCTCGGCGCCACCAGCAAGAAGCCAGTGTGCAGCATCAGTACATGCACTAATCGCTTGATCCACTGGCTCCATTCGGCATTTCAGCGCGATGATTTCGATATCGGCAAGCCCATCTGACGGCGCTTTTGGCAACCCAAAGTGTAATTTGACTGAGGCACCGCTGCGCCTCAGGAGACCCGCCAGATCGGTTGCGCCGGTGTAATCGTCCGCTACACATCCAAGTTTCATGTATCGGATCCCGGGAGGGTGCCGTTTGATCGTTGAGCCAAGATTTTAACGATAGCACTGTCATCTTCACTACCAAGACCTGACTCTGATGCCTTTTGGTACAAGGATAATGCTGCGTCAGAGAGTGGGGTGACTGCATCGTGTCTGGAGGCTTCATCTGTCACGATTCCGAGATCTTTTACAAAGATATTCACGCTGGAAAGTGGAGTGTAATCCCCGTCTGCGATGTGTGGTGCGCGGTTCTCAAACATCCATGATGAGCCTGCACATTTGCTGATAACGTCGATGACCTGGTGTAAATCCATATTTAATGAGGCTGCCAGGTTCATTGCTTCGGCGGCTGCGGCGATATGAACTCCAGCAAGCAATTGATTCACTAATTTCATTTGCGACCCATGACCTGGATCGTCACCGAGTTCAAAGACATGCTCGGAGACGGCCTCAAATACGGGTTTCGCATCGCGCATTGCGTGTGGCGCGCCGGAGGCCATAATCGACATCTGGCCATCGAGGGCCTTTGCGGCACCACCGCTGACCGGAGCATCGATGTATCGGAATCCACTGCCTTGCACGTTCTTCGCTATCTCAATCGCCTTGGACGGTGCAAGCGTGACACAGTTAATCACCAATGCATTCGGATTGAGTTTAGATAGCAAGTCTGATTCAAAAAGTACTGACTCGACTTGGGTAGAATTGACAACAAAGATCAAGACACAGTCGATACCTGAGCATGAATCGAGGGACTGGATTGATTGGCCGCCTTGAGCTTGGAAACGCTTGAGGGCGTCTGGATTCACGTCGAAACCCGTGGTTTGAATGCCTGCTCGAACACAAGACACAGCGGCACCAAAGCCCATTGATCCAAGACCAATGACCAACGTTCGCATAGGGACTCCTTATAATGTGTTGATCTTAAAAGTTACTATGGTTCATTGTTAGCCGAATTAGACTGCCTATCATAATGAAAAGGAGCATTGCATGGCCAGAATTGTTGTAACCGGTGGGGGTGGTTTTCTGGGTCAACGTGTCGTGCGATCCTTGCTCTCAATGAACCGCTTACTGGTCAATGGCCTTGCCTGTGAATTGTCGTCGTTGTGTGTCGTCGATCGTTTGGTACCTGCTTGGGTAAGTGAAGCGGGAGTTGAGGTGATTGAAGGGGATCTATTGAGTCTGCTTCAGTCCCAGCCAGAGAGATTTCAGTCGAGTGACGTGGTGTTTCACTTGGCGAGCGCTGTCAGCGGAGAATGCGAACAAGATTTGGTCCTCGGTCTAAAGGCAAATTTAGAAACGGGGATTGTGCTCGGGCAGACACTAGCTTCAGCAAATCATTGCCCGCTTCTGGTCTTTTCGAGTTCATTGGCGATATATGGTGGTACTAGAGATTTTCCTTTACCTGCTGTCATTACGGATGACGTGAGACCGAATCCACAAAATAGTTATGGTGCTCAGAAGTTAATGCTAGAAACTTTGTATGCAGATCTTGCGCGACGAAACGAGATATCGATTCGGACGCTGCGCTTGATGACGGTCTCTGTGAGACCTGGAAAACCAAACCAAGCTGCAAGTGGATTCCTCTCCGGCATTATCCGTGAGCCATTGTGCGGCGTCACGTCGAACGTACCTGTGCCGATCGACACCCAGATCGCATTGAATAGCACGGAGCAGGCGGTATCTGGGTTGATTGCTGTTATGGCTGTCTCTGATGAGGCGTGGGGTACACCACTGGGCCTCAATCTACCTGGTATGAGTCTTCGTGTGAGTGAAATGATCGAGGCGCTAGAGCTAGTCGGTGGTCCGGATGCATTAGATTTATTGACATATGATCTTGATCCTTTGATTCAGCAAATCGTCGCGGGATGGCCCTCACGTTTTCATTCTGAACGGGCCTCTCGACTTGGTTTGGAGACGCGTGAATCATTTGAGGCGGTTGTGCAACGCTTCCAGAGTGCTACCTGATTCGACAAGCCTCATCGAATGACAACCGAGCAGCCCTGACGCGCAAGGCTTCGGTGTCTCCGTTACCCAGAAGGATAACGCAATTGAACTTCCACGTTGGACTGTCAAAGAATAACTTCTCGACCTCGCCTGAATTAAATCCACCCATTGGTCCGCAGTCAAAGCCGAGTGCGCGAGCCGCAGCAATGAAGAAACCGGCTTGCATGTTCGAATTGGCCAGCGCGAAACGAGTTAGGCGATCTTCATCCCATTCTGCATGTGATGGTGGTTGCTTCATGTGTGGTGCCAAGGTTGTGAATTGTTCATAAAAGGCCACGTCATACGCGAGGATTGCGGCTGATCCAGCGGAACGCGTGCGCTCTTTATTGAAATCCATCGCGCACTCTGTAAGTTGAGCCATCGAGTCCGATGTATTCACAAATACGATGCGAAGTGGACACGAATTATTCGCAGTGGGTGCATATTTTGATAATTCGTAAACAGATTGGAGCTGTTCGGTGGTTAGCGGTCTTCCGTCAAATTTCTTGTGTGAGCGTGCTTCGGTAAAGATTGATTCTTTCGAAAAATCCATCATGATCTCCGTTGTCCGAAAATTTTGAAAAGTCATCGGTGTCAGTGTGCGGTCGAACGTCTGGCATTCAAGGAGTAGCATCAGTTTATGAAGCACTTAATCGCGAGGATCTTGCATTGGTTTATTGTGGTGTCAATGGCGATGGCTGGTCTGTACTTGCTTCTCGTACTGGCGGTTTTTGTCATTAGCGATTGATGTGGTTGATGTCGCCCTCTCTCCATTTCTGATCCAAATCATCCTAATCTTTATCTTGGCAGGCCTCGTAAAAGGGATCGTCGGGTTTGGGCTGCCGACGATTGGGATAGGTTTTGGCGCACTTATTTCCGACATACCAACCGCGATGATGCTTATCTTGGTTCCGACAATTTTTACAAACATAGCCCAGGTGTTGGCTACCGAGTCGATGGCTTCCGTGGTCAAGAAAACTTGGGCGTTTTTGTTCGGAGCGGTGATCTTTATCCCGCTTGGGCTCGGGGTAGTTTTACTTGTGCCTGAGTTTCCTTTTGACCGCCTCCTAGGAATATTGATTCTGGTCTACAGTCTCGTGTCATTGAGTGGTTTCAATCCAGTGACGCACAAGAAAAATAATCATCTCCTTGGGTTGACTTTCGGCCTATTGAACTCTGTTTTAAGCGGCATGACCGGATCCATGACCGTCCCCGGAGTGATGTACCTGCGATCGCTTCAGTTATCGAGTAATGACTTGCTCTGTGCAATGGGAATTTTGTTTCTTATCTCCACGATCGCTATTGGTGGATCTCTATGGTGGCTCGATCTTGCGACTCAAGAGTTATCAGTGTTATCGGTGATGATGTGTGTTCCGGTCGCGATAGGGGTATGGGTCGGTATGCGAGTTCGCTCGATTCTGAGTGAGGAGCGGTTTGAGAAAGTTTTTTTGTACGCTTTTGCCCTTCTGGGTGCTTACCTTGTGATTTTTGGGGGCCAATAACTGCACCTAAATTTCTGAAAGAAAATCCAGCCGTTGATTATTGACAGATTTCGATATCGACCCACTAATCTATATCGACTAACACCAACGCGTGAGTATGCGGTTACACGGATTAAGGAGATACAATGGAAGAGTTTGACGTTCGCAGTTTGTACGTGCTAACTGGCCTTGTCGTTGGATGCTTTTACGGCTCGTTTGCTCAGGCCACTGCGTTCTGTATACGTCGCGGAATATCGGATCTCGCTGAAGGGAAGGGTGGCGCCACTTTGACCGGTTGGTTCGGTGCTCTATTGGTCGCCCTGCCTATGACTCAGTGGATGATCGTCGATGGACACTTAGACACAAGTCAAACTGTGTATTTCCCGGTAGCACTCTCGTGGTGGACAACACTAATCGGTGCGATAGCCTTCGGCATTGGAATGATGTTGACTCGAGGGTGTCCGGCGCGCTTATTGGTTCTCAGTGCAACAGGAAACCTTCGCGCTTGGTTTGGTTTATTGGTGATTGGTGTATCAGGGTACGCAACCTTTAAGGGGTTAATCGCTGAACACCGTGTCGAGCTTCAACAGATAGCTACACTCGAGCTGCCGACAGACTCTGTTTTGTTATTGATCCCAGGATTGGAATGGCCTCTGATTGGGCTTGCGACTGCTGTCTTCGGTTTTTTTGCTCTGCGTCATGGGTTGAATCGCAACCTGTTGGGTGGACTTCTGGTCGGCTTTCTGGTTGCTGGGGCATGGTCCACGACGTCAGTCCTTGGGTCAGATGATTTCGATCCGATGGCACCGATGTCCTTAAGTTTTGTGGCACCGGTTGGCGAGGCAATCACTTATTTGCAATTGGCATCTGGTCTTGAGCCTTCGTTTAACGTGACGCTGGTACTCGGTGTATTACTTGGCTCGTTTGTCTCATCGAGCGTGCGTGGTGAGCTTCGACTGCAAAGCTTCGAGTCAGCGTCTGACCATGCACGGTATTTCTTGGGTGCAGTTATGATGGGTGTCGGAGGCATCCTGGCACTAGGATGTAATACGGGGCAGGGGATTACTGGACTGGCTACCGGATCGATGTGGTCGATTCTTGTGACAACTGCGGTTTTTGCGAGCGGCTATTTGATGCATCGCCAAATCAACAAGGCATTGTGAGACCTCAACAAAATCTGTATGACTCCGATTAGGACCTTATGCGCGTTAGAATTTTAGTCTTCATGCTCGGACTAGTTGTGTCGTCGAATGTGACCGCCGCTTGTCGCACGTTTCATTATGATCATGATGGGAATCCGTACACCCCTCTAAAATTTCGAGTGGCCTGTGAGAAAACATATGCCGTTCGGACCATCCCGAAATATCGGATAGAAACAAAGGATGTATCGAGTGGTACAAAACGCTTTAGGGATCCGAGACATATCGAACTTCCAAGGCCAAAGCCTCAATGCACCATCCCGAGCGTGTATCAGTTTACGATGATGCAGACTCTCTCCCAATGTGTAATAACAAGGTAGACTCCGCAGATTAAGAAAAAAGGGTTTGCCGTGATCACCGAATCTGAAGCCAACAGTTTAAAAGAAAAGCAACGTAATCTGCGGGAAGGATTCAGCGACAGTTTGGGCCTTCGAGTACACCGGTCGATTAGCTGGCTACAACGGGCGGCGCAAGAGCAAGACGATCCAGATGCAGCTTTTGTTTTTCTGTGGATCGCTTTTAATTCAGCCTATTCGCAGGATATTGGTATTGCATATCATGTGTCTGAAAAGGGCCGTTTTAAAAGCTTTTTGAGTACACTCTTGTCGTTTGATCAAGATGACCATGTTTATCATCTTGTGTGGACACGGTTTCCGCACGAGATCCGATTAATTCTCGAGAATCAGTATGTCTTTGGTCCTTTTTGGAATCACCAGAACGGACTCCAGGGTTACGACGATTGGCCAGATAAATTGGATGCCTCGGTGAAGAAGGCTAAAATTGCCTTAAGTGAAAAGGATACAGAGCGTGTGCTAAACGAGTTGTTTGATCGACTATACGTCCTTCGGAATCAGATTATTCACGGCGGTTCGACCTGGGCCGGAGCGGTCAACCGGGCGCAGGTCAGTGACGCTTCAGAGATCTTGGGATCACTGATCCCGGTGTTTGTCGACCTAATGATGGAAAATCCTTTGCATTCGTGGAGAGACCCGATCTATCCGGTAATCGACTGACTGGTGAAACGATGTGCAATACTGACCAACAGAAAATCAAGCTTTTCGCGTTGAAGAGCTTACATCAATCGATGGATTCGCCGGAGATTTTAGTCTGAATCTATGGCAAAACTCATTGAGGCATACATTGGCGGATATGCCATGGTTAATCTATTCAAACACCAGTGGTTTAATCAGCCCGGTTAAGCTCACGATTACCAGAGCAATACCCAACACTCTAAAAAATGTAGGTGTCTCTTGTTCGACTAGGTAGTTGTGCATTCGGTTGCCAAGGAGATGACCGACGAAGGCGCACGGAAGTAGCCAAATATGATGGACTAATTGCAAGTCGATTCCGGCGACAACAAAAGACGCAAGTTTGATCAGCGTTAATATCCACCACAAAACAAATAGGGTATTCCGAAGCTCATGTTTTTCGACATGGGATGCAACGACAGGAACAATCAGCGGTGCCCCGGTAAGTGATGTTCCTGAAACATATGCACCAAGGCCTAAAAATCCATACTCCTGAAATTTGGTTTTGATTTGAATTGGTCGATTGATGATGTAACCGACGGCGTAAGCCATAACAATCAAAAAGATGATCGTGCTCATGACGACTGGCGGAAGCGTTAATAGGCCAATTACGCCCGCAATCTTGGGGACAATCATTATCCCCATGCTCCGTCTCAGATAACGCCAGTTAATTGTATTGGATTGGTCAGCACCTTGTTTCTGGGTGCTCTGAATCATTATCAAGGTGGAGAAAAAGATCAGTTGTGTAGCGATTAGCGGTAGGAAGACGAGTGGATCGTTGACAATCAATAACAAGAACGGGAGAGCCAACACAGCCCCACCAAAACCGAGTCCGCTGCGCACAAATCCAGACCAAACAAAAATGAGGCCGATTGCGGCATATTGGTGCCAAGCAAGGGATTCCACAGATTATGCTTGGGTGAGAACGTAGCGTAGCAGTTGAACGACTTGTTCAGTTGTTTTGCACCATGCGTAGGCCGCTTGATCAACTTCTTTCAATGGGTGCACGATGTCTTCGTCGTGCAAAGTAATATATGGAATGCTTCGGGCCGCACAGTAGCCTGCATCGAATGCGGCGTTCCATTGTTTATATTTGTCACCGAATCGGACGACTACAAGATCGGCTCGATCGATATCGTGACGTGTTCGGATTGCATTCACGCCGCTCGATTGCTGGTCTCGCCAAAAGCCGGGCTCAACGGGACCTAAAAAATCACCAGCTGCGTCAGATGCTGGATGGACTGTGACAGGTGCGGTGAATTGGATATTGAGATCCTGCGTGGCATCAATGATTTCTTGGCGCCATATGGTGTGAATCTCTCCTGAGAGGTAGACAGTATACATCACAAGTCAAGGGTCCTTCTTGCAAGCGTGAGATGCTGGGCCGGTGGCTCCATTGCGTTTATTCCTCGAGTATTCATATTGCATGCCGCGTTGGTCCTGACCTTTAACGCATTCCCATCTGTCGATCTTTACGGCAGCACCCTCGCCGGTGTCAATAGTTACCTTTCTGCCAGCAACGCGCGATTGCGAGTCTACTATTCCGTATATTAATAGGCCAGCACCAAACACGATCACGGCTCCAATTGACCCTAAAATCCATTTAAATTCAGATCCCATAATTCACCATACCTACTCACCGTTTTCAGTATATCGGTCACTCACAGCGTATCTTCAAGGATCCCAACCAGGATGTCAGTCTCAAGATTAACCGAGTTAAGTTTCGGACCTTAGCAAAACTTTGAATCTTGCGTGGGGAGAGGAAGTGTATACGCTGCTTAATCATTGTACTGGTGATGTGTTCGCCGACGTGATACTCGCCTTCCAACATGCAGGTGATTAATGGATGTCTGATTGACCGAACCGAGATCTCAATCACTTAAACTTAGCGATTTGCGTCTGCAACGCTGTTCGTAAGTCAGGCTGAGTGTGCAGGTGGAGGCGAGATCTGTGCCTGGGGCTGGGAACAAAAGCCCGGGTGGACTTGGAAAACTTCATTTGGTGTCGAGTCCAACGCTCAACTAACTGCAGTTCACCTCACGCATGATGAGGTGGCTGCCTACTACCAATGGAGTGGAGCACGTTTGCCATCCAAAGCAGAATGGCGTGAAGTGGCTTATCTCTAGCGCAAATATTTACCGGATTCCGGTTGTGCGACCGAGACAGAATATCTTTTTTCGACAGGTTACTCGCCGGTCGGCACTAACTGCCTGTC
>CACECO010000018.1 GCA_902558075.1 uncultured Litorivicinus sp. | reverse complement strand
CAGGGATCACGGGAGTGTCAATCGCGATATGGCCATTTTGCCCACGATGACGAAGCGCGTGATCAAGAAGAACCAAGGCAACCATCGCCTCTGCAATCGGCGTCGCACGAATCCCAACACAAGGGTCATGACGACCCTTGGTAATCACGTCGATTACTTCGCCATGCTTATTGATGGTCTTACCTGGTGTAGTGATTGAACTTGTCGGCTTGAGAGCTAAGTGCGCGACCAATGGTTGTCCAGTACTGATTCCACCCAGCACACCACCTGCGTTATTTGTTAAAAATCCGTTAGGAGTCATCACATCTCGATGCTCGGAGCCCCGACGATTGACGACTGCCATACCCTCTCCGATTTCAACACCCTTCACAGCATTGATCGACATCAAAGCATGGGCGATATTAGCATCCAGTCGGTCAAAGACGGGTTCACCCCATCCTGGTGGTAACCCATCAGCAACGACCGTCAAACGCGCACCAATCGAGTCTTTATCGCGGCGCAGTTGATTCATGTAGCTTTCAAGCTCTTCGAGTCGATCCGGATCTGGACTAAAAAATGGGTTGGAGTCGACCATTGACCAATCTTTAATCTCGCACTCAATCGGACCGAGTTGTGTCAAACATCCACGAACCTTGACCGAAAATAGATGAGCCAACACTTTCTTGGCAATCGCTCCCGCAGCCACGCGCATCGCAGTTTCTCGCGCAGAACTACGACCACCGCCGCGATAATCACGGATTCCATACTTGTGTTCATAGGTGTAGTCGGCATGCGCTGGACGAAATACATCTTTGATGTTTGAATAATCTTTCGACCGCTGATCTGTATTGCGAACCAATAGTGCAATCGGAGTACCTGTCGTCATCCCCTCAAAGACGCCAGATAGAATCTCGACCTCATCAGCTTCGCGACGCTGTGTCGTGTGTTTACTCTGCCCAGGCTTTCTGCGATCCAAATCAATTTGCAGATCGTCCACCGAAAGCGGAATCTGCGGCGGACATCCGTCAACAACAGCAACTAGTCCAGGCCCATGACTTTCACCGGCTGTTGAGACTGTGAATGAGGTGCCGAATGTATTTCCGCTCATAAATATGTCCGATCAAAACGCTGAGTATAGCGTGTTCAGTTCCTGCTTTGAGAGAACGCAAACACCGTGCCCTCCAAATTCAAATTCGCACCATTGTACAGACTCACCTGTGCGCGAGGTGATCTCCCGATCAAGGAGTCCCCAAGTATTTCCTACTTCAAGAACCATGATTCCATCGCTTGCCAACCAGTCAGCAGCCTGTCTGAGTAATCGTCTGACAAGCGTCAACCCATCGTTACCCGAGGCCAGCGCTACCGTGGGCTCTTTTCGGAACTCCGGCGGCAAGGTGGCCATATCTTCCGTATCAACATAGGGCGGGTTACAAATTATCAAATCGTAAGAGCCCTCAGAGAGGCCATCAAAGCCATCCGATTGAATCACTTCGAGTCGATCAGGTACTTGATGGAAGTCCACGTTTTCACGTGCAATTTGACAGGCGCCAGACTCCAAATCAGCCAAGACGCCGGTACTCTCGGGAAATGTCAACGCAGTAATAATACCGAGACATCCAGACCCAGTACATAAATCCAAAAATCGAATTGGCCGATCAATCGGTGTCTTAAACCATGGATCAAATTCCCTTTCGATTAATTCAAAAATGGGACTCCGGGGAATCAAAACACACGCGTCAATGTGAAATGGCAATCCTGCATACCAGGCTGTTTTGGTCAGATACGGGACAGGAATCCGGTCATGTACTCGTTTCTGAATTAAATCCAAGACATGACGCCGCTCATCAACCGTCAATGTTGCGTCGAGCAATCGTTCATCGCCGTCGGGTGGTAACGACAGTGCTCCGAACACTAAAGCAAGTGCTTCATCCCATAAAGAATCAGTTCCATGCCCAAGCTCGACGGGATGACGTCCAAACTCAGAAAGAGTCCAGCGAAGGAAGTCACGAAGTGTATGAAGTTCTGTCATGGCGGAAGACTAGACAGATGCCGCATGGAGAGCAAGCAGACTTTGAAAGTTCACATTAACACCCTATGGTTGTGATATGTCTGACAATTCATTCAAATCACTGATGCAAGAAACAGGTGTCGAACCGATCAAACGCGACGTTCGCATCCGTCCAAAGAAAATCCTCTCATCTGATGAGATCGAAACCGCTCGTGCGCGAGCTGAGGATTCTATGATCACTCAATCCCATCATGGATTATCAACCGAAGAGCCACCGCCGCTTGATCCACTAAAGCCGCTCGAGTATGTCGCCTACGAAGTGGACCGCCGTGTTCTTGGTCTTCTCGATGAAGCGCCGTTTCCGGCACAATACGAAATCGATTTACATGGTTATACGGTCGACGAGGCCGCTCATGCGATTACAGCACTGTTCCAGATTATCCGAGAACGTCGGCTCACTCACATTCGGATCACACACGGTGTTGGAAGACACAGCCAAGATGGCCGACCCCTACTCAAAGCATATGTGAACCGCTGGTTGAAAAATAATCCAGACATCGTTGCATTTGCAAGTGCCCGACGCTCTGATGGCGGGGCTGGTGTTTTAAATGCAGTGACCAGCGGTCTGTTTGATGACCGTTGGGAACGAACGTAATTATTTTTTCTGCTTCACGAACTTCATCAGTCGCCGCTTCCGCTGAATCTGGCGATCGGTCAATTTATTTTTGCGGCCCGCAAATGGGTTCTCTCCAGATTTGAACTCAATTTTGACTGGAGATCCGGTGATCTGTAGCACGCGGCGATAAATATTTTCCAAATAACGCCGATATGCCTCAGGCACATCTTTCGTTTGATTTCCATGAACGATGATTCGAGGCGGATTCATGCCACCTTGATGTGCGTAGCGAAGTTTTATCCGTCGGCCACGAACCAATGGGGGCTGATGATCGGTCACCGCATCCTCCAGGATTTGCGTCAACACGTTGGTTGACAATTTGGTGGTCGCCGCCGCATACGCTTCTTTGATCGATCCATATAAATCGCCAACTCCAGTTCCGTGGAGCGCAGAAATATAGTGTATCTTTACCCATGGGATGAAGCTCAAACGCCGTTTGAGCGTGTCTCGGATTTTCACTCGCAAATCTGGATCGAGGTGGTCCCATTTGTTCACAGCAACCACTAGGGCACGACCGGCATCGACGACGGTTCCCATCAAGTGCATATCTTGCTCGACCAGCCCCTCTTGCGCATCAACGACCAAGATCACGACATGGGAATCCTCGATGGCTTGGAGTGTTTTCACGATCGAAAATTTTTCGACTGCCTCATTGACGCGGCCACGACGTCGTACACCGGCTGTATCGATCAGGGTAAACATTTCGTCATACCGTTTATAAGGAATATAGATTGAATCACGAGTGGTTCCCGGTAGATCAAACACGACGACTCTATCTTCACCAAGCATCCGATTCACAAGCGTTGACTTACCGACGTTCGGACGACCAACGACACCAATCCGAATACCTGGCGCATCCTGACGCTCCTGATTCACATCGAGCGGTTCAACATCCAGCAAGCCAAAATGATCAAGTAATTGGTCACTAAGCACGCCAACGCCACGGCCATGGGAAGCTGCAATGGCTTGCGGTTCTCCAAATCCGAGACTGTAAAAGTCGGACAAGGCAATATCTGCGTTCTGACCATCAATCTTGTTAGCAACTAACCAGATCGGCTTGTCGTTTCGACGAAGCATGTCGGCAAGTGTCTGGTCTGACGCTGCAATACCACTCGCCGCGTCGACCATAAAGAAAACTGCATCCGCCTCATTGATTGCAGCTTTTGACTGTTCGGCCATCGCTGCATCGATCCCAGCCTCACTACCGGTCAATCCACCCGTATCGATCACAAGGAATGGATGACCAGACAATACCGCTCGGCCGTATTTACGATCTCGCGTCAGCCCCGCGTAATCGGCCACAAGTGCATCGCGACTTCGCGTTAATCGATTGAATAGCGTTGACTTACCAACATTGGGCCGACCAACGAGGGCAATCACCGGGGTTTTCAACGAATTATTTCCACCCGACTCAAGCGTCCGTCAAGTAGCTGCACCAGGATACCATTCTGAACAACTACCGGCGCCACTTTACCCTTATCACCGCCCACATCGAGACGACCAACGATCGAACCATTTGCTGGATCAAGCAGGTGCAACTCGCCTTCTAGATCAACCACACCGATTGAATCAGCAACAACAACTGGCGGGCTCAACTCGCGATACTTTAGGGCCTCATTGGTCCACAGTGATTCACTTGATTGCGCGCTGTAGGCTGAAATTGTCCCATCGGTCTCGACGATTGTGACAGCGTTAAAGGCGAGTAACGCACCAGGATACGCATCGGCGTCCAAACTCCACATTAGTTGCCCATTCCGCGCATCCAACAGACTGACTTGTGCGTTTCGGGTTGCCGTCGCGACGAGGTTATTGCGTACTGACGGAGCGCCCTTAGAGTCAACAATCCGCTCGAGAGGACTACGACCACGCGATACAGCAACCTGCCGCTCCCAAAAGATACGGCCGCTCTCTGCTTGATAGGCCACGATCCGGCCAGATTCCCACAACACATAGAGGACATCACTCTCAAGTGTCATCGGTGCTCCACCTCGGATACCGACACCCGTCTCTCGAGCTTCTTCGAACCAGATAGTCTCACCGGTATCTGCTTTCAGAGCCAACAACTGACCGATCTGCGTTTTGATAAACACCTGCGTGTCTGTCGCAATAGGTGGCACCATCGAATTACTCGGCAGAGCGACTTCAAAAAGCAATTCACCGTTGGCGCGCGATAACGCAACCAAGTTGGCATCAGATGTGACGACGAAGACAGCATCTTGATTGACAGCGACACCACCAACAATCGTTTGTTCGATGTCGACGCTCCACATTTCTTTTAGATTCATATTGAACAGATACACATCACCACCGGCGGATGCCGCAGCGATGACCTCACCATCAATCGCTGGACTCAGACCAGTCTGATCACCACCACCTAGTGACGCGGATTCAACCGCAGCGAGCTCGACTTTCTCAGCAATACGCTCAAGGGGCGTGGGATCAGGTTTTTCTGGCGCACTTGAACACCCCGCCAGAACCATCATCGCCCCAAGTATCAACAGACGATGCATTAGGAGCCCTTGGGTAGGGCTGACAGTTTTAAATCGACAAATGCCGTGTTCAAGCCTGCTTCGGTCAAAGAGGCTTGCGCCTTTAAATAGGCTTCACGTGCCTTGAGTGGCTGATCGAGAGCAACCAAAATATCACCCTCAAGTTCGCTCCGGGACCCTTGAAAAAACTCGGTTGACATCGATTGAACTCGGCTCAACGCAGAATCACCCTCACCAAGCTCCAGTTCCAAACGTGCCAAACGAAGTGAGGCCATTACTTTCAACTCTGGCAGTTCAAGTTCAGTTTCCGCATAGGTCAACTGGCTTACCGCTAAGTCAAAATCACCGCGTTCAACGGCCTGTGCGGCAACAATCCCTGCACCTAAAGCCGCATAGTTACTCCCCGCATGTGACTGGCGAAGACCGTCCGCAACAGTAAGTAAACGCTCATAATCAGCTGCTGTTTCTGGATTAGCGTAATTAATCGCGGACAGGTCAATTAACTTCTGGTAACGACCAGCAGCATCCGATTGCTGATTGATTTGATGCTGTTGCCACTGCTGATAACCCAAGACAGAACCAACACCGACTCCAATGGCGACGACTAAACCGAGACCATTTTGCGCAAGCCAGCGCTTAAGGGCTTCACCCTGTTCTTCATCGGTCTTTAAATAATCCATCATGCATTCCTTAATTTTGAAATTCGGTTGAGTAGCTCGGCTTCTGACAGCGTCTCTTGCTCACCCCCTCGGAGTGGTCTATAGACAACCGATTCGTTTTCGAGTTCCATCTGCCCGATGATCAAGGCGATGTCGGCACCTGACTTGTCCGCTTTTTTCAACTGACTCTTCAAACTACCACCACCAATGTGATTCATCACGCGAAGCGAGGGAAACTGGGCTCTTAACGTCCGAGCGAGTTTTCGAATTGCCGACTCACACTCGATTTGTTGTGGCATTAAATATACATCGGCTTGGGTTTGATAGGCATCTGGAATCACATCAAGTGATTCCATCAGTAAAACGACCCGCTCTATGCCAAGGGCGAAACCGACGCCGGGGGTTGCCCGACCACCGAGATGTTCAACCAAGCCGTCATAACGGCCACCACCACAAATGGTTCCCTGTGCGCCAAGCGCTTGAGTGGTCCACTCGAATACAGTCCGGCCATAATAATCCAGACCTCGTACCAAACGCGGATTAATCTCAAACTCGATACCGCTTTCACCGAGTGCGCGAGTCAGGCGACCGAAATGTCCGCGGTCCTCGTCAGTCAGATAGTCCGTCAACGAGGGTGCATCACTGAGAAGAGCCTGCGTTGATTCATCTTTCGAATCCAAGATACGCAAGGGGCTTCGTTCAAGCCGTGATTTACTGTCTTCGTCCAAATACTCTTTTCGGGCAGTTAAAAAATCAACGAGTGCGGCTCGATAGCGAGCACGTGCCTCCGGTGATCCAATTGAGTTCAGTTCAAGCGTGATCGCATCGCGAATCTGACACTGTTTCCACAACTGATCAGTCATTTCAATCAGCTCTGCTTCCATCAGTGCATCAGCGATACCAAAACACTCCACACCGATCTGATGAAATTGTCGGTATCGACCTTTCTGCGGTCGCTCATACCGGAATGCCGGCCCTTGATACCACAACCGCTGTGTTTGATTATGGAGCAATCCGTGTTCCATAGCAGCCCGAACAACTCCCGCGGTCAATTCAGGCCGTAAAGTCACGCTATCACCTGAACGATCCTCAAAGGTATACATCTCTTTTTCGACGATGTCAGTCACATCACCGATTGATCGAGCAAACAGTGCGGTGTTTTCAACAATTGGGGTGCGAATTTGCGTCAAACCATATGCACTGAACACGTGTTGGGCTTGCCGCTCGAGATAGCGCCATGCGCCAGCCTGATCCGGGAGAATATCTGGCATCCCCCTTAATGATTGAATTGCCATTAATGGGTATCCGTTGAATGCGCGATCAATGCAGCTCGCGCATGCTCCTTAATCTCAGCCTGCTTCCTGATTTTCAACTCAAGCTCGTCCAAAAAGTCTGATCCTGGTAGGCGTGCTGCTGGTTTTCCATCGATAAATAAAGCGAGACTGTCCGGGTTCCCTCCGGTAAATCCAAGATCAGCCCCTTTGGCTTCCCCAGGTCCGTTCACAACGCACCCAATGACCGCAACATTAAGCGGTGTTTTGATATCCTCAAGTCGTGCTTCCAACTGGTTCATTGTCCCAATTACATCAAATGTTTGGCGCGAACAGCTTGGACAAGCGACAAAATTAATACCGCGCGATCGTAGTCGAAGTGACCGTAAGAGATCGAATCCGACTTTGACTTCCTCGACTGGATCTGCCGCGAGCGAGATTCGCAAGGTGTCGCCAATCCCATCCATCAGCAACATACCAAGGCCTGCAGCTGACTTTACGGTACCACTCCGTAAACCACCAGCTTCGGTGATCCCTAGGTGGAGCGGTTGCTCAATTTGCTCTGCGATCATTCTATAGGCGGCAACAGTCATAAAAATCTCACTAGCCTTTAGGCTGACTTTGAATTCTTGGAAATCCAAACGATCAAGGATTTCGATATGTCGCATTGCAGACTCAACCAATGCCTCTGGTGTTGGCTCGCCATACTTTTTCTGGAGATCTTTCTCCAACGATCCCGCGTTGACGCCGATTCGGATTGGAACACCATGGTCACGGCACGATGAAACAACAGCTCTCACTCGATCTTCACGGCCAATATTTCCGGGGTTAATCCGCAAGCAATCCACACCGAGTTCGATCACTTTCAAAGCAATCTTGTGATTAAAATGGATGTCAGCGACCAGTGGCACTGACACCTTTGAGCGAATCTGACCAAAGGCATCGGCGGCATCCATTGTGGGGACAGAAACACGAACAAGATCCACGCCTGCGTCAACAATCGCTTCGATCTGCCGAACCGTCGCCTGAACATCGCACGTCTCGGTATTGGTCATCGACTGCACGGCAATTGGCGCATCACCACCGATCGGCAACGAACCGACATGTATTTGTCGAGAGTGACGGCGCTTAATCGGCGATTCGATCAATTCGAGTCAGCTCCCAAAGTGATCCGAGCAACGTCTTGATATGCCTTTTGTCGCAGATCTTGTGTCTCACCATTAAAGATGACTGTACTCGAACTGACTGCACCAACCAGCACTTCGACTGGCCCATACGTGTCAAGATCCACCCCATTCTCAGGTGTCATCAAGTCAGCCAAAATCAGACGGCCGCGTGCATCGCGAACTTCCACCCAAGACTCGCCACTGAATTCTATTTGTAGCTTTCCTGCAACACCCATTGCTAACTGGTCAGCCGACGGTCCAGTCACAGTCTCTGACACTACCCGTAACCCCTCATCCTGACCTGGACTGACTTGAGTTGTCTGGACTGGTTCTGCCGGAGCAGGGGCGAGCCCACTTGCCTCAGCGATCACACGACCACCCTGGCCAAGATTTCCGGTTGAAACAACAAGATTCGGCTCACTCTCTTCCACAATCTGATCTCCAGGACGTTCTATCTCTGGCTCAGCACTCGCTCGATTAACAACCGGCTCAACTGTCTTGATGACTTGGGGCGATTCAACCGGCTTCTCAGGTTCAACCGACTTCTCAGGCTCAGCCGCTGTCTCTGGTTCAACTTGTGTCTCTGATGGAGAAGTAGCTAATACCTCTGTTTGACTGTCCGCTTGAGGAGGTTCAGTTGCAAGCACATCTTCATCCGCCGGAACATTCACCACGCGCTCTTCGTTCGCCGAATCTTCCAATCCCATATTCGCAGTGGTATCGATGCGTATGCCTGCATCTGACGTGTCAGGGCTAGTTCCAGGGCTCTCATCACTAACGGTATCCACGAGCTTGTTCGGCGCTTGGTCGACTGCTGGTTGTTCGGTCAGTTGCGTTGTATCGTCCCGAGAACGGTCAGATGATTCCACTGAAGGTAGCGTAGCAATGACTTCAGACTCAAATGGTTCCGACTCTGTATAGGAAAGTATCGCGCCTGCTGCAACCAACACAACGATGACGGCTCCAGCAAAAATCATCGTCGCTTTGCCGGGCCCTGCCGCGGGTTGTTCGTCACCCATGCCGGACTTCGTTGCTTTGTGTTTGGCATCGCCCACCTGTTCGGCCTTCCAAAGATCGAATGGCTCAAGAACTGTAGCCTCGTTAACACCCAGCTTTTTCGCGTAAAGCTTCAGATAGCCGCGGACAAAACTCAATCCCGCGAGGTCTGAGTAATCGTCCGACTCGATCCCACGAATGACCTGCTTTGTGAGATTCGAGATTGCTGACATTTCATCGACCGTCAATCCTTTCTCTTCCCGGGCTTGCCTGAGAAGAGGTCCCGGTAATCCGATGGAGGAGATTGCGGTTATTTCGGTGTTTTCTGTCGACATGGCGCTTTTCTGTGTCAAATACGCATGGATGATACATCAGAAGTCGTATGGACCAAAATCTTGTCCAGTCAACTTCAACTGATTCCGAATACGCCGAAACTCCATTTCAAGACGTTCTGCATTTTCGCTCGTTTTTACGATTACCGGCAGTATTTGATAGATTTGCAAAGCCCACTTATTGAAATCGCGCTTCAACTCGATTCCAATCCGTAATAATTGGATTGCGGGGGTCTGTGTTTTCATCTCAATGAGCTTTGCAAGATCACGCGCAGCGAACGCAAATTATGTGACTTCGATCAATAATCCTACTCGAAATTTATGCGCGTCATAGCGATGGATAAAATCGATCACATCACAGGCAAAGCCAATAACCGCGATTCCAAACTCATTTTGATCAATTTGTCGCAAAAATGAGCATAAGCCGAGCTAATAGCGGATGATTTCGAATCGAATCACCCGTACATTTGAGATGCGACTTCGATATCTCCCTTTTCGAGCCAGGCTCCCTGGCCGCTTTAACTGAACCGGCTTTGAGGAAGGTGCGATCCCTCCCGCTTGATTCACGAGCCGCAAAGCCTCTGTAAGATCACCAAGCAAGATGTGCGCATCCGCCCAATTCAGCAGAGGGCTGAATGGATTTAATGTGTCCACTTGGCTTGAAGGAAAAATCTGACAACCAGTCAGTAAGCTTTAGATCAGGATAGTGACGAGCATCACCACCCGCGACATCAGTGAGCCACCTGCTCCGAGACATCTTTGATCTGAATGTAACGCGCCGAACGTTTCGTTTTATCAGCAACCTGACCCGCCAACTGACCACATGCTGCATCAATATCATGACCGCGAGTTTTGCGAACAGTCACAACGTGGCCGTCGTTTAGGAGGATCCGTTGAAATGCATAGATTCGATTGCGCGAGCTGACCTCATAGCGTGTCCCCGGAAATGGATTGAATGGGATTAAATTAATCTTGCAACGCACCGTTTTCGCAAGGGTCGATAACTCGCGAGCCAATTCATCAGAATCGTTCACGCCTTTGAGCATCGTGTATTCAAATGTCACAGACCGACTATCATTAAGGCCGCCCAAATAATTCCGAATGCTGTCAAACAGCATAGCTATAGGATATCTCCGGTTTATTGGCACCAATTCATTACGCAATTCATCGTTCGGTGCATGCAAAGATACAGCGAGAGCAACATCGGACACTCGAGCCAGTTCATTCAAATGTGGCACTACCCCGGAAGTCGACAAAGTCACTCGTCGCTTGGAGAGACAATAGGCCTGATCCTCCAGCATCAAGCTCATGGCATCGACCACGGGTTCAAAGTTAAGCAAAGGCTCACCCATCCCCATCATCACTACATTGGTGACTGATCGTTTTTGAGAATCTTTGACAGGCAAGCCATACGACTTCGTGGCAAGAAATACCTGACCGATAATCTCAGCGGCGGTGAGATTCCTATTGAATCCCTGCTTACCGGTCGAGCAAAAGCTACAATCAAGCGAACACCCGACCTGTGACGACACACACAGAGTTCCTCGGCCGCCGTCCGGGATGTAAACAGTCTCAACCTTTGAACCGCCATCGACTTCCATTAACCACTTTCGTGTTCCATCCTCGGAATCACCGTGGAAAGTGACTTGGGGAGGCCTAACCTCAGCAATGTTTTTGAGTCGATCTCTCAATGATTTCGAGAGATTGGTCATTTGATCGAAATCCGTGACCCCTTGTTGATGAATCCATTTCACCATTTGAGCGCCACGGAATTTCTTCTCGCCGATCGAGAGGAAGAACGCTTCCATTTTCGCAAGGGTCAATCCAAGTAGATTCACCCTCTTAACCGATGATTCTGCCATCTAGCGTGAGCAGATTTCAGACGCGTGAAAGAAATAAGCGACTTCACGCGCCGCACTCTCTGGGCTATCTGAGCCATGAACCGCATTTGCATCAATACTCTCAGCGAAGTCCGCACGAATCGTTCCAGCTTCCGCTTCTTTTGGGTTAGTCGCACCCATCAACGCACGGTTTTTCGCAATCGCGTTTTCACCTTCGAGCACCTGCACAACGATCGGTCCTGACGTCATAAAGCTAACCAAATCTTGATAGAAGGGGCGCTCTTTGTGCTCAGCGTAAAAGCCAGCCGCGAGTTCATCATCAAGTTGCAGCATTTTCATCGCAACAATTGTCAGACCAGCCGCTTCGAAACGGCTTTCGATTTGACCAATGACGTCTTTCCCGACGGCGTCAGGCTTAATAATAGAAAGGGTACGTTCGATTGCCACGACGGCTTCTCCTTAAAACCTTGGTTCGGATTATTCCGGCCGCGGATTATAGGGGAACTGACGCCCCAACCGCAAAGCTCTCACCACATCCACACTCACTCACCACATTAGGATTATCAAAACGAAGCGTCCGGTTGACACCCTCAACCTTGAGATCGACGGTTGTGCCAGACAAGAGGGGTTCAGAAATCGGATCGACGACAATCGTTAATCCATCCACATCGATCTGCCGATCCACGTCTGTTGGCGACTCGGCGTAATCAATGACGTACGCATATCCAGAACAACCCGATGTTTTGACACCAAAACGAATCGCTGTCGATCCGGCTTCACGCTCGAGCGCTCCTTTTAAATGCTTGACCGCCTCAGGCGTTACAACGAGATTCACGCGGCACTCCTTAATTGAGAAACAGTATCGGTTAATACAGACGTAAGAGTAGACACTTCAGTAGCAGTCGTCATCCGTCCCAGACTAATTCGTAATGAGGATAGCCCTTGTTGTCGAGTTAGTCCCATGGCCTGAAGGACATGTGAAGGCTCAATGGTCGCCGAATTACACGCACTGCCCGTTGACACCGCAATCTGAGGCATCGCAGCCATTAATCGCTCAGCATCAACCCCTTCGATTGTGATATTCAATATATGCGGCACACCGCGCCGCCCGTTACATCGAATCCCACCGACCTGTTCAATCGCTGCTTCAATCTGATCGCGATACCGATTCAGCCGCTCAATTTCAGCATCACTCTCAACCTGAGCAATTCGATAGGCTTCACCCATTCCAACGATTTGATGTGTCGGCAGTGTCCCCGAACGCATCCCTCGCTCGTGATGCCCCCCGTGCTGTTGCTCGGCAACGCGACACGATCCTCGCCGCACATATAACGCACCGATCCCTTTTGGGCCATGGGCTTTGTGTGCTGACAGGGATCCCAGATCAATTGCAAGTGAATCCACTGTCCACGGGAGTTTACCAACCGCCTGGGCTAAATCGGAATGCATCAACGCACCTACGTCATGTGCCATCGCTGCGATCTCTTTTATCGGCTGGACGACCCCGGTTTCGTTATTGACAAGCATCACCGATACCAAAAGCACAGTGTCATCTAGAACGTTCGCTAACGACTCAAGGCTCAGTAGTCCATCGGATGCAGGTTTCAGATAAACGACTTCCGCATCGCTTAGATGGGCACAGGTGTCGAGCACAGCCTTATGCTCTGTTTCCATGGTGATGATTTTGTGGCGGCCCGTGTTGTTTGCCATCCCCTCAAACGAGCCTCGAATCGCCAAATTATCAGATTCTGTCGCCCCGCTGGTCCACACAATTTCACGAGGATCGGCGCCGATCGTCTCGGCGACTATCGCTCTAGACCACTCGACCTCTTCGGAGGCCATCCAGCCGAAGCCATGAGTGGTCGAAGCCGGGTTACCAAAAGCACCATCAGTGCCCAGACAAACCCGCATCTTCTCGATCACCCGCCGATCAACGGGTGTTGTGGACGCATTATCAAAGTAGGTTGTGATCATCCTATTTTACCTGGCGTGTCCTGTGGTACGCCCAACTCACCCATCAGTTCCTTTTCATCGAGGGTTGGCAAATCTTCATCAGAATACTTGGGATTCACCTGACCTAAGTGTTCACCTATGGTATGCATTTTCTGATCGACATGATGTAACTGATCAAGGATTGCATGAATCGAGCGCACCAGTGGATCAGGGACATCTTCTCCCAATGCATAAAGATCGAAGCCTGCCTTCTCATGCATGTCTCGGCGCCGTTTCTCAACCTCAAACTCCGGATCAGCTTGACCCTTGGTCACGAAGCGCGCCGGAATACCCATTGCCGTCGCTTCAGCTGGAACCGATCGTGTCACCACAGCATTTGATCCTATTCTTGCGCCTTCGCCAATTTCGATTGGCCCTAAGACCTTCGCGCCAGCGCCGACCACGACCCGATTTTTGAGCGTTGGGTGGCGTTTACCTGGATTCCACGTTGTTCCACCTAGGGTGACACCATGATATAGCGTGCAGTCGTCACCAATTTCGGCGGTTTCACCAATCACCACACCCATCCCATGATCGATAAAAAAACGCCGTCCGATCCGAGCGCCCGGATGAATTTCGATACCTGTGAGAAGGCGGGCAGTCTGCGCGATCAATCGAGCCAGCCATTTAAGACCATGGCTCCATAGCCAATGTGACAACCGATGGACCCAGATCGCATGAAGGCCAGGGCTTGTGGTGACAACTTCGAGCCAATGACGAGCCGCAGGATCACGATCAAAAACCGCGCGAACATCCTCCCTCATTCCCCTAAACATGGTCCTGATCTCCGTCCTCTAGCCCAAAATTCTCTTGAATAATCCTTTGATTGGTGGGAGGGTCCAGCTTTTCAACACTATTCAAGATGCCGCGCAGAATATTAATTTCAACACGATCCACACGTGCACGATTGAACAATCGTCTGAGTCTGGCCATTCCCAGCATCGGATTTCTAGGATCAAGGAACCCACTGTGACGCGTTGCTCGTTCAAAGTGCTCGATTAAACCATCCACCTCACGAGCCGTTGCTGGTTCTTCATCCCAAGACTCACAACCAAACCGCTGAAGGTCGTGCGTGGGTAGCCAAGATTCCTTAGACTCGATGCCGGAGTGGCCCTGGCGATCCAAAAAAGCCAGACGAATTTCATACGATATTACCTGAACTGCCGAACCGAGATTGAGACTCGAGTACGTCGGATTTGCAGGGATTTCAATGTGATAGTGGCAACGTGCAAGCTGTTCATTCAGTAGTCCACACTCTTCTCTCCCGTAACAAATCGCTACTTGACCTTTCTCGGCTTCCTCAATCAGCAAAGGCGCGATTTGACGAGGAGTCACATGCGGATATGCAAGCGAACGCAAACGAGCTGACGTTCCGACTACTAACCGACAATCCGCGATCGCATCATCAAATGTCTCGTAGAGTGCGGCACTGTTCAACACATCTAGTGCGCCAGATGCTCGCGCTGAAGCGATTGGCGAGGGATAATTATCTGGGTTGACCAGCCGACACGATGATAGCCCCATGGTTTTCAATGAGCGTGCAACCGCTCCGATATTCCCGGGATGCGAAGGCGAGGCTAAGACCGAAATCAAATTGGTCGGTAGGCTATCGGGTAGTTGGTCCAAACTGATATCCTTTAATATTTATAGCCAAGATTATAACGATGCATCCGTCTAATTCACTCCTAGTTCCCATTCTTCACAAACATGGAGATCGTTTGTTGCGCGCTCAGATCGAAGCACACGCAAAGGAACTTGGCCCCGACGATCGAAAGAAATTTCTTGGGAAACAATTCGATGCCGTCACAGATGCGATCAGTGAGAAGCTCGAATTCTCTTATAAAGATGCCTCAGTCCTGACCTCTTGGGACACCAAAATCGTCAGATCATCAGTGAAAACCTGGATTATCTTTTTAGCCGGTGAAGCGAATTTGACGCTGGGTATTGATGATTTTTCGCTTGGCGTAATGCAATTAGAGCTTGGGCGGCCCATCAGCTTTTCAGCAATTACACCGGCAACACAGACCGAAATACATGGGCATCGTAATGAAGGTGTTTTCGTCAATGGCTAC
The DNA here is from genome assembly GCA_902558075.1 of uncultured Litorivicinus sp. GTDB lineage: Bacteria > Pseudomonadota > Gammaproteobacteria > Pseudomonadales > Litorivicinaceae > HIMB30. The sequence goes on along the minus strand of CACECO010000018.1, from coordinate 843 downwards.
CGCATTCGTAAAACGCTGTCCAAAGTCGAATCAAAGTTGTGCGTGATTCTCGGACCCGAGCGTTATCTCGCCGATGACATTCAATCTTTCGATTTTGTCCGTCAAAGCGGTAACGAACTCGAAGACATGCTGTTGGTTTTGGGCGGACGTGCCCAGAAGCATTTTGGAGAGCCGGGTGACACAACCCTTAAAACGCTGATCACCCATTTCCTAACCCCTTAGAGGTTACTCAAACTCCATCCGTTCAAACACGCGGCCAGCATTGCGCGCTGCTAGTTCATCATAGGTATGCCAATGCTTATATCGGGTCTGGTCGATTTTGTAGGCATCATCCAGTGAGCCACCTTCATCTAAAATTTCCTCAACCTCGTCACGTAGGAAAACAAGATAATCCTTGGTACCTGCAGTGATAGTCGTAATGTCCGTCGGTCCGCCATGCCCTGGAACAATTGTCCAGTCTGCGACTTCATCAGCAAAGAGATCAAAACTCTCAATCCACAGTGCGGTATCGGTGTTGTCAAAGATTGGCGGCATGCGCACATGGAACGCAATATCGCCGGCTAATACGACCTTCTCCGCCGGTACTAGAACGGTCACATCGCCGGGAGAATGCGCTGATCCGTATTCCTTGGCAATCACCAACAGATTACCGAGGTCGATCTCATGTTGATCATCAAACGTGATGTCAAAATTTATCAACTCGGTATCTTCTGCATACTCTTTCGCGTATTCGCGCATCCGAGCTAATCCACCAAACCCTTTTTCATCAATTTCTTGCTGGGCATCCACATGACCAATCAAAGTCGCACCTTGTTTTTTCCAATAGTGATTGCCATAGGTTGC
>CACECO010000017.1 GCA_902558075.1 uncultured Litorivicinus sp. | reverse complement strand
TTAGCGCCCTGGCAGTTCCTGGTGATGGTGCAAACAATTATATTTATACTCGGGTGGCCCCTGGAGTGGTCCGAAATCCTGATCATTTTCGTGCCGATATTCCTGCCGATGCTCGACAACTTTGGGGTGAACCCTTACTTCTTCGCGATGTTGGTCGCGCTCAATTTGCAGACTTCGTTCCTCACCCCCCCTATGGCCATGTCAGCATATTATTTGAAGGGGGTTCTGAAGAATCAAATAGAGCTTTTGGACATATTTAGAGGCTTAATGCCTTATCTTGGAATCGTAATCCTATGCATGTTTTTGCTCTACCAGTTCCCTGGTATCGCACTCTGGCTCCCTGACTACCTATTTGGGGAATACATTCCATAATGGTGGGTTCCACTCAAACGGTTGCCGAAACTGTTAAAGCGGTTGCTGAGGGTCACCTAACTGCTCGGCAATGGACACAGCATTGTCTCGATCGAATCGACTCTCACGAGGAGATCGCAGCGTGGTCTTTCGTTGACAAAGAACGAGCCCTCGAGAAAGCCGATGCGCTTGACTGGATGCGTCAAGATGGGAGTGCCTTCGGTCCACTTCATGGTTGCCCTGTCGGCCTGAAAGACATCATCGAGGTGAAGGGGATGCCTCATGGTTGCGGGTCGCCTTTGATGGGTGAAGTATCCCAGTCAAATGCTGTGCTTGTTGACGCCCTCGAGGCCGCTGGCGCTGTGGTCGTCGGCAAAACCGAAACCACTGAGTTCGCGGCTCTACATCCGTCAAGAACTAGAAATCCGCACTCCTTGGAGCACTCACCGGGTGGATCATCGTCAGGCTCGGCGGCTGCCGTGGCTTCAGGTGATGTTCCCGTTGCCATCGGTTCACAAACCAACGGATCTACAATACGGCCAGCATCGTATTGTGGCGTATACGCAATGAAGCCATCGGCTGGCATTATTCCTAGAGTCGGAGTTTTCGAACAATCTCCTACGTTAGATCAAATGGGTATTTTTGCAGGCTCGCTTGAGGATATTGGGCTAGTGGTCGACGCGCTCTCTGTGCACGACAGCCGCGATCCGCAGAGTATCGCTGCACCGCGACCCGCGTGTTTCGAAGGTGTGATATCAGATCCGCCAATGGAGCCAAATTTTGCGATCATGACGCTACCTTATACCGATCTGCAGTCGCACGCTTGTACCGAAGGTTTCCGGGAGGTCGCAGATGCACTCGACGGACGAGTCGATATTCTCGAATGCCCACCAACCTTCGAGCAACTGATTCAAGCACAGCGCACCATTCATTTGACGGAGGCATATCGAGCGTTTGATCAACTTGGATTGATCGGGAACCTTCAACTATCAGAGACGCAACAGCGCATGTTAAGTGAAGGGCAATCCTACACTAACAGGCAGTACGATGAGGCCCTGGAAATCCGAGACTCTTTAGAAGATTTTTTCAATAATTTTTTTGAAGATTTTGACGCGATTCTGTCGCCATCGGCACCAGGGGAGGCACCTTTGCTGAGTGAGGGACATACTGGTAATCCCATTTTTTGCACCGTTTGGACGTTGGCTGGCCTTCCTTGTTTAAATCTTCCGATCTTGGAAGGTGAGCATGGGCTTCCAATTGGAGTACAGATGATTGGACGTCGCAAAGACGACGCCCGCCTATTAAGAACAGCACGCTGGTTTATGACCACGCTTTTTGATAAAGGAGAGAGCTGATGCTTCCACAACGCATAAGACTAGTTCTTGGTTTAATTGCGACGATTTTATTTGGTGTTTTTATTTTTGGTCTATCGCACAGTATTTCGACTGGTTTTGCCGGTTTCTGGGGCGGTCTTCCCTTTGCAATCATCGCGGTCATCGTTGTTGGTATGGCTTGCTACGACCTCTGGGATGACACGGTACGCAAACGCGACTAATTATCGCTGGTCAGACCAAGTAATTTAGACCCGCCTGCTTAATGTCTATGATCTAATATCGAGAGGTAACAGTTGGTCTGACCAATTTGCTGCCAAAAGGAAAAAATAGTCCGTATGTCAGTGATCACCTGCATAGACGATCTCAAACAGATCTACAAGCGACGCGTTCCAAAAATGTTTTATGACTATGCAGAGACGGGAAGCTGGACCGAGCAGACATTTATTGAAAACACTTCCGATTTCCAAGAGCTACACTTCCGACAAAAGATTGCTGTCAACATGGAAGGTCGATCAACTCAAACGAAAATGATCGGCATTGATGTGAAGATGCCGGTCGCCCTCGCACCCGTTGGACTCACCGGAATGCAATGCGCAGATGGCGAAATCAAGGCGGCGCGCGCTGCTGCCAAATTCGGAATTCCTTACACCTTATCAACGATGTCAATTTGCTCCATTGAGGACGTCGCAGAACATACGAATCACCCATTTTGGTTTCAGGTGTACACACTCAAAGACGACGACTTTATGCGCCGACTGATGGAGCGCGCCAAGGCAGCCAAGTGCTCGGCACTTGTCATCACCGTGGACCTCCAAATGCTCGGACAACGGCATAAAGATCTCAAAAATGGGCTATCTGCACCGCCAAAACTAACCGTCAAGTCAATCGCTGACATGATGACGAAGGTGAGTTGGGGACTCGAAATGCTCGGAACGAAGCGTCGTTTCTTCGGAAATATTGTTGGACACGCGAAAGGCGTCAGTGATGCATCGTCACTCAGTAGTTGGACAGCCGAAGCCTTTGACCAATCTCTTGACTGGAAACGAATCGGACAACTCATGGAGATGTGGAACGGCAAGGTCATCTTAAAAGGTATCTTAGATGCTGACGACGCAAAGAAAGCAGCCGATCTCGGTGCCGACGCAATAGTCGTATCCAATCACGGTGGCCGTCAACTTGACGGTGCCTCCAGCTCTATTCGAATGCTTACCCACATCGTTGATGCGGTTGGACATAAAATAGAGGTGATGTTCGACAGCGGAATTCGTTCGGGACAGGATGTTCTCAAGGCAATCGCACTTGGTGCCAAAGGCACAATGATTGGACGTGCATATACCTATGGATTGGGTGCAAATGGCGAACAAGGCGTAATGGATGCGCTCAACGTGATCCACAAAGAGCTCGACACCACGATGGGTTTGTGTGGTCGCACTCGCATTAGTGATGTCAATCAAGATATCCTCATTGTTCCTGATGGTTTTCACCGAAAATAGTCCAGAGCTAAATCGCCTGACCGTCCATGGAAGAGGGCTTATCACAAAGGAACCAACAGTCACGTGCCTAACGACCTAATTGTTGATCGCATTCTGCGTAGCGTCATACCTGTGCTGATAGTGGTGATTATCGGCTACGTCTACGGCAGGTGGCGCAAACCGGATATGTCAACGATTAATAAGTTATGCATGGAAATACTGGTCCCTATTCTTATTTTTTCCGTGTTAGCAGGAAAAAATGTTCAACTCGAAGAGTATATCTCCCTAGCATTCGGAGTGACTTGCACTATTTTGGGTTGTGGATTAGTCACTTGGCTTTTGTGCCTATTTTTTAAAATAGAATCCAAAACATTTGTCCCACCGATGATGTTTACCAATACCGGAAACTTAGCATTTCCGTTGGTCCTTTTGGCGTTTGGACAGGAGGCGATGCCCGCCATCGTTATCGTTTTCATCGTCTCACAATTGTTACACTTCTCGCTTGGCTTTTACATCCTGGATAGAAGGGCAAAAATCTTCAACCCAATCTCAACCCCGACTATTTTTGCAACCATAGCCGGGGTAATGGTCGCGTTAACGTCTGTGGAGATAAACGAGACAATATTAATACCCTTAGATTTCCTAGCAAATACAGGCGTGACACTAGTGTTATTTGCTCTCGGGATTCGCATGAACAGCGTATCTGCTCGCGATATTAAGATAGCGGTTTTCGGGTCTATATGGTGTCCACTAGTCAGTCTTGTAATCGCGTTTCTACTAAAACCACTTCTGGATTTAAACCCAATTCAATGGAGTGTTTTTTTGCTGTTTGCAGCACTCCCGCCAGCTGTGCTTTGTTTCATGCTGGCAGAACAATACAAGCAAGAACCGACCCGAGTCGCCTCGATCGTCTTGATCGGTAATATCGGCGCAATCTTTTGGATTCCCTTGGCACTCGCTCTTGCACCAATATTCTAATTATCAGGTCGAATGCGTTCGTAATCAAAATCTTCGCCAGGATCGATCTTGCGACCTGGTGCAATCTCACGATGACCGACAATGTGGCAGGGTTCGATTGCATAACTCAAACAGAGTTGAGAACAGACCGTTGCAAGTGATTGATATTGTCGATCAGTAAATGGTCCCTCTACCGGTCCGATCAGTTCAATTCCAATACTAAAATCATTACACCTTGAACGCCCATCAAATTCAGACTCACCAGCATGCCAAGCCCGTTTATCAAAAGGTACCAATTGATACACCTCCCCCTGTCGCCCAATCACCAAATGAGCAGAGACCCGAACATCCTTCAATGCTTCAAAATAAGGGTCGGTCCCGGTATCCAAAGTTCCTTGGAAAAATGCCATGACTGGTAAAGCATTGAATAATTCTGGCGGAAGAGAAATCGCATGAATCACAATTAAGCTAATTTCATTCGACGGTCTTTCATCAAAATGTGGACTCGGGATCCACAAAGCATTAGAAAAGCGATGATTCTGCATAGCACAACTGGGTCTCATCTTGGTACATTACCCCCTTTCGATCTCGGATAATACTGTGACTCCATTACCTCTTATCGTCGGATTTGGCGGAATCAATGCTGCAGGCCGAAGCTCAGACCACCAGGCATTCAGACGCCTGATCATGGACGCGCTCTCTCCCTCTGAAAAGGCCCGCACAGTTGATCAAATCGGAGCGCTCATCGGCATGGGTAAAGAGACCTCGATGAGTAAGGCGCAAGTTCAGCATATCCTGGAGAATACATTGATCCGAAGAATCCATCCGGATTGGTTTAATCCAGATCAAATTCCTCTGCACCGGCTTGGTCACACAAAACAGCCAACAAGTGTTTGGCTAGGCCCACTACAGGCACCAAATCCACTCCCACCTGGGTGGGCTGTGGGGCAAAAGGAAGGACGACTGACCGAATATGTCATTGAGCCCCGTGACCTACTGACACCCTGTACGCGAAAATCATCTGTGCAATCCGCGGGGATGACGCCAACAGGATTTCGACCAGATATGTTCTACCCGTCGAGAAATCATCCCCGAACGCTTCAGCTTGCTCTATTCGCCTTGTCCGACTGCTGGTTTAGTTCTGGACTTCAATGGCATCAAATCAAGCAACATATCGCCCCGAATCAGATTGCTGTTTTTGCTGGTTCATCTATCGGACAAATGGACGAACCTGGTTTTGGCGGCATGCTAAAAAGTGCACTGCTTGGCAAACGAACCACATCAAAGCAATTACCACTTGGATATCCTCAAATGCCGGCCGACTTCACAAATGCCTACGTGCTTGGGAGTCTTGGCCGGTCAGGAGCCAGCATGGGTGCATGCGCGAGCTTTTTATACAACCTTAATAATGCGGTAGAGGGCATTCAGGAAGGACGCTATAAGATTGCTGTCGTTGGTGGAGCTGACTGCCCCATCACGCCCGAAGTGATCGAAGGCTTTCGTGCGATGGGGGCACTCGCTGAGGACCAAGGGCTCCGGGAGCTCGATGGATTAAGCGAACATGAGATCCCAAACTATCGCAAGACCAGCCGGCCCTTTGGTCTTAACTGTGGATTTACCATGGGCGAATCCAGCCAATACTTTATCTTAATGAACGATCAGTTGGCAGTCGAACTCGGCGCAACAATTTTTGGATCCGTACCAACAGTAGCCAGTCATGCTGATGGTGGTAAACGCAGTATTTCTGCTCCTGGTGCAGGTAACTATCTGACGCTGGCGCAAGCTGCAGCCAGCATTCGAGATTTGCTCGGACAGGATGTGCTGGCAAATGAAACCCTAGTACAAGCCCATGGAACCAGCACCCCACAAAATCGAGTCACAGAGTCTGACGTATTGTCTCGGGTTGCGACAGCCTTTGGACTCGATGCCTGGTCAGTCAGTGCAGTCAAAAGTCAACTCGGTCACTCCCAAGGAACTGCGGGTGGCGACCAATTGGCTGTCAGTCTCGGCGCATTTGCATCACAGATTGCGCCAGGAATCCAAACGACCGATTCGTTGGCTCCAGATGTCATTGAAGACGGGCTTGACTTTGTTTTAACGTCTAGAGAACAACGAATCAAGGCCGCACTGATCAACGCAAAGGGGTTTGGTGGTAACAACTCAACTGCTGCTATTGTGTCGCCTGAAGCAACGGCGGAACTTCTTCAATCACGCCACGGACTAATTAAGATACAGGGATCGGATGAAGTGCAATCCAGACAAGCACGTTATCGCCAGAATATTGATCGTGGAGCGATCGAGATTCTTTACCACTATGGTGAGAATATCGTGGAGAGTTTAGATATCGAGATTGGCCCTGATTCGATTAATGTACCGGGTTTTGGGAATAGCCTGTCCTTGAATCAGACGAGAATCAAATATTCAGAGTTGATCAAATCGTAGCTGTAGCCCAAAGACCAAGGCGTCCTCTCGCCTCGTTGCAGTCGGATAGTAATTCCGTCTCCGGCCAACTTCATTAAATCCTTGATTCAGATACATATGGATTGCAATGGTATTTGATTCACGCACCTCAAGAAAAATTTGTCGTGCACCTTGCGCTCGCGCATCGTCTATTAAATGATTAAGCATCTGACCGCCAAAACCTTGGCCTTGGAAGCGAGGGTCAACTGAAACATTCAGAATGTGCGCTTCGTCAAGCGAGATTGATAAAAATGCTTGGCAGATATGAACGGATTGGTCCGATTGAAAACCAAGCCAAATCCGATAAGGGACGGTTGTACACCCACCGATGATGGTGCGAGACCATGGAAATTCGTACGCACGTGACTCGAGGTCGCAAACAGCATCGAGGTCAGACTCTTCCAGCAATCGAAATGTCAGCGTATTAGCCACGCTTGTGCTCATGAATAATCTTCCAAGCGGATCGCTTTGCATCGCCTGAAACAGCGAGTTGGTCCAAAGGCGGAAGTATCAACGCATCGGAAAAGCTGGCGGATAAATCGATTTCGGAAACGGCAAATGCGATCACAGGATCTGCTGAGCGAGTCTCAGCCCATCGCCGATGTAACCAAGCATCCAACGCATCGGTCGCTGCCTCGCACCCATGATCTATGATTCCTGCAATCGGCCAATGGAAATACTGCCAATCAACATCCTCAGTCGACAAAGATAAAGCCCTCAGTAGATCGGAACAAATACCTGTCAAACGACCTTCAAGCAAACCACCAGCCCAATCGGGAAGTTCGCAGGCAAATAAAACATCTGCTGTCACCGCACTGACTAAGGTAAATCGAAGGGGTTTTGACTTGCCCATCGCATCAGTGGAATCAGGCCGTATGACTGGTCTTTCAGATGCTTCATTGTCTGCGACATCCCTCAGTGTCTTCTCTATCTCGACTACCTCACCACTGAGAGCTACGCTCTTTTCAAGAACTTCCACCCGTTCTGATATCGTCTGACTCAGGCCAGTCTCAGCAGTCGTGGTTTCCGAAATCGCTGTAGCCTCATGAGAGCCCTCGCGAAGCACAACGACCGGGATTCCCATCGCATCCAGGATCCTTCGCGATTCCTCCGCTGGTAATATCTGCATCAAATGCCCTCGGACTTTTGAGGATGTTCCTTATCCAACGGCCTTTCAATCAGATTCAATGCGTGAAGGTAGGCTTTCGCTGAAGCAACAATAATATCGGTATCCGCACCGAGTCCATTCACGATTCGACCGGATTTTTCGAGACGAACCGTCACCTCACCTTGAGAGTCGGTTCCTGTTGTTATGGCATTCACGGAATATAGCTGAAGGTCGCTTCCAGAATTTGCAACGGACTCGATCGCTTTATACACCGCGTCGACTGGACCGTCGCCTTCCGCAGAGGTGTCAATCTCAGACCCGTCGACCCGTAGCTTGAGATGTGCTGTTGGCGCCACTCCCATTTTTGATGTGACGGACAGGTCTGCGAGATCGTAGCGCGCACTGTCAGCCTCCATTTTCTGGGAATTCATTATTACTTGCAGATCTTCATCAAAGATTTCATGTTTTCGGTCAGCTAGGTCCTTAAAGCGTGCAAAAGCCTCATTCAACGCTTGGTCATCGGCCAAAACAATCCCAAGTTCATCAAGTCGAGATTTGAAAGCAGCACGTCCCGAATGTTTACCCAAGACCATTTTGTTAGTATTCCAGCCCACATCTTCAGCACGCATGATCTCGTAGGTTTCGCGATGCTTCAAAACACCGTCTTGGTGAATACCAGACTCATGCGCAAATGCATTCGCACCAACGATTGCCTTGTTTGGCTGGACTGGGAATCCCGTAATAGAAGAGACCAATCGCGATGCGGGGAGAATATGCTGTGTCTCAATATGTGTTTCAACATCAACAATATCGGATCGCGTTTTGACGGCCATCACGACTTCTTCAAGCGACGTATTTCCTGCACGCTCACCAAGTCCATTAATCGTACACTCAATTTGACGACAGCCGGCACGGACAGCCGCTAGTGAATTCGCCACAGCGACTCCGAGGTCGTTGTGGCAGTGCACTGAAAAGATCGCTTTATCAGCATTGGGAATTTTCGATAGGAGTATCCGGACGGTCTCTTCGATTTGGAATGGAAGGTTATACCCAACTGTGTCTGGAAAATTACATGTACTCGCACCAGCATCGATCGCAGCTTCGAACACGCGAGCAAGGAAGTCGATATTTGAGCGGCCCGCGTCTTCGGCGGAAAACTCGACGTCATCCGTATACTGACGCGCTTTTTTCACTGCATAGACCGCCTGCTCAATCACTTGCTCAGGCTCTAACTTAAGCTTGTGCTTCATATGTATCGGGCTCGTTGCAATGAATGTATGAATCCGACGCCGTGGTGCAGGGGCGATCGCTTCCGCAGCAATTTCGATATCTCGGTCAAGCGCGCGCGACAAGCTGCAGACTGTCGATTCTTGAATGGCCGACGCAACCGCTTTGACGGCTTCAAAATCACCCGGGCTCGCCACAGCAAATCCGGCTTCAATAACATCAACGCGAAGACGCTCGAGCGCTTTGGCAATGCGAACTTTTTCATCACGAGTCATTGAAGCGCCCGGACTCTGCTCTCCATCACGCAATGTTGTGTCAAAAATGATTAACTGATCTTTCGCCATCTTCATTTCTCCAACGGGTTAAAACCGTCTGGTAATACATACAACTGAATACAAAAAGAAATCGAATACGAGACAAACTAAACCGCCCATTAGGGCAGTCGACGGCCAAATAGAAGGGTGTGTATGGTAACTAATTTGTTCATACCTCGAGGATGCCAATGAAATGGGCATTCTGCAAGAAAGTTTTTTCAATCGCGCTCATTGGGCGCGACTGTGACGCTAAGCACCTTCAACAATCCGAAAATCACGATCAACGCCGTCTGCCAACGCATCCAATGCAGCTTGGTAAGCATCCGCGTCATAGGCGTTTTGCGCATCAATCAACGTTGGCCATTCAACGATCACTGTACGCTCCATCACGCCTGAACCAGCCGCATAGACAGCAGAGCCACGAACGAGAAAGCGTCCACCCTGGCTCTCAACCGCAGGCTTCGCGAGTTCCGCATAAGCCGCCAGCTTGTCCTCATCATAAATTTCACGGTAACAACTAATCCAATACCCTTTTTGCATTACTTATCCTTTGAGATTGTATTGTTTTGATTCCAACCAACTGGCTAACTTCATACCACCAAAAGTGCTTGACGCCACGATACCGATCAAAACGATCGTTTCAATCAAGTGATCAGTCCCCGGTCGGAACAGCACGACCAGTACACAACTGATAACGAAACCAATCGCACCATAGAGTACCTGGCGCCTAGCCTCATTTTCTGACACCGTCGGGATATCTTCATCAATGATCCCGCGTTTACTCTTCTTCCTTCGGCGCACGTTTTTTCCCGTCGATCCGTTTTTTGAACCAAAGTGCTGGACCACTAAAAATATAAAGACTCGTTAACAAAAATAGAACCCGGGGCGGATCAAGAGACACAAAAGCAAATATCAATGCAGCAGCCATGATCGCAAGTAAAGGCACACGTGCCTTCAAATCAGAGTTCTTAAATGAGGGATAAGGAACAGATGACGCCATGAGAAGACCACAGATTGCAGTCAATATCACCATCGTTAACGCGACTGTCTCGCCTTGGATACTGGAATCGACCAGCGTCCAGACAGCAGATGCTAAGAAATAGGCTGCGGCAGGACACGCTAGGCCGATAAAGTAATTTGAATCAACAATTTCACGCTGGATATTAAACCGGGCAAGTCGTAAAGCCGTTCCCGCAACATAGATGAAGGCTGCGACCCATCCGAGTTTGCCAAGTGCCGATAAAGACCAACTAAATACCAAAACAGCCGGCGCGACACCGAAAGCAACTACGTCACTCAGCGAATCATATTGCGCACCAAATTCACTTTGAGTGTTGGTAAGCCGGGCAACACGGCCATCAAGACCATCAAAGAGCCCTGACACAAGAATCGCGATTGCAGCAGTCTCAAACAGCACTTCTCCCTCATAAACCGCTCGTGTTGCGGTAATAATGGAAAAAAATCCTGCCAGCAGTGCTGCAGTCGTCAAGATGTTAGGGAGGAGGTAAATACCTTTTGACTGAGTCATCATGACAAGCAGGCCCGAGGACCCACCCTCAATTAGTTCTTGTCTTTGTCAACCAGTTTATTAGCTGCGATCCATGGCATCATCGCACGTAAGTCAGCACCAATCCGCTCAATCGGATGTGCTGCATTGTTACGACGACGTGCTGTCATCGATGGGTAGTTTGTTTGGCCTTCGATAATAAACATCTTGGCATACTCGCCATCCTGGATCCGACGCAGCGCTTCACGCATCGCATATCGAGACTCTTCGTTGATCACTTCAGGGCCAGTGACATATTCACCGAACTCTGCGTTGTTTGAGATTGAGTAGTTCATGTTCGCAATACCACCCTCATACATCAAATCAACAATCAGTTTTAATTCATGAAGGCACTCAAAATATGCCATTTCTGGCGCATAGCCCGCGTCGACCAATGTTTCAAAACCCGCTTTAACGAGCTCAACGCATCCACCACAAAGAACGGCCTGCTCACCAAATAAATCAGTCTCAGTTTCATCCTTAAACGTGGTTTCAATGATACCGGTCCGACCGCCACCAACGCCTGCAGCGTAGGACATTGCAACATTCTTCGCGTTACCAGACGCATCCTGATAAATTGCGACCAAGTCAGGAACACCACCACCGCGGACATACTCACTACGTACCGTATGACCTGGCGCCTTCGGTGCGATCATAATCACGTCCAGATCGGCACGTGGAACCACCTGGTTGTAGTGAATTGAGAAGCCATGTGAGAACGCGAGCGTAGCACCTTGCTTGATGTTTGGTTCGATTTCCGACTTGTACAGATCCCCGTGAAACTCATCAGGCGTCAGAATCATGACAAGATCTGCTTGCGCGACGGCCTCAGCCACTGGCAACACTTTCAGACTATGTGCTTCGGCTTTAGCGACCGAAGACGAGCCGGTGCGAAGACCAACGGTGACGTCAACACCTGAATCTTTCAGGTTACACGCCTGAGCATGGCCCTGCGACCCATAACCGATTACCGATACCTTTTTCGTCTGAATAATGGATAGGTCGCAATCTTTGTCGTAATAAATCTGCATGAAATGTTTTCCTCTCGTTAATTTTTGGCGGCTTACACAGACAACACGCGTTCCCCGCGCGCAATACCACTGACACCGCTTCGGACTACTTCCAAAACGGCCGAGGCACCAATCGCATCAATAAATGCATCTAACTTGTCGCTTGTTCCGGTGAGCTGGACTGTATAAATTGCCGGGGTAACATCAACAATTTGACCGCGGAAGATATCACAAGTTCGCTTTACTTCAGCGCGCTGCGCCCCGCTGGCTTTAATTTTAATCAGTATCAACTCGCGCTCGAGGTGTTCGCCCTCAGTCAGATCCACCAATTTCACAACATCGATGAGCTTATTCAACTGCTTCGTAATCTGCTCAATCACAATATCGTCACCAATCGTGGTCACTGTCAGACGCGACAATGTGGAATCTTCTGTCGGTGCGACGGTGAGCGATTCGATGTTGTATCCGCGTTGTGAAAACAGTCCGACGACACGAGACAACGCACCTGGCTCATTTTCCATCAGAACCGAAATTATGCGTCTCACTTCGTAGGGCCCGTCTTGCTTAAAATCATATCCTTCATCGAGCCAGTCGGTATCTGCATTGGATAGACATGCTCATCCGGATCGATGTAGATATCCATGAACACCACGCGGTCCTTCATCGAGAAACACTGTTCCATTTTTGCTTTCAGCTCTGATGGATCGGTCACGATTATTCCCACGTGTCCGTAGGCTTCAGCAAGCTTGACGAAATCTGGCAGTGAATCGGCATAGGTTGAGGCCGCGTAACGACCACCATACTGCATATCCTGCCATTGCTTGACCATTCCTAAAGCGGCATTATTCAAGTTAATGATCTTCACAGGCATGTTGTATTGCGTGCAAGTCGAAAGTTCTTCGATACACATCTGAATCGAGCCCTCTCCTGTGACAACAGCAACCGGGCTTTCTGGATGTGCAAGCTGAACACCCATCGCAGCGGGCAAACCAAATCCCATCGTTCCGAGCCCGCCAGAATTTATCCATCGTCGTGGTTGGTCGTACTTGTAGTATTGCGCGGCAAACATTTGATGTTGTCCAACGTCCGAGCAAATGAACGCTTCTCCGTTGGTCACTTCGTACAACGTACGTATCACATCCTGAGGCATGATCTTACCGCGACGTGTAAAACGATCACCAGTCCATAGCCCATGCTTTTCGCGCCAGCCATTGATGGTTTCCCACCAGGCACTCAGTGCACTCTGGTCGGGCTCCACATCCATCTGATTCAGCATTTCCACCATATCCGCCAACACAGACTTCACAGGACCAACTAAAGGAACTTCGATATGCCGAACTGTTTTTTGGATTGAGGCAGGGTCGATATCGATGTGCACGATCCGCGCGTTAGGGCAGAATTTTTTCGGGTTATTCGTCACTCGATCATCAAACCGAGCACCTACTGCAAAGATCACATCCGCTTGATGCATTGCTTGGTTCGCTTCATAAAAACCGTGCATACCCAGCATGCCGATGAACTGATCATCCGATCCGGGAAACGCACCCAAACCCATCAACGTATTGGTCACCGGATAACCGAGACGCTTCGCAATGGCCGTGAGTTCCTCTGCTGCATCACCCAAGACCACGCCACCGCCGGCATAAATAACTGGACGTCTCGCTTCAAGGAGAAGGTCAAGTGCTTTACGAATCTGACCAGCATGCCCTTTAAGCGCCGGTGTGTAAGAACGCATCTTGACTGTTTCCGGGTATTCAAATGGACGTTTTTCGGTCGGTGCTGTCATGTCTTTTGGTACATCAACGACGACAGGACCCGGGCGACCACTCTTCGCGATATGAAACGCTTTTTTCATCACACTTGGGATTTCTTCAATCGAACGCACAAGAAACGAATGTTTCACGATCGGGCGACAACAACCGATCATATCCGTCTCTTGGAATGCATCAGTGCCCATCAAATGACTCGGCACGTTTCCAGAAATCACAACCAACGGAATAGAATCCATATAAGCAGTGGCAATTCCCGTAATGGCATTTGTCGCCCCAGGACCCGAGGTCACCAGGCTGACACCAACTTCGCCAGTCGATCGCGCAAACCCGTCCGCAGCGTGGACTGCAGCCTGCTCGTGGCGCACCAAAATGTGTTCAACTGCATCTTGCTGATACAGGGCGTCATAAATGTGCAGAACCGCGCCGCCGGGGTAGCCAAAAATCATTTTGACTCCTTCAACTTTCAGCGCGCGCATGATCATTTCACCGCCAGAAAGCAATTCCACTTCCGACTCTCTCCGAGTAAATAGTTAAGGTAAACTGGGAATTGTGACACCCATACACCGACTGTCAACTGAAGCCCGGGGTATTTTATGTCTGAAAGGTTATCTCACCGGCACACGTGAGCACTGCTTGAATGGTTGCACCAGGCGCAAACTGACCTTTCAGTAATGCCTCGGCAAGCGGATTTTCAAGATGAACCTGGATCGCTCTTTTCAAGGGTCGCGCACCATAGACCGGATCGTAACCTGCCTCACATAATTTTTCGGCGACTCCATCAGTTAGTTCAAACCCATATTCCAGCTCGTCGAGTCGAGCGTGTAAATAAGATAACTGAATATCTAGGATCCCACGAATATGAGCTCGGCCCAGTGCGTGGAAAACAACGGCATCATCGATTCGATTGATAAACTCAGGTTGGAAATGCGTACCCACAATGCCCATTACGGCATCTCGAATCGTTTGGTGCGACTCACCAACCATACTCTGGATTAAGTCAGACCCCAGGTTAGAGGTCATGACCACAACCGAATTAGAAAAATCAACCGTGCGACCCTGGCCGTCAGTGAGACGACCGTCATCGAGTACTTGCAAAAGAATATTGAATACGTCGGGATGTGCCTTCTCTACTTCATCCAACAGCACCAAAGCATAGGGACGGCGACGTACTGCTTCAGTCAAATAACCGCCTTGTTCATATCCAACATACCCCGGAGGTGCGCCTACAAGTCGAGCGACTGAGTGTTTCTCCATGAATTCAGACATATCAATCCGAACCATTGAATCCTCCGAATCAAACAGAAATTCAGCCAAACTTTTACACAGTTCGGTTTTACCAACCCCAGTTGGCCCTAAGAACAAAAACGAACCATTAGGTCGCTTTGGATCCGATAAGCCAGATCGTGATCGGCGTACCGCATTGGCAACCGCCGTCACCGCTGTATCCTGCCCAACCACCCGAGCATGCAATGCATCCTCCATTTGAAGCAACTTATCTTTCTCACCTTCGAGCATCTTGACAACAGGGATACCAGTCCAACGACTGACAACTTCAGCAATTTCCTGTTCGGTTACACGAGAGCGGACCAGCTTTCCTTCATCTGACTCGTTGACCTCATGAGCTTCAACCATACGCTTTTCGAGGGACGGAATCACGCCATACTGAATTTCACTCATCCGAGCCAAATCGCCTGCACGTCGTGCCTGATCTAAATCAATTTCGGCGCGATCAAGCTCTTCTTTAATGGCTTGGACACCTTGAGTTTGCGCTTTTTCAGACGCCCACACCTCTTCAAGTGCACCAGCTTCCTTCGCGACTTCGGTAATCGTTTCTTCAAGTTCAACTAGGCGTACCTTACTCGCCTCATCTTTCTCCTTTTTTAATGCCTCACGTTCGATTTTTAATTGAATCAGCCGACGATCTAAACGATCCAACTCTTCAGGCTTTGAATCCATTTCCAAACGGATGCGGCTTGCCGCCTCATCCATCAAATCAATCGCCTTATCAGGCAATTGCCTGTCAGTGATGTAACGGCTCGACAGCTTTGCTGCTGCAATGATTGCCGAGTCAGAAATCTCTACCCCGTGATGCACTTCGTATTTCGGCTTCAACCCACGGAGAATTGCGATCGTATCGGTTTCTGTCGGCTCACCCACCAACACCTTCTGGAAGCGACGCTCGAGAGCAGCATCTTTTTCAAAATACAGGCGATATTCATCAAGTGTTGTTGCACCTACGCAATGAAGTTCCCCGCGAGCGAGTGCAGGCTTCAGCATATTGCCTGCATCCATAGCTCCCTCGGACTTCCCGGCTCCCACCATGGTGTGGATCTCATCGATAAATAAGATGATTTGCCCTTCTTGCTGTGCCAATTCTTTCAAAACAGCCTTCAATCGCTCTTCGAATTCACCACGGAATTTCGCACCCGCAATCAGCGATCCCATATCAAGCGATAACACGCGCTTCCCTTTTAATCCCTCAGGCACTTCACCATTGACAATCCGAGCCGCTAGACCCTCAACGATAGCCGTCTTACCGACACCCGGTTCGCCGATCAACACAGGATTATTCTTTGTTCGACGCTGCAATACTTGGACGGCACGCCGAATTTCTTCGTCACGCCCAATCACCGGATCCAATTTGCCGTCTGACGCTCGCGCAGTCAGATCAAGGCAATACTTCTCTAAGGCACCACGGTTGTCTTCGTCATTTTCGGTCTGCACTGACTCGCCTCCACGGAGTTTCTCAATTGCATCGGCAAAGTGATCTTCATTTACTGAAGCCGCCTGAAACACGCCTTTTGTCGCCTTATCTTTCGACATCACAGCCAAAACAGTTTCAGAAGAGAGATAGGCGTCTTTCTGAGCCATTGACTGCTTCTCAGCCAAATTAACCTGACGCGCCAGATCCTGACTCATTCGGATCTCACCATCGTGGTTCGCAACCCGTGCCAATCCTTCTAAAGCGCGCTCGACTTCACTGAGCAATTGATCAAACTGCCCACCGGCAGAAAGCACCAGGGAACGCGCCGAACCACCGTTTTGCATCAATAACGCTTTCAAAAGATGCCATGGTGACATCTCATTATGATCAAGACTTAAGGCGAGGCTTTGCGCATCCTGAAGCGCTTGCATGAGACGATTTGTTACCCTGTCCATTCGCATTAGGTAATCCCTTATCTAAAACAATCTGTGATTCATTGGTGGGGGCGAGAATTACGAATTACAAGTTATCCACAGGTTATTCAGTGCGCATAATACAGCTCGCCATTCGCCCGGTAATGCCTGATCGACGATAGGAATACCATTGCGTCGAGTCGCTGTAGGTGCAGGCATCGAACCTTCGAATTGTCACAAGACCAAGGTTTTCTAGAAGATCACAAGCGATACCCTGGAGATCGGCCATCAAGCGATCAGAATCGCTGACCGATTTAAAATAACGGCCCCAGTCTGAATTTTTAGATACAAAAGCGTCTATAACTTCAGGCCCAACTTCAAATGCATCTCGACCGATACATGGGCCGAGCCACACGC
>CACECO010000016.1 GCA_902558075.1 uncultured Litorivicinus sp. | reverse complement strand
CCGAAGACGACGTGATTCAGAAGCAAGCTTCCAGATCATCGGTGTCAAAATGAGTTGAAGCGCAAGCGCCATCTTTCCACCTGGGATCACAATTGAGTTGGGTCGAGACATGAAGCTGTCATGAATCATCGACAAAAGGTATGGGAAATCGATTCCCCGAGGATTGGCGAACCGAATTACAACCATTGACTCATCAGGCGTTGGAATCCAACGAGCAATAAACGGATTCGAGGTATCACTTTAATGGCGACAGGTTCTGAGATTGCGATTGCACTTGAGGCAGCAGCAATGTTGGAGTCATCGGGTCTAAAGGTGGCTGTTGTGTCAATGCCGTGTTGGGAGTTATTCGATCAACAGTCGGATCAGTATCGTCAGTCAGTACTCGGTTCAGCACCACGAATTGCCGTGGAGGCATTAACTGGGTTCGGCTGGGATCGGTATTTACGACCTCAGGATGTGTTCATTGGCATGACCGACTTTGGCGCTTCGGGCCCCGCACCCGAGCTTTATGAATATTTTGGAATTACAAAAGAAGCAATTTGCGAGACCGCTGAACGTCTCGTTCAGCGATCGTGATCAGGGAGATAAATAAATGGCACTTATTTCATTAAGACAATTACTCGACCATGCAGCAGAGCGTGGATACGGAGTTCCTGCGTTCAACATTAATAATATGGAGCAAGGCTTAGCGATCATGAAGGCGGCAGATAAGTTAAATGCGCCTGTCATCCTTCAAGCATCGCGCGGAGCACGCACCTATGCCGGCGATCCAATGCTGAAAGCAATGGTGACGGCTTTGGCTGAGATGTATCCGGATGTCCCAATCGTGTTGCATCAAGACCATGGGAATAACGAAGCAACATGTCTGACAGCAATGCAACATGGATTTACCTCGGTGATGATGGACGGATCACTCGAAGGCGATGCGAAAACACCAGCATCCTACGAGTACAACGTGGGTATAACGCAGCGAGTGACTGAAATGGCACATGCTGTAGGCGCTTCTGTAGAGGGAGAGTTGGGCGTACTTGGTTCACTCGAGACTGGTGAAGGCGAGAAAGAAGATGGTCATGGTTTTGAGGGAAAGCTATCTGAAGATGAGCTATTGACCAATCCCGACCAAGCAGTTGATTTTGTGAAAAAGACAGGAGTTGATGCGCTTGCGATTGCCATGGGTACGAGCCACGGGGCATATAAGTTTTCGCGTAAGCCTGATGGGGAGATTTTAGCGATGCACGTGGTCGAGGCGATTAACAAGAAGTTGCCCAATACCCACTTAGTAATGCACGGATCGAGCTCGGTTCCTCAAGATCTCCAGGAACTGTTTAATGAGTTTGGAGGCGATATCCCGCAAACCTACGGTGTACCCGTTGAGGAGATTGAGCGTGGTATAAAATGTGGTGTGCGGAAGGTAAATATCGATACAGATTGCCGACTTGCAATGACTGGTGCATTCCGCCGTGTTGCAACTGAAAAACGCGCAGAGTTTGACCCAAGAAAGTTCCTAGTGCCGGCAATGGATGCTATGGAAGCTCTGGTTGCGGACCGATTTGAACGTTTCGGTTGTGCAGGGAATGCGACGAGGATTAAGCCGATTCCACTCAGTGAAATGGCCCATAAGTACGCTTCAGGAACGCTTTAAAATCAACGATACAAAGGAATTCACATGGCTGAAGTCAAAATTGCACCATCAGTACTTGCCTCGAATTTTGGAAAGCTAGCAGAAGAGATTCAGGCGGTTGATCAGGCGGGGTGTGATTGGATCCACTTGGATGTAATGGATGGTCACTTCGTACCAAATCTTACATTTGGTCCGCCAATTATCCAATCAGTTCGAAGTGCAACCGATAAGGTATTTGATGCACACTTGATGGTGAGTAATCCGGATCGATTATTGGAGATTTACCAAAAGGCTGGTGCCGACATCATCACAGTGCATGCGGAGGTCTGCGAACATCTCGACCGCACGTTGACTCAGATACGTGAGCTAGGTTGTCGAGCCGGCGTATCCTTGAACCCGCACACATCTGAAGACTGCTTGCGCTATGTACTTGATCGGCTTGATTTGGTGTTGGTGATGAGTGTGAACCCGGGTTTCGGTGGGCAATCATTCATCCCGACAGTCGTCGATAAAATTGCTCGGATTCGCGATATGCTTGGCGGCCGAGATGTTGATATTGAAGTGGACGGAGGCATCACTCCCGAGACTGCTCCATCCGTTGTGGCTGCCGGCGCGACAGCATTGGTTGCAGGCTCTGCGGTCTTTAAAGGTGGGTCGATTGATGCCTACAGAGACAACATCGAGGCGATTCGAAACGCAGCCAGGAATCAATGATGACGAATTATCGTGACTTAGCGAGTCGATTTTCGTTAGTTTTTGATTTAGACGGTACGTTGGTTGATTCAGCGCCTGATCTTCAGGCCGCTGTGAATACAGTTCTGGCGAGCCATGGGCTGCGTCACATCTCCATTGAGGAAACCCAGGAATTTATTGGTGATGGCATGCCGAAGCTTTGTGAACGAGCGTTAGAGGCGACAGGCGGTCCAGCTGAGATTCAGGAGGTATTCTATGGTGCCTTCACGACTCGATATATGGGTGCGCCCGCTGTCAAAACGAAGCCAATGCGTGCCGTTCGTGAAACATTGGTGACTGCTAAGGGCGCCGCCTTTTCAATGGGTGTGTGTACAAATAAGTCCGAACCTGTTGCTGAGATAATTTTGAATGAGCTTCAACTCATGGAATTTTTTACTGACTATGTCGGGTCGACGCCAGACCGTGCACTGAAGCCAAACCCTGAACCTTTGCTATTGTGTGCGGAGCGCATTGGAACAGGAGATCGGCAAGCTGTTCTAGTCGGTGACTCAGCTGCCGATGTGAAAGCTGCTCGTAACGCCTGTATGCCTTGCATCTTGGTCCGCGGTGGGTATACGAATACAGCACCCGAGTTACTCGGTTCTGACGTCGTGATCGATAGTTTTGATCATTTGTTTAATGCACTGAAAGACTTGGCGGCATAGTGATGCTACAAGCAGTGATTTTTGATGTTGATGGCACTCTTGCGGAGACGGAGGAAGTGCATCGTGAGGCATTCAATACAGTGTTTGAACAAGCTGGACTTGGATGGTTTTGGTCTCCTGAACAATATCGCGAACTATTGAAAGTGACCGGCGGTAAAGAGCGAATTCGTCACTACGCTCAAATTGAATCAATGACTGATATTAGTGATCAGGACATCGCTTCGTTACATCGATTGAAAACTGTACGCTACGCAGAGTTATTGCCTCATTCTGCGACTCTACGTCCGGGGGTTGAGCGGTTGATCGATGAATGTTTATCGCGATCGATTCGCTTAGCAATTGCGACAACGACAACGGAGGCGAACGTTTATGCGTTAGATCGGGCCGTCGGAGGCGCATTGAGACTCCAACGGTTTGAAGCTGTGGTTGGCGGTATCACAGTACCTGAGAAAAAACCGGATCCTAAGGTGTATCGAGTTGTTCTCGAGAAACTGGGTTTGAATCCAGATGAGGCAATCGCAATTGAGGACGCGAAAGCTGGGGTAACCGCCGCCAGAGGCGCCGGGTTGCGCTGTCTTGCTAGTCCATCGTTCTACACGATTGAGCACGACTTATCGAAAGCAACTACGGTCGTTGAGAGTCTTGCCGATCGGGGAGACGGTAAACCTGTTACGATCGACTATCTTGGGATGCTTGCCGATTAGATTCGGTCGCGAATCACACCGCGAACAATTCCTAATACTTCAACGTTTGCGTTACTCAGGACAATTGGACTCATCGCTCTGTTTGCGAGCATTAATTTAACCCCGCCTTGATCAAGCCTGAGCGTCTTCAGGGTCACTTCTTTTTCGTTAATTCGAACGATAACTCTTTCGCCATTTTCTGCGATTCGAGATTGTTCGATGACCACAATATCGCCATCGATCATCGAATTGCCTCGAACGCGCAAGACATAGGTATTTTTAGGCACCAGCTTTGATGGCACTTCAATCGACTCTTCTTAAGTAAGTATATTGGTCGGGTATTCACGTGACACCCAGCTAACAATTGCAAAACGTTCAAATGACTCCAGTAATTCATGTTCTGAGTCGGCCGCTTACAGCGGTTGTGAGTGTTTGGTATGCGGCAATAAGATCGTTACCATAATTGAGTCTCTCAACGTTAAACTGAACATGTTTATAGTATTTTGAAGCCGCTTGCTAATTTTTCTCAAGTTCCATTCATTGATGGGCAGTTGTATTTCATTCCACTCGGCGGATCTGGCGAGATAGGGATGAATTTCAATGTGTATTATTCTGATGACCAATATCTAATCGTCGATGTGGGAATCACTTTTGCCGATGACTCAACACCTCCTGGTATCGATGTGATCTGTCCGGATCTTTCTGCGCTGCGATCGGTGCGTGATCAAATCGTTGGAATTGTGATCACGCATGCGCATGAGGATCACGTTGGAGCGTTGCATTATTTATGGAATCAGCTGAAGGCCCCGGTTTACTGCACACCGTTTACCGCGTCGGTTGCCAGGCGCAAACTCGGTGAGGCAGGTCTGCTTGATCAAGTCCCTTTACATGAAGTATTACCGAGTTCTTTGCTTAAGTTAGGTGACTTTGAATTAGAGTGGGTGACTCTCACCCACTCGATTCCAGAGCCCAATGCGCTTGTCATACAAGCTGCTGGTCGAACGGTCTTCCACACGGGTGATTGGAAGCTTGATCCACATCCGATCGAGGGCGAGCATTATGATGACGGTCGTCTGCTAGCACTTGGCGAGTCAGGGGTCGAGTTTGTGATCGGTGATTCGACCAACGCAACTGTTGAGGGTTGGTCTGGCTCAGAATCTGAATGCCGAAAGGCATTGCTTGAGGTGATTGCTTCACAGCCAAATCGTGTGGCTGTGACTTGTTTTTCTTCGAATACAGCCCGCCTCGCGAGCTTGGGCGATATCGCGCAAGAGACAGGCCGTCGGATTACGGTGCTTGGACGAAGTTTGTTCAACTATTTGCAAACTGCCAAGGCAACAGGCTACCTCGAAAACTTTCCTGATCTGGTGCCCACTGAATATCTGGATTATCTGCCGAGGTCGGAGCAGCTTATTTTGGCGACAGGCTCGCAAGGCGAGCCGAGAGCAGCGATGGCTAGGTTGGCTAAAGGTGAGCATGAAGATCTGTTACTCGAGCCCGATGATACAGTGGTGTTCTCTTCCAAGGTGATTCCGGGAAACGAGAAAAAACTGTACCGACTCTATGACCTTCTCTCGCAGAAAAAGGTGAGGGTGATTACTGAGCAAGATGCTCCGATTCACGTATCGGGTCATCCATGTCGAGATGAACTGCGTTGGATGTATCGCGCATTGCGACCAAACGTTGTGATTCCTGTTCATGGTGAAGAGCGACATATGGCATCTCACTCGAAGCTTGCTGATGAGATGGGATTGGGATCAGCTCGCGTCGTCAACGGTGATGTACTTCATTTGGATTCAACCGGTGTGGATTGCATTGCGTGCGTGCAAATAGGACGGCTCGGGGTATCTGGATCGAGCCTTATTCCTTTGAACGATCGAGCACTTTCTGAGCGTCGCGCGTTGGCCGATGGTGGGCTGACGACTGTAACCGTTGTGCTTGATAAGAAGGCACGACTGGCGACGGAACCACAGGTCAAGTTCGTTGGTGTGCCATCGGGAGATATTGACCCAGACACGCTCTATGGCGACTTGAGGTATGCGATCGAAGAGATCCTATCTGAGCAGAGTTCTACAACATTACAATCGGATGATGCCTTGCGAAATGCATTGCAACGGGAGATCGGGGCGCTGGTGCGTCGATGGTTGGGTGTGAAGCCAAAGCAATTGGTGAATATTGTGAGACTTTAATCTTTAGGAGCGTTATTCCTCGTAACTGTTAGATGACTATGGGCTAAAATAATGTCAGATACTCGATGAGAAAGCGTAGTGTGCAAATTCTGTCGTTTTGCGAATTTTTCAAAATCTTTGCCGGTTCGCTTTCCTTTCTCTAGGTATTGCACCATCCGTTGTTTCAGACCGAGCTTTTTAGCTACCTGTTCCTAAATCAGTCTTTTATTTTTTCGTCAGGCCTAGAATTCCCTTGGTTTCATTTGATTGGTTCAACCTCCTGACCTGCGACCACTTTTTTTAGAGTAAACTCGACAATTCTTTGAAATTTCTGTGGCTAGGCGAACCAAATGCGCGTTAACCGATATTCGCATTGTCAGACCACATTTTAGACCATCACACTTTTGAATCTGGAATCATGGTCGATTGCTCGTTATGACGGCTACCCGATGCCAATCATGGAGAGGCCACTTCAATTCTTTATATCGCAAGAAAACGTGTTTCAGTTATTGATCTCGTCGAACTGTAATGAAAATTTTGTAGCGCCCTATTCGCATCAGGCATTTTGCGCATGTATTCAGACGCTAGAATAGCAAGTTAAACGTGTTAATCATGATCCCGTTGGTGTCGGTCAAGCGGTCGTTCATTCGTATGAATGTTTTACGAACCAAGAAATCAAAGCGAAGCGATGGAAAAACTCTTTGTCAAGTTAAGAGGTTGGCCGTAAGGCCCTAATCGTTCGATTTTTGTAAGGTATCCGATTCTAAGTAAATTAGTAGCTAAGGGCCGCGGTTGTATCGGTTGATCGATTGAAATCGATAATTACGGGAGCTCCGTAGATTGCCGACCCAGCGAATATGTGTTGTCACTAGTTGACAGTCCTCGTATGCTTGAAGGGGTTAAGGGTAAGGGATGAAGGCGCGATGGCTGATCTTCCTGATGATGAAAAGGCCAAAAAGCCAATCGGGACTTCTGTGCTACTAGGGTTGCTTGTCGGTGTTATTTCCCACGAAATCGTCTACCAGTACGCAAATCTCCATTTGTGGTTCTCCTTAGCCGGTGTCATTCCCGGCCTATATATATCGCGCGCTTTGATCAAGAGTCGGTTGAAAGCGATGCACGTTATCGAATCTGACGATTTGACGATCGCGAGGAAACTTCAAGGAAAAATCTCTTATTCTGAAAGCTTTGCGAACCATTGCACGTTAGCTTTCGTTGCGTGTTTTCTGATCATTACGGTCTGCGCCAATGTACTGGTTCAAGAATTTCCAGAAGCGCCAGTTTCAATCTTTACCCTTGCGGGCTTATGGAATTTTTTCTCACTCTGACGATGTGTTTCACTTGAGTCTGGCTCCGCATTGTTTGGACAAAGAGCGTATAGCGTCATGGTCGAGTATCGATGTCAATTACCCGTTAACCACTGAATCAAGCGTGCTAATCGTCGATAGCTGTTCGAATCGGTTTCGGATGAAAGCCTGATCAACACCTTAAGCCCAAATCTTGGAAATGCTGTCTAAGCGATAAATCAGTTTATACAAAAGGATTATTTATGACCGGTTATCAATGATATTAATCTTCTCTTAGGCGGGAAAGGATACCTTCCGTGGTTATCTGATGGGTCTAGGCTTTCAGAGCAAGGAGTCTCTGTGCTAGACCCATCCCTGCCATCTCTTTGGCCGATCGTCTTCAACGATTAACCCTTCCTGTGTGATCAGTTTTTAACAGCCAAGCGCTTGTTTGGTGTATACTTTTAGCACCTACTTCGAGGAAACATGGACCTATGAAAACACTCGTGATGCCGTCTGTTATTGCGCTGCTATTGATCTCCCTCAGCGGCTGCGCGTCCTATAATTCGATCGCTCCAGAATGGGCTCAGATCGGTGCTGAGAATTCTGAGACGACGCAAGAAGATTCCACAGCTAAATCCGATGCAGATGAGGGCGGCAGCATTTGGTGGAACCCACTTTCATGGTTCTAAACGCTTCGCATCGACCGCATGGTATTTAATTATTCTGTTTCTCTGAGGCACTCGGTCACTGAATGACCGAGTACTTAAGCATTGATCGTTGAAGACTGCATCAATGCCTGTTCGGGACACCATAAGCTCACCCTTAAGCACACCTCAGTGCCTCGTAAGTCAACATAAAACTACTCAGACTTATATGGTGGTAGTCAATGCAATCTATGCGGCTGACTGAATGTGATTTTGGATTTCTTCTGCACCTTCACCCAAACTCTCCTTCAATAAGCTAAGGGCGGTCCGAGCTTTAAAACGCTCATAGACATCGGCATTCGGGCGTAAATCAAGCCATAGTCCGATTAGGTGATAGAGTTTCAGCTTTGCATCCAAGGTTGGCCTGGACAAGGCAAACAACGTTTGCTCTATGAGATCGATGTGAAGTTTAGCTTTACTCATGATGCGCCCTTATCGTGTGAAAGTCAGGGACAGAATACATCTTTTTAATCTAAATGCAAATCATTCGCATTGAATACGGAAGATGATGCTTCCGTATCAAAGCAAACCATCACATAAAATCTCATACAGAGCGTTGATTGAATGCCCATCCCCGTGACCTTGCCCCATACTTTGCAAACCCAACCACCTAACTGATCAATCATGTCTATGGGTGCGGATACAGCCTTGAGTCTGTCCCTGAAACTATGCCTAAAGCCATGAATGACATTGTCCCAACCTGCCACCTGGTCGATCCATTTGTTGAGTGCGGCAGAAGCGGAGTTGGAATTACATTTGATGCCATTTGTATACCTCGGGAAGGCATACTCAGAGTCATTCTGTTTAATACGCTTAGCCGCCCACAGAGACGCTCCAACAGGGGGTATACCCTGTGACTAGTAGATGTCTTTCACTATCGCTACGAAAGCTCAGGAACTTACGCGTATGTAACATCAGTATCCAACACCAAGTCGCTTTCATGCAGTCCAACGGCTCATGCTAAACACATCCCAGTATCACCAATGAGAGCCACCATGTGACGTAGCTCATCATCGTGCTAATAGCACTCAGACTGGATTCTTCTGATGTGTTCAAGACTGATGGAGTGACGCCTCTGTGCATCTGATGGTGGGATCGAAACGTCACTGAATGGATGACGTATCTCCAATCCCAGTTTATTGATTGCGAAATTGGTAAAGGCCTTGATAGATGCAAACAATCTATCGACACTAGACGTACTGATCTTCTGCTCTTTGATTAGCCATTCTCTGAACCTAGAAGCATCTGTCGTGGATTTTTCTCCAAGCGTAGTGACCAAGTACTTAACATTCTATCTAGCGGCTCTGAAGAACAATTCATTTCTACCAACACCTTTGATGTCTAGATACAGGTTCAGCTCATCTTTAATTGTGGACATCCCTGCAGTGACTCACAAAGATTCATTCAATAGGTGCGAAGCAGGAACATCTAAGTTCTTGCTGCGCAGTTTCAACCAGTAGTCTTCTAGCTTGGTAAGGAAAGCTTTAGAAGCCTGTTGAGCTTCAGCAGATGACTTAGTCTGAAAAAAACAATACGTTGCTTGAAGAAATAAGAACGAACGTTAGAAGGAGCTTGTTTGGAAGATAGAAGACACCGTCTTTACGATAGGTGTACTTAGGATTTGCATACTGCGTTGTCTACCACCATGTAAGTCTGAGTAGTGTTATGTGGACTTACGAGGCACTGAGGTGTGCTTAAGGGTGAGCTTATGGTGTCCCGAACAGGAATCGAACCTGTGACCTGCCGCTTAGGAGGCGGCCGCTCTATCCGACTGAGCTACCGGGACATCGCTGAACTGCTGTCATTGCTAACCGCGAGGTTATCACGACTCTTCCTTCGAGTCCCAGCCTCTGTTTCTGGTTCAATCCTGCCATGATTTTTGAGCCTATCGATATCGAAATTTCTAAACTCAGCTGCGAACGAGATGATAGGTTGCTATTCCAAAGTTTATCAATGACGCTCAATTCAGGGCAAATTCTGCGGGTTGCGGGGCCCAATGGTGCGGGTAAAACGACCCTGTTACGAACAATAGCGGGACTTTTCGATATTCAAACAGGGACAATTCGGACGAATCAGTTGCCCCTGAAAGAGTGCTTGGGGCAGATTCTCTATATCGGTCATAAGCCTCAAGTCAACAGGGACTTGACCGTATTGGACAATTTAAAATTTCTGACGGGATCTGATGACGATCACCTAAAGCGTGCGCTGCGCGATGTTGGGTTAAACGGCTATCATGACTCGCTCGTCAAAGAGCTTTCGCAGGGTCAAGGGAGGCGGTGTGCATTAGCACGCTTATGGTGTGTCGAGACACCGATCTGGATTCTTGATGAACCTTACACGGCTCTTGACGTCGAGATGGTCAAAACTCTAGATGCACGAATTGCTTCGCATTCTGCAGCTGGAGGGATTTGTCTTTTCACGACCCATCAACCACCACAATCACTCAAATACGCAACATTGGAACTGGGTCATGTCACTTGAACGACGGATGTTGATTAGGGAGTTAAAGCTAATCATAGCTAGGCCCGGGGACATTATTAAGCCGATGTGGTTTCTCGTGTTGGTTGTTTCAATGGTGCCACTTGCACTTGTACCGGACTCGGATTTGTTGTCGGACATTGGTTCGGCAATGATCTGGGTGGCGACTTTGCTTGCATTACTATTAAATACCGAGCATTTATTTCAATCCGACTTTTCTGATGGTGTATTGGAGCAATGGCTATTTTTGAATCGACCGTTGGCATGGCTCGTAGGTCTTAAGTTAATTGCGCATTGGCTTTTTCATGTGCTGCCCTTAATTCTGATTACACCAATTGCGGGGATCATGCTGTCAGTACCGATGGAAGTGCTATTGGCACTTTTAGTGACTTTGGTCATTGCGACACCTGCTTTGACCTGTTTTTCTGGACTGGGTGCAGCACTTACCCTCGGATCGTCTCGATCTGGTATTCTTGGGGTTTTAGTCATGATGCCTCTGTTTGTGCCGGTGGTTATCTTGGCGGCGGGCGTTTTGATTCGAGCCATGGATGGTTCTGACACATTGCCCTTATTGGCATTGCTGGGAGCATTTAGCGTGGTTGCAGCGACTCTTGTTCCGATCGCGGTCTCTGCAGCAATTCGATTGAATATTGGAGGTTCTAACTAATGGGTTGGCGTTGGTTTCATCAATGGGGCTCACCCCGATGGTTCTATGAGCGTGCAGGTCGCTGGCAACTGGTTTGTGGTTGGTTAGCACTGACCCTTTTGATTATGGGGTCTCTTTGGGGGCTCGCTTTGGCACCGGTTGATTATCAACAGGGCAATAGTTATCGCATCATCTATCTTCATGTGCCAGTCGCTTTTTTGGCGCAAGCGCTGTATGCGGCAATGGCCGTATGCGCTGTAGTTTTGTTCGTTTGGAAAATGAAACTCGCTGATGTGGCAATGCAGTCCATTGCTGTCATGGGTCTTGCTTTCACAGCGCTCTCACTCATCAGCGGTGCGGTTTGGGGTAAACCAACATGGGGTACCTATTGGGTTTGGGATGCACGGTTAACTTCCATGTTGATCTTGGCGTTTTTGTATCTTGGGGTCATTGGCTTACGCGCAGCGATCCAAGATCCTGATCAAGCGGGTAAGGCGTGCGGGATTTTGGTTTTGGTCGGCGTTGTGAATTTACCGATCATCAAATATTCGGTCGAGTGGTGGAATACATTGCATCAGCCAGCAAGCCTGAAACTCACAGAGAAACCAGCGATGCCAGCCTCAATGTGGATCCCGCTATTGGTTAATATTGTTGGTTATTATATTGCTGCTGTATATCTGATCCTCGGCTCAATGCGGGCGATTGTTCTCGAGCGGGAGCGCCGTTCCGCTTGGGTGAGGGAATTGGTCAGTCGTGCTTGAGTTTCAGTTCGCTTCCCTTGCGGCATTTTGTGAGATGGCACCTCACGGTGTGTATGTGTGGCCCACTTATGGACTAGGGCTTTTAGTCCTCGGTGGATTGACGCTGGCTAATGTCCGTCAGCACCGTCGGGCGATACGTATGATTCAACGGAATTTAGAGCGAGAGTAGACGCATGAATCCTAAACGTAAGCAACGTTTATTGATAGTACTCGGGTTAGTTTCAGGATTGGGAATTGCGATTGGCTTAATCATGTTTGCGCTGAGTCAAAACATCAACTTATTTTTCACGCCAACTCAAATTGCCAAAGGCGAAGCTCCCTCTGCGCAAATGATTCGTGTCGGCGGAATGGTCGCGGATGGGACTGTGGATCGTGACCCACAGAGCCTTAAAGTAGCGTTTGATGTCACTGATTTTGATCATAACGTGCGCGTCACCTACGAAGGCATCCTTCCCGATTTATTCAGAGAAGGCCAGGGCGTCGTCGTACAGGGTCGCATTCATTCAGGGCAATTCGTTGCAAGTGAAGTCCTTGCCAAGCACGACGAAAATTACATGCCACCCGAGGTCACCGAAGCACTCAGGCAATCCGGAAAACTTGATCAAATGATGGGAGGGCAAAAATAGTGGTTCCTGAAATTGGACATTTTGCGCTTGTCCTCGCATTCGCTGTATCCATTTGTTTAGCAATGTTTCCTCTGTACGGATATCTCACTAGCCAAGACGGATTTTGTGCCACAGCCAAGCCTTTAGCCCTCCTGCAAGGGTTGGCTTTGGCGGTCTCCTTCGGTGTATTGATGTATGGCTTTCTTGTTAATGATTTCAGCGTTAAATACGTCGCGGACAACTCAAATATCGACTTGCCCTGGCATTTTCGTATGAGTGCGGTATGGGGTGCGCACGAGGGTTCACTTCTCTTGTGGTCATTGATCCTCGCATTCTGGGGTGTGGCGGTTGCTTTATTCAGTCGGGGTATTCCCGATCACATGTCAGCCTTAGTTTTGTCGGTGATGGGTATGATCAGCGTTGGATTTCTCGCTTTTATGTTGTTCACGAGTAATCCTTTTGTACGCATCTTGCCATTTGCACCCGGGAACGGTGCAGACCTTAATCCATTGCTTCAAGACCCGGGATTAATTTTTCATCCACCAATGCTCTATATGGGCTACGTCGGGCTCTCAGTCGCCTTTGCGTTTGCTATGGCCTCGTTAATCTCTGGACAGTTGGACGCAACTTGGGCCCGCTGGTCACGTCCTTGGACCACAGTGGCTTGGGCATTTCTAACATTCGGTATTGCGCTCGGTAGTTGGTGGGCCTATTACGAACTTGGTTGGGGCGGCTGGTGGTTTTGGGACCCAGTTGAAAATGCATCACTGATTCCGTGGTTGGTTGCAACCGCTCTGATGCACTCTCTTGCAGTAACGGAAAAACGGGGGCTGTTTCGCAGTTGGACTTTGTTACTGGCGATTGCTGCGTTTTCGCTATCGCTCCTTGGCACGTTTTTAGTTCGGTCAGGTGTATTGACGTCAGTCCACGCATTTGCAAATGACCCAGAGCGAGGCGTTTTCATTCTCGGGTTTTTGATCGTTGTGATCGGTGGCTCGTTAACTTTGTATGCTCTCAGGGTAGCAAAAGTTTCTGAGCCGGGCGAGTTTGCCTATATATCGCGAGAGTCATTTTTATTATTTAATAACCTAGTGCTGACCGTGATGGCAGTCAGTGTTCTCTTGGGTACGCTATATCCACTTTTGGTCGATGCGGTTGGTGGTGGAAAAGTATCAGTCGGACCACCGTTCTTTAATGCTGTATTCGTTCCACTCACTGCGATTTTGGTCAGTGGGATGGCATTTGGACCGCTCACGAAGTGGCGGCAGTCCGATGATCCGAAGTTGTACCGCCCCTTGATTATCACGTTGATCGTTAGCGTACTTATGGGCTTGGGATGGCCGAGCCTATTGGTTGGTAGTTATTCAATTGGTACAGCGATTGGTGTCACTCTGGCCCTGTGGCTTGCAATCGCTACGGCAGTTGATTTTGGAAAGAAAGTCGGTCTCTACGGCGGAGTGACGACCACTCTCAATCATGTTGAGAAAGGCATGATTGGAATGTGGTTCGCACATTTTGGCCTGGCAGTGATGATTCTTGGCGTAGTGATGGTCGAAAATCATACAGAACACCGTGATTTGAGAATGGGTGTTGGCGACGCTCAACGGCTCGATAATTATGATGTTCGGATGACGGACTTAGTGGTAATCAACGGACCAAATTATGTCGCGGATCAGGCAACATTTGAGATTTATGTAGATGATCAATTGTTCAAAACAGTGACTCCGCAGAAGCGACGCTATAACGTTTCGGGTATGGTTATGACCGAGGCGTCGATTGATTCGGGACTGACGCGCGATCTGTATATCGCTATGGGTGAGCCGCTCGGGGATGGCGATTGGGCGGTTCGTCTATCGGTCAAGCCCTTTGTAGGTTGGATCTGGGCAGGTGCATTTTTGATGGGACTTGGCGGGTTTATCTCAATTATGGATCGAAGATATCGCCGGAAACTCGAAGTTAAAAAAGACGAGGCCAGTGGCGAGGAAGTGCCTGCATGAATCGTTTGATGGTTTGGTTACCGCTCGGTTTCTTTGTAATCTTGGTGGGGTTTTTCTTCAGAGGACTCTCCTTAAACCCGAATGAACAACCGTCCGCACTCATTGGGCAACCGGTTCCAGTGTTTGAGTTAACTGATTTGATGACGGGTGAACGCTTGACTCGTGAGCAATTACCGAGGCAACCCTTTCTGCTCAATGTGTGGGCAAGTTGGTGCATTACTTGCCAAGTTGAACATCCGTACCTGACTCAATTGTCAAAGCAGATACCACTTGTCGGGCTCAACTATAAGGACACGGAAATAGCAGCGAAAAATTGGCTTGCCAAATTGGGTGATCCATATGCGCTACAAATTTTTGATCCAACAGGACGACTTGGTTTAGATTTGGGTGTTGCTGGCGCGCCGGAGACCTTTTTGGTGGATTCAAAAGGCGTGATTCATTTGCGCATTCAGGGTGAAGTCAATGACCGCATCTATGCGAAAAAAGTTCAACCCGTTTTTGAGATGATTCAATGAAGAAAAACATCATGATCGCCTGCCTGTTGAGCGTATCGTTGTGTCTCCACGCAGCCATTGAGACTTACCAGTTTGACTCGCCAGAGCAAGAAGCTCGATTTCGCCAACTAGGGTACGAACTTCGCTGTCCAAAGTGTCAAAACCAGGCGATCGGAGACTCTGATGCTGAGATTTCGGGAGATCTTAGGGCCGAGGTCTATCGGATGCTGAAGGACGGTGCAACTGATGAAGAGATTAAAGAGTTTATGGTGGCAAGATATGGGCGCTATGTGCTTTACAATCCGCCGCTTGACAAACACACGCTGATACTCTGGTTTGGGCCGGCTGTTCTCTTAATCCTCGGTGGTATTTTTGTCGGATTACGTATTCGGCAATCGAAAAAAGCACTTGAAGGAATAGACCCTCAAATATGATCTGGATGGGTTTACTTGCAGCCACCGTGTTATTGGGACTCCTCTGGACACTTCGTGGCTTCGGCCGGCAGGGGATTTTGATTGCATCAGTAATCTCTGCCGTTACACTCGGCGGATCCACTTATTTGTATTCGCGTTTGGGCGCTTACGAGATGTCGTTGTCAACCGAGGCATTGAATGCGCTACCTGAAACGGAGCGTGCTTATGTGATCGCACAGGCCGCTCAGGACGAGTTCCTCGCGAGAAATCGTGTTGCTGATCAAGACATCGTGAATTTATTTCAACTGGCGATTGAGTTAGATCCGAGTCAAGTGACAGCACTTGGCTCGCTAGGAATTATTGCATTTGAATCGGCGGATTATGCACAGGCGGTTGAATTCTGGACTCAGATGCTAGGTCAATTGCCACCCGGATCAGAGCAAGCAAATGCGATACAAATTGGGATTCAAAGAGCCTCCGAGCGAGCTAATCAAGAGCAGGCCGAGAAATCAAAGCTCGGTGATGCGGTAATCGAGCTCTCAGTCTCCTTGGGCCAGGCAGTTCCTGAAAGCCTCGAGGATGCCACTGTTTTCTTGTTCGCGCGTGAGGTCAATGGATCGCCGAGACCGCTGGTAGCGAGGCGTCTGCCTGTCAGTGAACTCCCAGTGACGGTGCAATTATCGAATCAAGACGCACTGATGGGTGGTCAAATCCATCCAGGGCTAACAGTTGAAGTTTCAGGGCGACTGACCGTCGGTGATGCGACCGGAACCCTGGGTGATTGGATGGGAAGTCCTGTCGTATTGACCTTGGCCGCAGAAAATCAGGTTGATCTTCAATTAAAACCTTGATCGCGATAGTCGTATTGCGTTTTGTTAAAAGCAGTTCATACTAATAAGTGTACTGATGGATTAGTCGTAGGTTAGTAGTCATGGCAGACGGATTGAGTTATGTGCCGTTCAAACCAGGTCCTGGTTTGGTCGAACACATCGCGTTACATATTGAACATCAAATTGTTGCTGGTATTTTGCGCTCCGGTGATCGTATCCAAGAGACGCGAGTAGTCGATCAACTGGATGTGTCTCGTGGCTCTGTGAGAGAGTCTTTTCGGGTTCTTGAGCGGCGTCGACTGATCGATGTGATTCCGAGGCGAGGCGCTATTGTCACCAGCCTGAGTCCGAGTCGCGTGCAGGATCTGACCTCAGCACTTTCCGTCATTTTAACACCGGTGGTCTCTGATTTAGTGCCTTGTTGGTCACCGAGGCATGCTGAAGCGATTGACGAAGCAGGTCGGGTGTCAGAGAGTAAATTTGGTTGTATCAATCCGATGTGCATTCTAGAGGCGATGTGTCGATTACATCCGAACACGGTATATCGCGAACTGATCGATGATCTGATTCCGACGTTTGATCGTGTTTTTTCAAAACTTGTTCGACTGAATTTATCTGGTGTTGAATCTCTCGATCAACTCATGAAAACCAAGGTACTGCGAGCGATTAAAGCGGGTCAGGTTGATGAATCGATTCACCAGGTCTCTGAACTTTGTCGATCTCTTGAGCGTAAATATCTTGAAACTCTGGAGCGCACTGGATAGCTTCCTTTGTAGACCAAAGGGAAGTCCAAATCATTGCGCTTAAAAAGTATCAAACTCGCTGGGTTTAAATCGTTTGTAGACCCAACGACAGTTCCTTTTCAATCAAATATGACTGCGATTGTCGGTCCGAACGGCTGTGGTAAATCAAATGTGATCGACTCTGTCCGTTGGGTCATGGGTGAATCAAGCGCAAAGCATTTGCGCGGCGAGTCAATGACCGACGTGATTTTCAATGGATCAGTCAGCCGTAAACCGGTTTCCCGTGCCTCTATTGAGTTGGTGTTTGACAATGCCGAAGGTCGAGCACCTGGCGAATACGCGCAGGTTGCGGAAATTGCTGTGAAGCGAGAGGTGACTCGAGATGGCCAATCCAAATACCTTTTAAACGGGACCAGTTGCCGTCGTCGTGATGTGACTGATCTTTTCTTAGGTACTGGTCTTGGTCCGCGCTCATACGCGATTATTGAACAAGGCATGATCGCTCGAA
>CACECO010000015.1 GCA_902558075.1 uncultured Litorivicinus sp. | reverse complement strand
GGGGCATGTTTGTCGTTAATGACGAGCCACTCGTATCGATCGATTTTAATCATCATCCAGCGTCATCGATCTTTGATGCGACGCAGTTGATGGTGAATGGACGACTAGTGAAGTTGCTGTTTTGGTATGACAACGAATGGGGCTATTCCAATCGTGTTATTGATTTGTTACTGCATTGGCAGTCCATTTCTAGGGAGTGAACCAAATGATAAAAACTATGTCTGATTTGAATGTGCAGGGGAAGCGTGTCTTAATTCGTCAGGATTTAAATGTACCGGTTAAAGCGGGTCAGGTCACATCAACAGCCCGTATCGACGCAGCCCTACCGACCCTTCAAGCGTTGCTGGAAAAAGGTGCAAAGATCGCCGTCATGAGTCACTTGGGGCGGCCGGAAGAGGGTGTTTGTGAGCCAGAGTTTAGCCTCGCACCTGTCGCGAAAACTTTGTCTGACAAGCTGGGCAGACAGGTACCCTTAATCACAGATTGGATTGATGGGTTTGATCAGGCCGATGACTTGGTTTTGCTTGAGAACGTAAGGTATCTGAAAGGCGAGAAAAAAGATGACGAGGCACTTTCCAAGAAAATGGCCTCTCTTTGCGATGTGTATCTCATGGATGCGTTTGGAACAGCGCACCGTGCTCAGGCGTCTACACATGGTATTGGTCGATTTGCTCCGGAGGTCGCCGCAGGTCCATTGATGGCGGCTGAACTCGATGCACTCGGTAAAGCACTCGCAAACCCCGAGCGCCCAGCTGTTGCCATCGTGGGTGGTTCTAAAGTGTCGACTAAACTCGATGTGTTAACAGAGCTTGCAAACCAGGTCGATCAAATCGTCGTTGGTGGCGGGATTGCCAACACCTTTTTGGCAGCGGCGGGTTTTCCTGTTGGTAAATCTTTAATGGAAGCGAATTTGATCGATACGGCCAAAGCATTGATGTCGAAAGTGGATATTCCACTACCCGTTGATGTGGGCGTTGCCACTGAGTTTTCCGCTGATGCGACAGCAACAGTTAAGCGAGTTGAGGATGTTGCTGATGACGACATGATCCTTGATGTTGGACCAGAAACACAGGCTGCGTACAACGGTATGATGGCATCTGCCAAGACCATCTTATGGAATGGACCGGTGGGTGTGTTTGAGTTCCCACAGTTTGAGGGTGGAACGCGCGCATTATCGATGGCGATTGCAGCGAGTCATGGCTTCAGTCTCGCAGGCGGCGGTGACACCTTGGCCGCGATCGATCAGTTTAGAATTGCCGATCAAATTAGTTATATCTCAACTGGCGGTGGTGCCTTCCTCGAGTTTGTTGAAGGGAAAGAGCTACCGGCGGTTCAAATGTTGAAATCCAGAAACAATTCATAAGGAGTCTTTATGGCTTTAATCAGTTTGCGCCAAATGCTGGACCATGCCGCCGAGCAGGGCTATGGCGTTCCAGCGTTCAATGTAAATAATCTTGAGCAGACGCGCGCAATCATGGAGGCTGCAGATGCAGTCGATGCGCCGGTCATCGTACAAGCCTCGGCTGGTGCAAGAAAATACGCTGGTAGCCGTTTTTTAAGTCATCTCATCGAAGCGGCCATCGAAGAGTTTCCTCATATTCCGGTGTGTATGCATCAAGACCATGGAGCATCCCCTGATGTCTGTCAGCAATCTATTCAATTGGGCTTTTCTTCAGTCATGATGGATGGCTCTTTGATGGCTGATCAGAAAACCCCCGCAAGCTATGACTACAACGTTGAAGTGACCGCATTAACCACTCGGGTGGCTCATGCTTGCGGTGTCTCAGTTGAAGGAGAGCTTGGTTGTTTGGGTTCACTAGAAACCGGTCAAGCTGGCGAAGAAGATGGCGTTGGCGCAGACGGGACGTTGTCGCATGATCAGATGCTGACTGATCCTGATGAGGCGGCTGATTTTGTTAAAGCGACACAGGTTGATGCATTGGCGATTGCGATTGGAACGTCGCACGGCGCATATAAGTTTACACGACCACCGACTGGAGACGTTCTTGCGATCGATCGTATTAAAGCGATCCATCAAAGGATTCCAGGTACGCATCTGGTGATGCATGGTTCGAGTTCTGTTCCCCAGGACTGGCTCCAGATCATCAATGAGTTTGGCGGAGAAATTCCAGAAACCTACGGTGTCCCAGTCGAGGAGATTCAGGAAGGTATTAAGTATGGTGTTCGTAAAGTGAATATTGACACGGATTTACGTTTGGCATCGACAGGTGCGATCCGTCGTTACCTGGCGAAGAATCCAGCTGAATTCGATCCGCGGAAATTTTTCAAAGAGGCCACGAAGGCGATGAGTGATATTGTGAAAGCGCGTTATGAAGCCTTTGGTTGTTCGGGTCAGGCCTCAAAGATCAAGGTGATCGGCCTTGAAGCGATGGCTGCCCGATATTCAGCAGGAGAATTGGATCCAAGCATTTCCTAATCATGAATGGGGAGGCTGAGAGTCTCCCCAAGGTCCCTGCACTTCTATAATCACTCTTTTTCCCGTGCTCTGCACCCCAATGATGAGTTATTTCGATTGTTGTTATATGTCACGCACCTGACTGGTTCCATGGGGGAAATTCGGTAGAGTTAGGTTCGAAGAGTGTATTAGAGCGCGCAGGTAGATACCGAGATCGTTATGGGCGCAAGGACTTCGTCCCGTTTAAATGTGGGTTTCGGATACGAGGAGTTTTCAATTTTTGAAATCTGTCGCTGACCGTCGCTTCTAAGTAAAGATAACCCTCGTGATGACGATATTAACCACTGGTTGTGCAAGGTGGCTTGCACAAATGGATGCCGGTTAGACGCGGTTGTATGGACACTGTTATGTTGCAAGCGATTACGGCTAGCCAAGGCCTGCGCTCATTGCCCAAGTATATTTTTTTGAGGGACATCCATCGCTGACTGTTCTAACAATTACAAGCAATTTGGATCCGGCACTATTATTTCGGCTTGGAGTTGGTCCAAGCGAATCCACAGGTCTTTTAGGCAATCTCGAACCATTGTCGGCAAAGTCCACACGGTGTCTGAAAAATCGGATTGGTAAGGTCATAGGATCTGTCGATGACGGAGCGCTGTAGGAAGTTAATCGCGCCTCGGCGCTTTTTTGATCGTTTAGATCATTCTCACAGCCGATCCCTATGTCGGGGTCGGGCTGAATTTGACCTCTTAAAACAAAACGCGGCAGCGTATTGTTCCTTCGATTTCAGATAATTTCTCGAGTGCCATGTCTGAGTAGTCTCGATCAACGTCAATCACGACATAACCAATTTTGTCTGACGTTTGTAGGAACTGAGATCCGATATTAATGTGATTCTCTGCAAAAACCCAGTTGATCGCCGAGAGCACGCCTGGACGGTTTTCGTGCACGTGTAAGAGGCGGTGGTGATTTGGATGTGGTGGTAATGCAACCTCTGGGAAGTTCACGCTGGTC
The DNA here is from genome assembly GCA_902558075.1 of uncultured Litorivicinus sp. GTDB lineage: Bacteria > Pseudomonadota > Gammaproteobacteria > Pseudomonadales > Litorivicinaceae > HIMB30. The sequence goes on along the minus strand of CACECO010000015.1, from coordinate 14,396 downwards.
AGTGTTGAACCATTATCTGAGTACCGAACAAGCTTCTCAGCGACCTCGACACCAATATTTTCTTGGGCTTCTTGCGTTGATCCACCGATGTGAGGCGTTAGGATAGCGTTATCAAAACCACGTAGCGGTGAGACGAACTCGTCATTAGTCGACTTTGGTTCGGTTGGGAACACGTCGATCGCTGTGCCAAGCAGATGCTTTTCTTCCAGTGCTTTGGTGAGTGCATCGATATCGACCACGGTACCTCGCGATGCATTAATCAGAATGCTCTTTGGCTTCATTTGACTGAACCGTTCTTGGTCCATCAAATTCCGTGTTGATGGGAGATCTGGTACGTGAAGCGTCACAATGTCCGCTTGACCAAGCAGTCCCTCAAGGGAGGGAATTTGAGATGCGTTGCCGAGGGGGAGTTTCGCTACCACATCATAGAAAATCACGCGCATACCTAGACTCTCAGCAAGCACTGACAGTTGGGATCCAATGGATCCATAACCAACGATACCTAGTGTCTTACCGCGAATCTCAAATGAATCATTCGCAGTCTTTACCCAGCCACCGCGATGCGCTTTCGCGTTCTTTTCTGGGATACCTCGAAGCAACAGAATTGCTTCTGCCAGAATAAGCTCGGCGACAGAGCGCGTGTTTGAGTACGGTGCATTGAAAATAACGATACCGTGCTCGGTTGCAGCCTTGAGATCGACTTGATTGGTACCAATGCAGTAACACCCGACTGCAACCAACTTATCGGCGGCTTCAAAAATATCTCGGGTTAGAGTTGTCCTCGAACGAATCCCCAAAAAATGAACGCCCTCGAGTTTTGCCTTCATTTCTTCGCCAGTCAGCGCTGTCTTCACAGTTTCAATATTGTCATAACCCGCGTCGCGGAAAATGTTTTCTGCGGAGGGATGGATGCCTTCTAATAGAAGGACTTTGAGCTTTGATTTGTCAAACGAAGTGGTCATTAAACGTCTCGTGAAAATTCTAGAATGTCTGTATCTGATGCCAGTAACAAAGTGTCGGCAGGGCGTTTTGCAAATAAACCGCAGGTGACAACCCCGGGTATTTGGTTGATCGCTAATTCTAAACCTTTGGGATCGGTGATGGACATGTCGTGCACATCTAAAATCAGATTGCCGTTGTCGGTAAGAACACCTTGACGATATTCAGGGTCGCCATCGAGCTCAACTAATGCACGGCCGACCAAGCTTCTGGCCATGGGAATCACTTCCACCGGTAGCGGAAATTTACCGAGAACATCAACGCGTTTCGAGTCGTCGGCTATGCATACGAATTGTACAGATGCCTCAGCAATAATTTTTTCGCGGGTTAGGGCAGCGCCCCCACCTTTGATCAGATTGAGTTTCGGATCTGCTTCATCAGCTCCATCGACATAGACGGGTAACGTTCCGGTCCCGTTGAGATCGAGTAATTCAATGCCGTAATGTGATAGCCGTTCTTCAGTGGCCTTGGATGAAGCCACTGCGCCCAAGATTTCGATTTTGCTCTCAGCGAGAACATCGATAAAGCAGTTGGCAGTCGAGCCTGTTCCGATTCCAATCGGCGTTTCCGAGTCGAGAAGGTGTCGAATTTTTTCGAAGGCGGCTTCCGCCACTTGGCGTTTTTTCCCATTCTGACTCATCATGATCTCCATAAAAGCGGGTCGAAAGCATAGCTGTTAGCGGGCTCAGACGCTATGATGAGGCGCTGAAATTTGGAATTCTCATGCTAGATACCCTCATTCAAAAGATTTTATCGGCTCGCGTTTACGATGTAGCGATCGAAAGCCCTGTTCACCACGCGCCTTTTTTGTCAAAACGGCTTGGTCGTCCTGTTTATCTGAAACGTGAAGATTTGCAGCCGGTCTATTCATTCAAATGTCGGGGTGCGTATAACAAAATGGCAGGGATCCCGAAAGAGATACTCGCGAAGGGTGTGATCGCGGCGTCTGCTGGTAACCATGCCCAGGGTGTTGCGTTAGGTGCGCAAAAATTGAAGATCCCAGCGGTTATCGTGATGCCAACGACCACACCTGCGATTAAGGTCCGCTCTGTGAAAGCACGAGGCGCGCAGGTCGTACTTCATGGTGACAGTTTCGACGAAGCATTCGCCAAAAGCCAAGAGCTGGTTACCGAGTATGGATACACGTATTTGCATCCATTTGATGATCTTGAGGTCATCGCAGGTCAGGGAACTGTTGCCGTTGAACTATTGCGGCAACTGACTCGCCCAGTAGATGCAGTGTTTATTCCGGTCGGTGGCGGAGGTTTGGCCGCGGGAATGGCTGCCTACATCAAATATGTTCGCCCCGAAATCAAGGTCATCGCTGTTGAGCCAGAGGACGCGGCCTGCCTCGATGCTGCCATGAAGGCGAATGAGCGCGTCGTGCTGCCACAAGTCGGTTTATTTGCCGACGGAGTGGCCGTTAAGCAGATCGGTGAAAATACTTTCAACGTCCTAAGAAATGGGTGTAATGAGGTGATCACCGTCACCACAGATGAAATCTGCGCTGCTGTGAAAGATGTGTTTGATGATGTACGCAGTGTCAATGAGCCCGCCGGCGCGCTCGCAGTCGCAGGCTTGAAAAAATATGCTGAGCGAGAGGGTGCTGGCGAAGCACTCGTCGCCGTGCTTTCAGGCGCCAATGTGAATTTTGATCGAATTCGTCATGTTGCGGAGCGTGCGGAAGTCGGTGAGAAGCGAGAGGCCATTTTGGCAGTTTCAATCCCTGAGCGTCCTGGTGCATTTAAAGCTTTTTGTGAGCAAATTGGTCACCGAAACATTACCGAATTCAATTATCGGTTTGCTGATGAAAACGAGGCTCATATCTTTGTCGGTGTGACAACAGATCCAACAACCGATGATCGAACACAGTTGGTTGATCAGCTTAACGCGGCAGACCTCCCTGTAGTCGATATGACTGATAACGAACTTGCGAAGCTCCACATCCGTCACATGGTAGGAGGTCGGAGTCCCGAAGCGGGGTCTGAATTGGTGTTTCGTTTCGAATTTCCAGAGCGGCCGGGAGCATTATTGAAGTTTTTGAATAAAATTGGTTCGCGCTGGAATATCTCGGCCTTTCATTACCGAAACCATGGTGCTGCCTATGGACGAGTACTCGTATCGATGCAAGCAAAGTTGTCAGAGCGTGAAGAGCTATTGAGTTATTTTGACGATATCGGGTACACGTATTTTGATGAAACAGAAAATTCGGCAGTTAGCCTCTTTATGAAAGGTTAATTCTCATAAATTTTCTTAACTCTCTATAAAAGTTGACTTTTTTATTTTTTGTCGTATTCTGTATGAAATTTGAACAGGTGCAGGATGCATGAATCGTCGCAACCCATTCCGAATGCTTATGGTGATCGGTGGCCTCATTTTAGCTGTCACTGTTGCGCACAGCGCAATTATCGGCGGATAAATCCGTCCTCTGTGATAATCCAGTCGAACGGTTGATCCCATGGATCTGGCTCGAAACTGGCTTGTTGTGCGGAAAACGCGACGCCGATACGCAGCGGTGCGTAGGGTTCACAATATTCTAAAGCGCGATCGTAGAAGCCCCCTCCCATTCCTAACCGATAACCTTGTTGATCGAATCCACTGCAAGGCATGATCAGCCAGTCGAGTGCGGCAAAATCAATAGTCTCTTTCTGTAACGACGTCGCAATTCCGAAAGCACCTGCGGTGACTTGCTCTTCGTGGTCCAGTGCCGCCATTTCCATGGATGTCTTCGACAGGATTCGCGGGATGTAAAGCCGGTGGACTGATGCCAGTATTTCAAAATGAAGCCACTGCAGGTCGACTTCGGATCCGAGGGCCATGTATGAGCCGATTTGCAGGGTGTCTGTGGGAAGCATAGAGAGCAAATGCTTGCTAATTAAGCGACTGAGTTCTCTGCGAGTTTCGTTCGGAAGACGATTCCGCGTATCTAGCAATTCCTGTCGGAGCGTATCTTTAGACATACAAGACCCAAGTTGCCGCTGTCAGTTTGGCCCTTGAACCCAATGGTTCAAGGCGGGAAACGCAAACACACATTAGGCTTTCCGTAGACGGACCTGCGCACCGTGTATTGTGTGTTCCCCTGGAATAAGATTATCGGCTCAGGGACATCACCGACTGGCGAGCAACTCAGGAACATGAAGTATATCAGCCTGCTTCGATCTCAGACAGTCGTTCAAGTGTTGTGCCGATGCGATCGGCAAGTCGCTTCAGTTCTTGGTCTTGTGCTGTGGTTTCGCCGGTCAAGTGCTCGTGGGCGATATTGAGTGCGGCCATCACAGCCAGCCGCTCAAGCGCACTATTCCCGGTTTTTTCTTGAATCTCGCGCATTCTGTGGTCTACGAACTCTGCGGCTACTTCGAGTTCATGTTCTTGGCCCGCAGGACAAGCGACTGGAAATTCCCGTCCAAGAATCTGAACGCGCACGGTTGCGATTTCAGTCATGATAGCACCTCGTAGTTTTTGAGCCGCCCAAGGACGGCATCGATGTGCTGCCGTGCGTCGTCGCGTTGTTTCAACAGCTCTGCTCGCGCACGTTTTAACACCGCCTGTTGCTTCCGCAAGTGGCGGTTCTCCTGATTGAGACGTTCTGAAAGTTGGATCAGTTTCTCAACTTGCTGTTCCAACTCTTGCAAATCATTATGCATTTAGGTTTCCCGATAACACCCACGCATCATACGTCTGCTCACTCGCCGGCACAACAGACGTGATACGATTGATGCATTAGGAGGTGCTCGGTGATCACAGAGTTATATCGTCCGGTGGATGATTGGTTAGTCGACCAGAATTGCGATATTCGGGCGTCAGAAGTCCAGGGGTTACTTGCGGGTTTGATGGCTGCCAATATTCATGTGAAGCCGGATGAATACATTGCTCGCTTAGTCGAATATGCAGATCTTCAGCCAGGTGCCATCACCCAAATCGCAGATATGCTTGAGACCCTTTTCGGGAGTCTTCATCTGAGCTGGACTGGAATAGGTTTAGACTTTGAAATGTTGTTGCCTGCAGAAGATGAGCTCATTGAAGAACGGGCTGATGCACTGGGGGCATGGTGCGGATCATTCCTAGCTGGTCTTGGTCTGTCCAGTGAACTGTCGAGGGAACGGAAACTGTCTGAAGACGTTCGCCAAGCTTTGGAGGATCTATCTGAAATCGCAAGAATCGAAGCGGATGGTAATGATGAATCCCTTGAAAAAGCGTTCGCCGACGTCAGTGAACACGTAAGATTGGCATCGCTTCTGATCGCTACGGACCTCCGCGGCGACCAAAATAAAGGACCGAATGAGCCAATCGTTCATTAAGTGAGTACGTGATGTTTTCTTTGCATGTTTATCAGCAGCGACGCGACCATCTGAAGGCATTGATGCCTGATAAATCGCTCGCGATTGTTTCGGCAGCGCATGAGATCATTCGAAATCGGGATGCCGAGTATCCTTTTCGACAGTCGAGCGATTTCTGGTATTTAACCGGCTTCACTGAGCCTGATGCGGTCCTTGTGATCGGTCCGAATCAGCCAGATCGCTTGTTTGTGCGACCTAAAAACCCCGATCAAGAGGTTTGGACCGGGCGGCGACTAGGGCCTGAGAACGTGCAGACTCAGTTAGGCATTGATGAGGGATTTCCAATTGATGCGCTCGATACGGAACTCGGGCGTCTGTTAAGGGATGTTGTTTGGCTTGAGTATCCATTTCAGTGTATGCAATCGTCAGCGATCGTGGACCAAGCGATCAAATCGAAGAGTATCAAGTCGAGACGCCAAGACTTGTTATCGCATTGTGCTGATTTATCTCGTCATTTGCACCGGGCGCGTCTCATCAAGTCTGATGAAGAAATCACCGCAATGCGTGAGGCGGGACGGATTTCTGCATTGGGTCATGTCGCAGCAATGCAGGCATGTGAGCCCGGTATGACTGAAGATCAACTGGCGTCTATCGTGGAGCATTGTTTCCGAATGGAGGGCTCGCCCGCGGTGGCTTATCAGACCATTGTTGGCGGTGGTGACAATGCATGTATTCTGCACTACATCGATCGTGCTGATCGATTGCAAGACGGTGATCTCGTGTTGATTGATGCCGGTTGCGAAGTTCAAGGATATGCGGGTGATATTACCCGTACTTTCCCAATTAATGGGTCATTTTCAAGCGCACAAGCCGATTTGTATGACGTGGTGCTGAGCGCACAGGCTGAGGCGATTCAGGCCATGGTCGTCGGGAATTCGATCAAACAATTTCACGAGGCCGCCCTCCGCAGACTCACTGAAGGTTTGATCGACCTAAACATTATCGAGGGTTCCATTGAATCCGCCCTCGAAGAGAAGCGATATCTTCCATATTACATGCACGGGACAGGACATTTTCTTGGCCTCGATGTGCATGATGTTGGCGCTTATGAGGATGACGGCCGGCCTGTTGAGTTGTCTGAAGGTATGGTGATTACATGTGAGCCAGGCCTATACATCGATCAACGATCCGATGCACCTGAAAGATATCGCGGTATTGGCATCCGCATTGAAGATGATGTCCTGATTACCAACCAAGACCCCGATATTTTGACATCAAAGGTGCCAAAAGAGCGGTTTGACATCGAAACCTTGATGCGAGGCTAATCGTGGAGGTGAGTATTATCGGTGGCGGACCGATAGGGATGATTACGGCAAGTGCGTTGGTCGATGATGGACATAAAGTTCGCTTGTTTGATCCCTCAATCAACAAGCCGACGATGTCGCTTGCCCTTGCTGAGTCCACGCTCCTTTTACTCGAGCGCACGGGCGTAGACCTTGAGGCAGGCGAAGACCTCACCGAAATCCTTGTGAACGAGAAAGGATTGCCAGGCTCCATCTTGTTGCAAGCAGCCGAGTGCGGATATTCGCGATTCGGTCGAGTCATCTGTTCACAAGCCCTTGAAAGCGCTGTGGCACGGCATGTATCAGACAATGTTGAACCGACCGCTGTTGAGACTATCCATGCGCGAAGTGCGCGAGCGACTCCTCGTATTCACCTGGCGACTGGCGAAGAAGTCACTCCGGATCTTGTGATTCTGGCTGATGGTGGCCGTAGTCACCTCACTGAGATGTTGGGATTGACCGCGCATTACAGACCCTTTGGTCGCTCTGCAATTTTAGGCCGTATTCATGTCAGTGCGCCGAAGAAAGGGCGTGCCTATGAGCGCTTCGTCGGTACGGGACCATTGGCATTATTGCCCATCGAGCCAGATGTCTATGGATTTGTTTGGTCTCTCAGTCCAGCTCACGCTGAGCAATTCCAGCAATCGTCTGTAGCGCTGATTGAAGCGCTAAGGGATGCGATGCCTGACGAGCTTGGGTCAATTGAACTCGCGACAGATCCTCTGGTAATTCCATTGATCGAACGATGGATTGATCAGCCCTATCGGCCGGGCATTGTATTGATCGGTAATGGTGCGCAGACGATTCATCCGGTTGCAGGCCAGGGCTTGAATCTTGCTCTTCGCGGGGTGATGCAAATTACCGCTGAACTCAAGCAGTCAGATCCAGACACCGCGATTCGAAGGGCGTTTGCGAATTGGAAACCGAATCGGGACAAAACACGACTGGCCTCCTCGAGTCTCGAGGCATTATTTGATCGTGATCTATTACCGCGAAAAATTTTGACCAGTCTCGGTATGGCGGCCGCTGACCAAAGTCCATGGCTGAAGACCAAAATTGCCGAGGCTGGTATGGGGATTGTTTCTTGAAAACCGCGGTGATCGGTGCAGGTTCAATTGGTTTGGCGGCAGCTTTGGTGTGTCAGAAAGCAGGACATTCAGTTACCCTCTTGGATCCACAAGGATTCGAGCAGAAGGCCTTGTCGTTGGAAGCCGATCCGCGTGTTTGGGCGCTGGGGTCGCGATCAACTCAGTTGCTCACAGAGCTTGGTGCGTGGGCACCCGATGAAAGACTCTGTGCTTATCAATCTATGCATGTGATTGATGCACGGAGTGATGCACGAGTCACCTTTACCGAAGCCGCCCTTGGTCATTTGGTTGAGGCAGATTGGGTTCGCAATCAATTACTGTCACGGGTTGCTGAATTAGGTATCGATTGTGTTTCGGAGCGGGTTGAGTCCGTTTCGCAACGAGGCGTGTTGACGCTCCCCAAGAATGAGCTTGATGCTGATTTAGTGATCTTTGCCGAAGGACGCCAAGCACACACGGCACTTGCCTCTGGTTTTGAAATTGTCGATGGTGGTTATCGACAGATGGCAGTCGTTGGGACATTGAGAAGCGAGCAACCGCATCATGAGGAGGCGTTTCAAATTTTTTCTGAATGTGGCCCGCTAGCACTGCTACCATTACCTGATCGGGACGGTGAGCATCGTGTGAGCCTGGTTTGGTCGTTGGATCTCGACACCGCGTCTGAACTCAAAGAGTATTCAATCGAGACATTGTCTTTAACGATCACTCAGACCAGTGAATCGGTACGAGGTGCCTTGAGTTTCGTCGATAAACCGATTTGGATTCCGCTGTCTCAGCAATCATTGAAGCAGGATTCTCTCGGATGTTTGTTAGCCATCGGCGATACTGCACACGGTATTTTGCCGTTGGCAGGTCTTGGAGCGAACCTTGGATTTACAGATGTGCTTGCGTTACAACAGACGTTGGTAAGGGCTCCTTCAGCCCGTGGTGATCGCATTGCACGAACTGTTTCGCGTGAACGGCGTTTTGAGCAGAGGACTGTTGCGATGGTGATGGGCCTTTTTTCCGATGTGTTTCGTTCTGATCAGCCGCTGCTTCAATTGGGGCGGAGTTTTGCATTACGTACAGCGGATCGTCATCCAACGATTCGATCGTTGATTCAGGAGTTAGCTGGTTAATGTTCACAGGGATTGTTCAGGGCTTGGGTGAGGTCACTCAGAATCAGGATCACGGAGGAATTCGTCGTCTCCAGGTTCGACTTCCAACCGGCCGCGACCAGGGGCTGGAAACGGGCGCATCTGTTGCAATCAATGGCGTTTGTTTGACAGTCGTCGGTTGGGATCAGCATGGTGTCGAATTTGATGTGATTGATGAAACGTTGCGACTGACAAATCTTGGTGATTTGAAGGTCGGCCATGTTGTTAATGTGGAGCGTGCGGCTCGTTTTGGTGATGAAATTGGTGGTCATGTGTTGTCCGGGCACATTCATGGGCGAGCTCAAGTGACCGAAGTTGTAGAAACTGACGCAAATCTGGCGGTGTGGTGGGCTGTTCCGGAAGCGCTGAAAAAGTACGTGCTGCCAAAGGGCTATGTCTCACTGAATGGATGCTCGTTAACTGTCGGTGATACCGAGCGAGACGGCCACTTGAGTATACATTTGATTCCCGAAACCCGTGAATTAACGACTTTTGGTCGAGTCACAGTCGGTGACTCGTTGAATCTTGAAATTGATTACCAAACCCAAGCGATTGTCGATACTGTTGAGCGAGTATTGGAACAGCGATTGTGAATTCGTGGCAACAGGAGTTAGCTAACGGTGTGACAAGCTCCGAAGTGCTACTCACACGTCTCGGATTGGATGCTACTGAATTACTGGGTGTTGATCACACGCCGGTCTTTTCAGTTCGGGTCCCCGAACCCTTTATCACGCGAATGGTCCCTGGCGATCCGCATGACCCACTTTTGAGACAGGTGCTCTCTGTTGTTGATGAACATATCCTGAATCCGGGTTTTGTGACTGATCCTTTGGATGAACTCGACAGTGCATTACCTGGTGTCCTTCACAAGTATCGGTCGCGAGTTCTCCTGATTTATCGTGGTGGTTGTGCCATCAACTGTCGTTATTGTTTTCGGCGTCATTTTCCGTATCAAGAACAGACACTGACTTCACGTGATGTTGATTTGCTAATCAAATATTTATTCGAACACCCTGAAGTAAACGAAGTCATCTTATCAGGCGGTGATCCGTTAATGGCTGATGACTCCTCGATTCGGGATCTAGTGTCACGACTTGAGTCGATACCAACGATTGCGCGCTTGCGCATTCACAGCCGATTACCGGTGGTGATTCCGGCTCGAGTCACAGCTTCTTTGTGTGAGACGATTGCATCCACACGATTGCCTGTTGTCATGGTCTTGCATATCAACCATGCCAATGAAGTCGATGGGTCTGTGATCTGTGCGGTCGGTCGGTTAAGAGCAGTCTGCCGTTCAGTACTGAATCAAGCTGTGATTTTACGTGGAGTGAATGATTCGGCAAAAAGTCTCATTACTTTGAGTGAACGGTTGTTCGAGGCGGGGATCGATCCGTATTATCTCAATGTATTAGATCGAGTTGCTGGTGCACACCACTTTGATGTGAACGACGAAGAAGTGGCCACGTTATATGAGGCGTTATTGAATGCACTTCCAGGGTATCTCGTTCCAAAACTTGTGAGAGAGGTACCGGGTGTGGGGCACAAAATGCCATGGAGGGAAACGGCACGTTCATGATTTCGACAGTATTGATTTGCGTTGCCGGCGCTTGGGGCGTGGGACAAATTGCTAGTTGGCTAGCATTACCTCTTCTGGTTGGTTATGTAAAGGTCAGCACTCTTTTTGCGGCAAACGGTCTGTGTGATGTTAACCGTTGGTTCGGTGTGCCATCAGAAACCGGTGTCGAGCTACTGCCGTTCGCGATTGGCTTGAAAATGAATCTCAAATCAATCGTCCGATCGACGTCGGGTTAGGTACCCTCCTGCATCTGATGTTGTCTGCCCTGATTTTGGTGTTTGCTCTCACGCAGGATTTGTCGATCGAGATTAAGATTGCGTTGGCACTGACCCTCGGTTTTTAGAGTATAGTCATTGCTCCAAAGAGCCTTAAGAACACTGTGGGATATTCGCTAGTTACTACTGATTGCGTTCTTCTTGCGGGCTGGGATGCAAGTCCCGCTTGATCTTTAGGTTCTGATGGACGCAATTCCACTGGTGCCTCTGCTGCCGATCAAACCGATGGTATTATTTGAGCTTTCATTAGCTATTTGGCTTCGCTCCTAAACAGCGTTTTTAATATCGATCACATTGTTTTCATCCACCGAATTGGCCCTCATCCTGGCTACAGCTTGGGCAGATACCGGCGTCATTCCAACATCGGTGCTTCCTGTTAATACCGTTGCTGTGACCTTGAGTTTTGTGATTTCTGCGCCGTTGAACCAGTTTGCACGCGTGTCTTACGAGTGATTTGAGCGGCCACTGATGCGTTTTGAGCGAACGGATCGACATTCAGATAAGTAAGTAACCGTTGAAGTTAGGCGGGGCACACGTGCTTGTGATCGGGATGGGTCGAATCGGAACAGGTATTTCCGATAGTTTAACGGATGTTGGTGAAAAAGGGTTCGATATTGACTTTGACCCAGGGAAATTGGAATCTCATCGTGAGGCTGGTCGTCGAGTTGTATTTGCTGATGCTGAGAACCCTGATTTTTGTAATAACTTGTGTTTTTTTGGCTTGAAGCTTTGGTGCTAACGATACCTGAGCCTGAATCACAGTGTTGGGTTGCGAATCGTTTGAGGGACCGAGGTTTTGAGGGTACGATCGCGATCGGTACACGCTCCCGTCATACCTTTACTCGGGTTGAGGATGATGGTGCAAATCCCATTTATGATGCCCAAGACGCTGCGGGTCCCGGCCTAGGGAAGGCTGTACTTAAGTGTCTTGATGGCGAGAGATCAAGAAATCACGAGCCTCATTGACTAACGCAGCAAGATAATCCGTCCCGTCTTTGTCTGGATGCATTTTACCCATGAGCTTTCTGTGTGCTGCCCGAACTTCGGCTGGGGTTGCGTTCTCATCGACACCAAGAATTTCAGCGGCACGCTTGACGGACATTGGTTCGTCACGTGCCGGTCTTTGCTGATTAGCATGCGCAGCACCAGCCCCTGCGGCTACACCGAGCCCAAGGATTTGACGAAGTTGTGGAAACATCGACAAGAGCCCACGAAGACTCCACAAGCGTCTGCCAAATGCTGCGATCGGTGCTGCGAGGGCCGCCAAAGCAGGCAGTTTCCCAGTAACAACAAGCAATAAGATACCAATCGCAACAGCGCCACCGATGACCTTGAATTTGTTTTCTGCAATCCAGCCTTTAGTTGATCCGCGGGTAAGCAGATAAAACAGCGCGAGGACGACGAGAGCGATAATGAGTATTCTCATGTTCTATATTTGTCTAGACAAAAGTGGGACAACATTGCCACACTATCAGGTATGGCTACTTTAGAAACGATTTCAAGTATCGATAAAGCACCCCGTCATCCGATCCGGCTAGTTGCCAATAGAACTGGTTTGACGGTCGACTTGATTCGCGCCTGGGAGAAACGTTATCACGTTGTTGAGCCTGCGCGTAGTGATACCAAGCGCAGACTCTATAGTGATTATGACATTGAACGGCTTCGACTAATCCGAATCGCAAAACAAAACGGACGCCGCCTAGTCGATGTAGCTCCGATGTCTCTCGAGGCTCTTCGAGACGTGGTCTCCGAAGATAGTCGCTTTGGTGCAGCACAAGACAATCAAGCAGAGGTCTATCGGCCAAGCTGGTCCAATCCGCTTGAGTCTACCGATACGCAAGACGCTGTCGACGCCATGTTATTCGCAATCCAAACCATGGATCAGCACCGCTTTGACCAGTTGTTACAAGAGGGCCTTGTGAAGCAAGCATTGCCCGCGTACCTCGAGACGGTGATCGGACCGCTGCTTCGAGAAATCGGTGAATCCACGCGACTTGGGAAGCTTCGGATCGCACACGAGCACATGGCAACTGCGCACTTGAGGACGTTTATTGGGGCCCTCCGTTTTCGTGAAACCTTCACCGGTAGCGAACCGAAGATCGTCATTACCACACCAACCGGACAACTTCATGAGCTCGGAGCATTGATGATCGCTGCGCTTGTCTCAGTCGATGGTTGGTTGCCCGTCTACCTAGGACCGAATACGCCAGCAGATGAGATCGCAGCGTGCGCAATGCAATCTGGAGCGCGTGCCGTGAGTTTGTCTTTGACGTATCCAGCCGACGATCCACGTATCCCAACTGAATTAACCCGATTACGATCGCAACTTGATCAGAAGATTCCACTGTTTGTTGGTGGTTCCGCTACAGCGCATCAACAAGGGTTGATTACCCGATTGGGCCTTCAATCACCGCCGTCTTTAAATGGATTGCGGCAATCCTTGAACGAACTTCGCGATCGAGGCTTCCGGATGCAATCGGCATGACGTTAGCAGATCTGAAAGCAGTGCTTGCGAAGGATCAATCACCGACTCTTGAGATCCATGCATTTGAAGGAATTATCTATCTCGTGAAGATTGTGACAGAAGTTGGTGAAACCATGCTGAAAAAAGCGAATGGTGACAATCAGGTATTTAAGTCGTCAACACAGGCTGGTATGGCATTGGCTGACGCAGGGGGCACGGAAGCCGTTATCGTGCATCAATGTGCTTATGACGAAGTAATTGGTCACAAGCCATGCCGAACTGAAGATCCATCCTTGCGCACGCCAATGAACTTAAGGCTACTTGCCGGTCTCAGCTAACTTCTGAGTTGGTTTCTTCGTTCACAAAGCGACGCATAGTCTGGCGTGTTGTCCCCGGTCAAAACGCCGTGGCGAATCGCGAAATCAATAATCACCAGGTTGCAGTTGTATTTAAAAGCGCCCGTTGTTTCGATGATTGCCAGTACGTCTTGAATTGGCAGTCGCTCAAAGAATTCCACTTCACCATCTTGGCACTTTGGTACGAAGCTGTCTGGAAGTTCGAGATCATAACAATACAAGATATCACGTTTTAATCCGCGTCCATCGGTATATCGATAGCTGACTGTCCCTGTTGCAATGGATTGACTGGCTTGAGCTTCGGAAATGCCAGCTTCTTCGGAACATTCTTTGATTAAATTTTCGAATAGACCAAGTCCAGCTGGTTGTCCCCCAGCAACAATGTTATCGAGTTTACCTGGAAATGTTGGTTTGCTCTGTGATCGCTTTGCAACCCACAACTCAATGCCCGCTTGCGTTCTTACAAAGCCATTGAGATGGACGCCAAAGGTGAGGCACCCAAGCGCTGCAGTTAATGTACGCTCCATCACAAATCGAGTCGAGCCTGTCACTGATGCTTTGACAGGAAAGGGTTCACCAACCCAGCTCCAGAGCAATCCTTCTTCGTATGCGTCTTTTGCAAATCTCGCGAAGAGTTGATTGAGATCTCCTTCAGACAGGCTTGGAATCACAAGACCTGTCTCTGATTCTTGCCACAGACCAAAACTTAACCCACGTTCTTTGAAATTATCTTGCACATAACCAAGCAACGCATCCCCCTGTAACCATGGTGTCCATGATTGAAGATCGGCATTGTGCGCGCGGTCGAAATGGTCGAGAAAGCTCAAGAGTGTCTCCAATAGTACGCGAATAACGGAATGAGCATACCCATTCCCAGTAATT
>CACECO010000014.1 GCA_902558075.1 uncultured Litorivicinus sp. | reverse complement strand
AAATGCGGATTGGACGAAATAAAGTTCTCAGGATCAATATGGAGATTGGTAAAGTAACACCGTCCGCCACCAGACATTAGAATTTTTTTGCCAACCTTATAACTGCTACCGAGCATAAGCACTTTTCGCCCACGCTGGCTCGCCTTGAGCGCACAAAAAAGACCCGCTGAACCGCCGCCGATGCCAACACAGTTGGCACCTACTTTCTTTGTCAACGGCTCGTACCATCTCAGATTCAATCAAGCGTCTGCAATATAAGATGATGTCATTTAATCAGTTGCCGAAAAGAGCCTTCAGGCTCACACTTTGCTGCGACAATCTCATCACCAATCAAGATTTGCCAAGTCATCGATATCAACGTTTAATCGGAGAACAGTTCGTTCGAGTTGAGACACCATTGAATAATTAGAGGGCCCAATGATAAAAGAATTATTTGTGATTATCTTGGTTTTGACTGATGGCGAGTCAGTTGTATCGATTAATCACGCAACCACCCATCAAAGCCTCAATGTTTTTGAGACACTCAGAGAGTGTGAAACTCAACTGCCTCGTTTTGTGACATCGACATATCCCGAGTTCAACCCGCGACCGAATGTCGTTGATCATCAGGTGGTTGTGACTGGCAATGCAACGTCTCCGCTTGGACATCGATTTGCTTCCTGGCGGTGCACTAGGATGTTTGTCGAGAGCTAGTCTGGATTCAGTTGAAACATGTAATCAGTTGAGAACGTGCGGACTCAATTGAGGAGTCGACTAAAACAACTTCATCTGTTTGTCAGGCTCCCTCGCTCGGGCAAATGCATCCGCAAAGACCTTTCCAAGAATCCCATAGCAGAGCGGCAGTATCGCGTAATTCCAAGCGATTGCTTGTTCTTTGACAGGTAGCTGCAGTGTTAGTAAGACGCCGATAAGAAAAGCTACAAGGCCACCGTAAATGGCACCTAAACCGAGCGAGCGCGCATGTATTGAGCGATCCTGATCTACCATAAAGGAGTATATAATTGATAAAAGAAGCACAAAAAACAGGCCCTTCGGATCGACCAAGACCACGTTCTCATGGGTGACAGTAAAACCCTCTGTCCAAGTGAATGAGAGCAATCCCGCGGTCAAAAGTACTCCCGTATATGTACGGATATAACGGCGCTTCCTCACCGATTCTTCTCTCTCTACTTTTTACAGTTCGTTAACTTAACCCAACCGCCCGATAAGTTCACTGAGATTCATCCAACAATAGACAGCTGACTTGGACACGTTCTCGTCCCGAAGGTCTGATTATCTGCGCGTCGTAACGGTTGAACGATCTGTAATGATCCAAGAAACTTAACCCCCCGAGATGCAAAGGCTCTCGGGGATAAAATTGATTCAATGATCGGGCCAAAAAAGCAAACAGCATCTGCCGCACGGTAAGTCTTTCATAATTCAGCGTTGAAGGGAGTATCTGACCAATCCGAGTGATCTTCTGCCATGACGAGCACATGAGAGCGATTGGGCACAACTGAGAAAACGTGTAAACTAGGGCGACCGACTGCGTAATGGGTTTGGGAGAGTGGGTTGGACCAAGACTATCTAAAAGAACTAATTTCGGATCATGCCAGTCATCCGAGAAATAAGTATCAACTAGAACAAGCGACCTGCATTTGTCACGGAAAGAACCCGTTATGCGGTGACGAAGTCACTATCCAGATCAGACTCTCAAGTTGCTCTTCAAGCATCGAGAAAATTGCCTTCTTAGGTCGTGGTTGCCCCATATCGCAGGCGTCTGCATCGATCGTTACCGAAGTTTGCTCGGGACTTTCGTCGTCTGACGCCTCTGCTCTGGCCTCACATCTAAGAAACGTCATCACCACCGGTGATCAAACGGAAATGGCCGATCATTTAGAATCCGCGTGGTCTCAGATCGAGGGGCTTGCAGCGATCCAAGTTAACCCTTCACGCGTGAAATGCGTGATGCTCGCCTGGCACACCTTTGCGCATGCGTTGAGAGCCCCCGGGCAATCCGATACGGTCTTTTAAGCGGAAAGATCAAGCAATTTTCGAGAAGTTGTCTCTCGAATAGTTCGATTCGATTGGCCCTTAAGAAGGCCTCCAACTCCCATCATTTGAATATGCTGAGGGTCTAGTTTGAGGCCTGCCATCAAACGGTCCAGCACCAAATCAAGTCCATTGAAAGCTGGTGACCTGACACAACCCGGCATACCAATGACAACCATTGTGTCCAAATGACCCACCATCATGAGATTTCCAGGGTCGACCGGCATACCAAAATATGAAACATGCCCACCAAGCGAAGTCAGTGCAGCTGGGACAACGTCTTGACGATCACAAATGGCTGAGGCTCCCAAGACCATGACTAGATCCACTCCCCGAGAAGAAGCGTGATGAATTTGTTCCGCAATATGCACTACATCATGCTGGACAAGCGAGTGTGGTAACTCAGTGAGACCGTAGAAAGCAAGGCGGTCGCTCTGTGTTTGGTACCCTTTCTTCTGCACTTTGGTTGTGATGGTCTCGTTGTAGGATTGAACCAATTCAACTCTTAAATCAGTCAGCCATGTCATCACCGAGACGGTCATTGACTTGAGAAATCGCTCAGCCTCGTCAACAACTTTGTCATGGACATAGAACGGAATGATCTTCAACGTCGCAATGTGATCTCCCGCTTGTACAGGCGTATCAGGAAGGACCGTCGCCAAGGTAATTTCTTCAGATATTGAGTTGAAACTATCGACCTGCCCTCGCTCAAAATGAATCAGCCCATCGCAGGTTGAATAGATATTGAACCGACCCCCGTTTGCCCGCTCCCCACGACAATTCTTCCAGTCCATTTGCCCGATCAGTCGCTCAGCAACGACGTCTTCAATGACGTCGAAGGCTTCGGCAATCACGATTTCAACTGAATCGACACCAGCTTCGATCAAATCCCGAACATCAGACTCTGACAAAGTGGAGGCCTTCGGTATACGCCCTGATTTTCCCAAATGGGAATGAGCGAGCTTATGTCCTATGGCATTTTGAACCTTACAGCGACTGAATTTCATCGCTTACTCCGATACGTTGAAATCAGCCCAGCAAGAATCGATACGGTAATCTCAGACGGGCCTTTCGCCCCAATCGACAAACCAACCGGTGACTGAAGCCGATCAATCTCGTGATCAGTGAGGCCATTCTCAAGTAGTCTCAGTCGCCGCGAATTCGCCGACTTAGTACCACCTAACGCACCAACATAAAAAGCAGGCGAATTCAGTGCCAATAGCAACGCTGGGTCATCGAACTTTGGATCATGGGTCAATGCTATTATTGCAGTTTCACTATCAATCCCGATGTCCGTTAAGGCGTCATCAGGCCACTTATTGATAATCCTGCACGTCGGAAACCGCTCTGCATTAGCCCAAACTTCGCGAGGATCGACGACCAACACATCAAACTCTAGCGACTGAAGCCCAGTCACCAGAGCCTGCGCAATGTGAACACCACCGATGATTATTGCTCGACGTTCTGGGCGAAACGTTTGCAGAAAAACTGAATGATCGATATCGAGTCCAGTTTTTCGCCCAAAATCGGCGTGACTCGCCTGTAACCACTCCGATCCAACGACCGGTCGATCTAAATCTGTCAAATCCAGTTCACGCAGTAAAGTCGACACATTGCGATCATGTACCGCTTGATACGCATAATCAATCCAATGCCGTTCTGAACCAACCGAGGGTTCGATCAAAACCTGAATCTGACCACCACATGCAAGTCCAATAGACAGTACGTCATCATCAGACACACCAAATTCAACGAGACGCGCTTCACCCGCGCGCATTGAGGCCTGAGCGCTTTCAACGACCGCGTTCTCAACACAGCCACCCGAGACTGAGCCTAAAAATTGACCGTCACCGTCCACTAACATGAACGCTCCGACCTCTCTCGGCGCTGAGCCCCAAATTGAAATGACGGTCGCCGACGCAAACGGTTGACTATCGTCAAGCCAAGCAGCACCGATCTTCAAAAGATCCCTGTCGCGATACACGGCACTATCCATCACGAGGCTGCGTATCCAGCGATTGCATCTGACACACCTTGCCGGTGAACGGAAGCGTTAAACGAGATAATCATACGGTCTCGCTCACCAACGTACGGCATCGCCTGATGTGGTAGCCAAGAGGGAAAAACCAGCAGACGACCCGCAATTGGATCGAAATCGACAGTGGCATTCTGGAGGTATGCATTTCCATAGTCCATATAGGCGCCACCCAGCCGCTCAAACAGGGGACTATAAAATCTTGTGATACCGTTCATTTGGTGATAGGTCGCATTCGTTACACGGTCTGTATTGGGATCGACATCTACGACATAGACCGCTGACCATGAACAATTACCGTGGGTGTGAATGTCGTGGTGGGCACCGTTATTCGAGATCTGATACCAAATGCCATTGATCTGGATTTGTAAATCTACGGATTCTTGCGGCCAAATACCGTGGTTAGCTTTTTTTGCTGTATCGCGCACCGCTCCTGCTGCGAACTCAAGAAATTGATTCCACTCGTTCAACTTCACTCGATGCAATAAATCGTCACGACTGGCATAGAAAGTATCGCTCTCTGAATACTCCGGATCTGTCGCTCGCATAGCCATAAAAATACGCTGGAACAATGGGTTAATGTTATTCGCATCCCCATACTGATGTACACCGATTAGCGACGGCCACAGCTCAAGCGCTTCCATGAACCATTCCCACTGCCTCGGGGTATATCAGTTTACGACCGAGTCTCTTTTCTAAAATTTCCAAGTCTTCTAATGTATCGATATCAACGACAAACCGGTCGTTTTTGGTGGGCCAGGCGAAGCATTTTTCTTGATGATTGTTCCACCAATTACGGCAAATTGGCTCAATTCCATCTTGGCTCTCCTCAGTTATCGCATAATCGAAAATAACTGGGTTGCCGAGGCCTTGTTGGAGTACCGGCCTCACCATCTGGATTCCTTCGGGACGCTTTTTATAGGCTCCTATCAGATCCGTGTAATCAGCCGTTCCGAGCAATGGCATATCACTTGGCGCGACCATAACCGCATCAAACTTGCCATGAAGGGCGTCAATACCAGCACTGACTGAGTACTTTTGGGAGAACTCCGACTCCGCTGACAGATCAATAACCGTAATCGGAAAATCTTCAATCAATGGCCGAATGAGGTCCGCGTAATGCCCAAGAACAACAACAAGTTGATCGACCCCTGCACCAGATAACGCAATGAGTTGACGTCGAATCAGAGATACTCCGGCGATTTCCAGTAGACATTTGGGGCGATAACCCATTCGAGAGCCTTGCCCCGCAGCAAGAACAACTGCCCCTAGGCTCAACCGTCCGTAAAGACCTCCACCGCCCTTCAGTATGCAACCCATCAGGCGACCTGCTCAGTCATGTCAGCGACAACTAACTGAGGTTTTCGATTTTCTTTGATCAGACCAGCCAAAATCGAGACCACGATTTCGTCCGTCGTTTCCGCACCAACTTCAAGACCGGCCGGAGCCACAATTCGATTGATATCGGATTCACTGATTCCATCAGTCACTAATTGCTCTTTGAGTTTTAGCGCTTTTTTTTCGCTCGCGACGAAAAATACAACGCCACAAGAGTGTTGCAGCGCACGCCTCAGAGAGTCCTTGTCTTTTTTGCCCTGTGTCGCGACGACACTCGTTGGGTAGGAACCATCGACGTCTGCACCGGGTTCATAACGTATTGTTGGTATCGAAACCAGCGGGCCAATGGACTCAAGCTTCTCTGCGACTGGCGTTGACCCAATAACTAGGATCGTCTGGTTGTGAAGCCGCGGCTCAACCAGCAGCTCGAGACTACCGCCAGAATGGCATGCCATATGCACATCTCGAACTCCGTTTTCTGTCACTGTCTCACCGGTCGATGGGCTAATCCTCACGATCAACGGCTTTCCATCTATAAGTGCGTCTGTCACTGCTGTCGTGATAACTGGCTGAGCGCATCCACCGCCTATCCAACCAAATATTTCACCGTCTGCAGAGACAATCGCTTTGTCTCCCGGCTTCCCGGACGATGGCGACTCGGCTTTAACAACTGTGGCGATCGCATACGGTTCTTTCTTCGCCTCGAATGCATTTAGTGCGTCAATCCAATTCATCATTGGCGTCATGCCGTTTGTTCTTTCTTTACTCATCGCGACTACCTCATTTGACCTAGGGATGTCTCTAACTCATTGAGATTCCCCGCGCTATACCAATTCTCCACAAATACCCTAGCTAACTGAATACATTGACTCATTCCTGCAACTGTTTTGTTCGGGTAGAACCAGTCGACATGACCTCCTCGACCTCGGATTCTGCCCAATACGCTCCTCAGCTGATCCGGCTCATCCGTGTCGAAACCGTCGGAAAAGACCCAAACGCGTGTTCTTCGATTGACACTAATAGCATTATCCTCAAAACAAATATTCTTCAATGATGAAGCTATCTTGGTTCCACCTTGGAAGCCCGCTGTCACCGCATCAATTTTTTCTTGTATCTGTGGATTATCTCTTACTAATAGGTCCGTAATTTCCGTATAACGAACATGAAAGACAAATACCTTCAAAGGGAGGTATCGACTGAAAGCGCGTGCCAGTCTCAAATAAAACCCCGCGTAAGATTCCATCGATCGAGAGACATCAATAATCATAGCCACTTGCGGGGTTTGCCTTCGGTGACTCTGCCATTTCGGAATCACTCCGTCGCCACCCAACCGAATAATGCTCTCGATCGTTTTACGCAAATTAAGATCGCGACCGCGAGAGGAGATACGCCATCGTCTGGTCGGTACATTTAGTAGCTGCGCGCGGACCGACCGAGCGGTCCGTTCCAGCGTCGTCAAATCAGACGGTAACCACTGAGATTGGAAATCTCGACCAAGTGGATCGACCACACTGGCGCCGCCCGCTGATTTTTGAGTGGTGTTTTGTGATTGATATTGATTAGAGGCCGCCGGGGAGTCTCCGACAACAGACGCTCCACTAGGACCCGCCCCAGTTGCCGATTGAGCCTGTTCAATCACTTCTCTCAATTGCCTTGATCGTCGGGTGGTCCCAGTCACTTTAATGGTTCCCTTGACTCGATGGGGGAACCAGAACAACCGGAACAATTCGGACCAGATTTTCCAATCTCTCAGCGAGCTGCATGCAATTGGTCGCCACAGTTGTTCAACCCTCCCAGGGTCTGCGTCGTTTCCGATTAAATCTAACACCTCAATGAACAACTCCGCATCACGTGTTGTTGTCCGCATGCCATTCTCACGCAGGTATCGACAGAATTCTGCGATCCGGGCGACAGGAAGATTCCAATCATCCGAATAATCGCTGCAAGGTGTCATCACTGACATCTGACCTGTCCCTCGCTGTCTTAAGAAGGCAACTCAACGATCCCCGAAGAGAAACCGGATCTTCTGGTAGCGATTGCAACCCATACAAAGTTAATGCTTTCAACCAATCGATCGACTCGGCGATGCCTGGCTTTTTCTCTAGATCCTCCTTACGGAGCGTATTTACAAACTGAGCCGCTTGCTCGATCAAGAGTAGATCAGCCTCGGGTACTTTCAACCGAAGAATCTCGGTCTCGCGTGACACATCTGGGTATTCAAGATAGTGGTAGAGGCAACGCCTCCGCAACGCATCCGAAAGATCGCGTGTCCCGTTACTGGTTAGTATCACAATCGGTACAACCGTTGATTTCACTGTTCCCAGCTCCGGTATCGAAATTTGGTAGTCGGATAATGCCTCGAGGAGATACGCCTCGAACGCTTCATCGGAGCGATCAATTTCGTCGATCAATAGTACCGCCCCTTCTTGCTCTTTCAAGGCCCTGAGGATCGGTTTCTGAATCAGGAAATCTTCGGAATAGATTGCCGCTGAATCCACTGTCTGAGCTGAAGACTCGGCCAACCGGATCTCAGTCAACTGTCGCCCGTAATTCCACTCATACACGGCGTCATGATGATCTAGTCCTTCGAAACACTGTAAACGAATGAATGAGCGACTTACCATTTCTGAGATCGCTGTCGCCAAGGCGGTCTTACCTACCCCCGCATCTCCCTCCAGCAGCAGTGGCCTCTTGAGTTTCATTGCCAAATGAATTGAACCTGCTAGCTGATTATCGCAAAGGTAACCTGCTTGAAGTAAATCGGTCTGGATCGTTTGGAGCGTTGAATCTAAGTGGTCACCCATCGGGTTAATTTACCCAACAGGCTTCTTGCCGAATAAACCCCCGATCCAGCCTTTGAGAAGAGCCCAAAAAATTGCCACTCCATTCAGTTCGTTCCCCGACCCGACGGACGGCGATTCATTCGCCTCTACCTTTGTTTCAGCGCTCTCGATGGAACCACCAAGTGCTTGAGCTTTAAGTCTAAAGTTATCAACAAACTGCTTGAGGATCACGTCTGAGACTTGCACCATCATACGTCCCCCAAATTGGGCAAACTTACCATTCACAATAACGGTGGCGGCACCAACGAGAACCGACCCATCCTTCGCGTCTTCAATGGTCGCCTCCAACTCCATGGAAGCTGAGGAGCCGCCCTTGTCAGCACCTTTGCCTCTCAAAACCAACGACTTGTTGGCAACGTCCATGGATAGGATTTCGACCTCACCACCAAATTGTGCGGTTGCGGGGCCAACCTTGATCTTGACTGAGCCCTTGTACGAGTTATCTCCTGTCTTTTCACCCAAGCTTGCTCCCGGCATGCAAGAGGCGACGGATTCGAGGTCAGATAGGACGGCCCAAGCATGTTGCGTGGGCACTCCAAGTTCGTAACGCTTGTCTAATTTAACTTCCAAGAAATTCTCCTACAGCTGAATGCCCTCTTCCTTCAATTTTTTCCAGACTCGATAAGACGTGTGGGGCATATCCATGTGCGTCACGCCAAGGTGCGCAAATGCATCAACCACTGCTGAGTTAAAAGTTGGGATTGAGCCGACGTGGGGAGATTCGGCGACACCTTTCGCACCAATTGGGTGATGTGGTGAGGGCGTGACCGTATAATCAGTCTCCCAGGTAGGCGTCTCAACAGCCGTCGGCAAGAAATAATCCATCAGGGTGTTGCCCATTAGATTACCTTGCTCGTCGAATGGCATCTGCTGACCCATAGCGACCGCAAAACCCTCAGTCAATCCACCGTGGATTTGACCGTCAATGATCATCGGATTGATTCGCGTACCACAATCGTCGAGCGCGTAGAAACGACGGATTGATGATTCACCTGTGCCTTTGTCGATGTCTACGACACACAGGTAAATACCGAAGGGGTAGGTGAAATTAGGTGGATCGTAGTAATGAACGGCCTCAAGACCTGGCTCCAAGCCCTCGGGTGGCTGGTTATAGGCAGCCCATGCAATATCCGCCATTGTCTTAAACTGCTCCTCGTTGCCTCGAACCTTAAACCGATCGATTTCCCAGTCCAGATCTCCCTCGGCAACCTCTAGGAGGTGCGCCGCGATTTTTTTCGCTTTCGCATGGATTTTTCGCGCAGCCATCGCGATCGCAGCACCAGCCACTGGGGTCGAACGAGATCCATATGTACCGAGGCCATAGGGCGCCGTTGACGTATCGCCCTCCTCAACCTGAATCACCTCACTCGGAATGCCCAGCTCGCTCGCAATGATTTGCGCGTAAGTGGTCTGGTGGCCTTGGCCTTGGGTGATCGTTCCCATACGCGCGATGGCGCTACCAGTAGGATGGATTCGGATCTCGCACGAGTCAAACATGCCAACCCCGAGAATGTCACATATCTTGCTAGGCCCTGCCCCTACGACTTCAGTGAAAGTAACAAGACCGATACCCATCAGCGTCGGACAGTTTGGATCATTGCGTTTCTGCTCTTGCTCGGCGCGTAATGCCTTGTAATCTACCGCATCTAAGACCTTCTCTAGTGCTGTATGGTAGTCGCCTGAATCATATTCAAACCCAAAAGCGCTGGTGTATGGGAACTGTTCCTTCCGTATAAAATTCTTTCTCCGAATTTCGGCTTTATCCATATCCAACTTTTGCGCGAGAACATCAACCATGCGCTCGATCAGGTACACCGCCTCGGTAACCCGGAAAGAGCAACGATACGCTACGCCCCCGGGAGCCTTGTTCGTGTAAACACCTTTCACACTGCAGTGCGCGGCTGGAATATCGTAACTACCTGAACAGATGTGGAACAGACCGGCTGGAAACTTCGTTGGGTCGGCACAAGCGTCAAAAGCACCATGATCAGCTACCACATCGACTTTCAACCCGAGAATTTTTCCATCTTCTGTCGCTGCCAAATGACCATCCATGTGATAATCGCGAGCGAATGCTGTCGTCGATATATTCTCTATACGATCTTCCGACCACTTAACGGGTCGACCCAACACGATTGACGAGACGATCGCACACACATAGCCAGGATAAACTCCAACCTTGTTCCCAAACCCACCACCGATATCTGGGCTGATAATGCGAACCTTTGACTCAGGGACACCACTTAACATGGAGACAACTGTTCTTACCACGTGTGGAGCTTGAGAGGTCATCCACGTTGTTAGCTCACCTTTGACTGGGTCAAAACTTGCAACACAGCCGCAGGTCTCGAGTGGACATGGGTGGACGCGTGGGTAATGCATGTGTTGCGATACCGTTACTGGAGCGGTTGCGAAAGCGTCATCAGCCGCAGACTTGTCACCTGCTTCCCATGTGAAGATGTGATTATGGTGATCCCTAGGTCCGTGCGCGCCCTCAGTTTTCCCCGCCAAATCCTCTCGCAACACCGGCGCATCAGGCTCAATCGCTTTATAAGGATCAATCACGACCGGAAGCTCTTCGTATTCAACCTCTACCGCCTCAACAGCATCTGCTGCGATGTAACGGTCATCAGCGATAACGATAGCCACTTCCTGCATCTGGAAATGTACTTTTTCATCAGCAAGAACCGCTGCAACATCTCCTGCGAGTGTTGGCATCCAATGAAGGTTCAACGGTTTTAAGTCGTCGGCCGTTAAAACAGCGTGGACACCAGGGATTGCCATTGCTGGGTCTTTATTTATTTTCTTGATTCGTCCGTGCGCCACGGGTGAGCGAACGATATCCATGTGAAGCATGCCAGGGAGTTTGATATCGTCGCAGTACTGGCCTTTACCTTGGATAAATCGCGCATCTTCTTTACGGAGACGGGAGTCACCCATCCCCTGCAGTTCAGTTTTACGCTCTTCTAGTGTTTTAACTGGTGCGTTCATGTGTCCTCCAAATTAAGCTGTTGCCGATTCTTTTTGTTGTAATTTGACAGCGGCTGACTTCACTGCCTTAACAATATTTTGATATCCAGTACAGCGGCAGAGATTTCCGCTCAAACCGATGCGAATTTCGTCCTCGGTTGGGTTGGGATTATCTTGAAGGAGCCGATACGAAGTCATCAGCATCCCAGGCGTACAATATCCACACTGAAGGCCATGCTCCTCATAAAAAGCTTCTTGCACAGCGTGAAGTACTCCTCCTTCGGCGAGACCCTCTACCGTCTTCACCTCACAACCGTCACATTGGACCGCGAGATGTGTGCACGCTTTAACGCTTTCCCCATCAATATCGACCGTGCAAACTCCGCATTGACTCGTTTCACAGCCGATGTGCGCACCGGTCAGGTTCATCTGCTCTCTAAGGAAATGCACCAGCAGAGTCCGGCTATCCACCAGTTGCTCGATTTCTTGACCATTTAGGTTCATTTTCACAATTTGCTTTGCCATTTTTTTCCTGCCTAACTTGCTTTTGCCAGCGCTTCGTTAATCGCGCGCTGAACCATTTGTCCTGCCATCGCTGTTTTATATTCAGCGTCACCTCGGAGGTCTTCCGCTGGATCACAGATCTCCATCGCCTTCGCCGCGGCCTGACGAATCAGGTCGTCGTTGATGCTTTTACCCATAAGAATGGATTCTGCATCGTAAGCTCTCAGCGCAGTCGGTCCCAAATTTGTAAGCGTAATTCTTATGTGAGAAACAGAACCACTGCTCAACGCAACGACGACCGCGCAAGCAGCGGTTGCCCAGTCACCTGTCTTTCTCTTCAATTTTTTGTAAGCGTATCCAGCACCCTGAGGGAACGCTTTTACCGTTATCTCGGTAAGAAGGTCAGTCTCTTCTAGGGCGGTCCAATAGGTACCAAGGAAAAACTCACTAGCCGGAACCTGCCGCGTTCCATTGACCCCCACAACTGTCATAACCGCATCACATGCCAACGCGAGCGCAGGGTGATCGTTCGCGGGGTCCCCGTGCGCGATATCTCCCCCAATGGTCCCCCGATTTCGTACTTGTGGGTCAGCTATGTTTTTGGCTGCTTCTGGAAGGAGCGGGACTTTCGCATTCAAAACTGGATCTGCGATAACCGCTTTTTCAGATGTCATGGCACCGATAACGATGTCATCGCCAATCACTCGAACTCCCTTAAGCTCCGGGATGCGGTTGATGTCAACAAGATGCTCAGGCTCTGCGAAGCGTAGCTTCATCATAGGCAATAAACTATGACCACCAGCCAATATTTTTGCTTCCGAGCCAAGGCTGGAAAGTAGGCCCACTGCTTCTTCAACAGATGCTGGGCGATGATATTCAAAACTAGGAGGTATCATGGGTGTCTCCGCGACTAATTTTTTATTTGGAGACCGTCGAGGACTGAACGTAACTGTTCCGATTAAAGCATCCTTGCTGAAATCCCGAAGATCACCGACGTAATAAGTATGCATGGCTTTGTTGAAAAAACAAGGTCGTGAAAATACATTAGTACCATTAAAAGTCTGATTTAGGTGTGGGGCATATCTAATGGATGAAATAAAATTAACACGAGTTGGTCGGTACAAAATCGCCTGGGATCGATGCGACGCCATTACGAATCGAAATTCGACAAAGCGAGCCGATACCGAAAAACTGAAGCGCCTTGCGGAACTCGGCAAACAGTTCAAACAGTTTAAGAAACCTAAAAAAATGGAAATCGATGACTAGGAACCTAGAAAAACCACTCAAGAGTGATTTTCAGCTTTCAAGTGTGAGAACTTCCGGTTTACTTAATCAGCGTGGTCAATACTTTTGTGAATTGCAGACTTCTAACCTGAATCAATGCAATACTTGCTGGTAGCGGCAACCCCCACGTTTTCAATTGCAGCAGTCGACATAGAGCTTGATGGCACCGGTGTGTATACGTAGTGATACGCCTCCAAAGGACGCGACGACTATTGCCTAATTGCTCACGGCCCTCTGTCTCGCACCCGCGTGGCTCGAAAAATTGAGACTTAATATAGTGTTGGCTACGTGTTTTTGTGCGTCGTTTTACTAACGCGTAAAAATCGCAACCCGACCTAAAAAGTCAATTAGCCCCTGACTGATTCAGTACACTCTCAATAAATTCAGCCGAGGATCCATGGTCTTGGTAACAGTTAGTGACATTACTAATTCGGCTATCCGTGCTGATTTTTGGAAATCCGACAAGCGCCATGGCGGTCTTGAGACCTTCAATCACCCCATCAAAGCTTTCATTTGCTTCTTCACGAACACGGAGTATGGCAACGCAATCTGCAATACTTTCGTTCATCAGGTGTTCAAAGCTGTTACGTGGTGGATGCAGTTGATCGACATGACCGACCTGGTGATGCGCGCATTCGTGAAAATCAACGAACCTCTGGAAAGCCGGTGTCGCCTTGTCATAGTTCATCCGATAAATTACCGGGGTGCCGTCCGTGTCTCGATTTGCCATCCCAGCCGCAACTCGACCCTGTAAACCTGATCGCGAAATGAACAATACCGGCTCCCCTTGGTTATTCGAACAACTGGGTGGTGCAATGACTGAATGCATGGCCTCGCCCGTAGCTAATGAATCCGATGTCATGATCACTAGAGATAGATATGCGACTTTGTAAATTCGTTGCGACCGCATCATAAGATTTTCACATCCATTTATTCATTTCACTGATCATCGGGTCTGAGTCGGAACAAATCCAGTGTTCAGATCCACATGGCCTTTACTTTTTTTCTCTGCGCTGCCATTACTAACTCTAATCTCCCCAAAAATAATATGGATGATTACTCCAATGATTCGTGGACTCATCGCCCCAATGCTTTCGCCGTTCAAAAACGACTTATCGTTTGATCAACCGAGATTCAATGACCTTGCTAGGGAATTATTGAGCTCAGGATGCTCAGGCCTCGCCCCGTTCGGAACGACGGGAGAAGCACTTTCCATCAGTGCAGAAGAGCGGAGACTCGGTCTCGATCGCTTGATTGCCTCAGGCATTGATCCAACAGTTGTGATTCCAGGAACTGGTCTCTGTAACCTACCCGAATCTGTCGCACTTTCGCGACAGGCGGTGGACTTGGGTTGCGAAGGTGTTATGGTCTTACCTCCGTTCTATTTCAAAGGTGTTTCTGACGAAGGCTTACTCCGCTTCTATGATGAGTTCATCGATCGCGTGAATCGGCCCAGCCTAAGAATCTATCTTTATCACATCCCTCAGGTTTCTGGGGTGGCTCTAACAATTAATCTAGTCAATACATTACGTAAACGCTATCCATCAGTCGTTGTTGGAATCAAAGACAGCTCTGGGGATTGGGATAACATCAACTCGCTGTTGGCGATGGATGACTTCATTGTCTATCCAGGATCTGAGCTTCCACTGGTCGATGCAATGAAGCTCAGGGCACCAGGTTGCATCTCAGCGACGGCCAACCTCAATTCGGGGCCGATCGCAGAGGTCATTCGTGCCTGTGAAGACCAGAACTGGGCCGAAGCGACCCGACTACACCATCCGGTCATCGAAACACGAAAGGTGTTCCAAAATTATGCACCGATTCCTGCTCAGAAAGCATTACTGTCGCACACCACAAACATTGAATCTTGGCAAAATGTCAGACCACCACTAATCCCACTGGCAAAGGAAAAAACACAACAACTGCAAGATGCTTTGAATAGAGCCGCTTCAGATCGAGGCCCAACACTGGTATAGATGAGACGAATAAGTTTGAACGAAACTCGGCAAAAAGGTCTTTCGAAGGGATACCCAATGCTTTCGCTTAAAGAAAAGGTTGTGGCAATTACCGGAATCGGATCACCTGATGACCCCAAGGGTAATGGTCGGGCGATTGCCGAGTTATTCGCCGTACAAGGTGGTTTCATCGAAGGCTTAGACATCCAAGAAAACGAGGGCCAGAGAACGACAAGAGCAATATTAACTGCAGGTGGCCGGTGCAATCTGATTGTTGGTGATGTGACAGACGAAGCCTTCGTCAACGCATGGATCGAAGCCATCATCTCGGAACATGGACGGCTCGATATCTTGGTCAACAATGTGGGGCAGTCCGAACGCCTGTCTCCAGAAAGCGTCGATAGCGATGTATGGAAAGCACAGATTGACCTGAATTTGAATAGCGCAATGATGACCTCCAGAGCCGCCATCCCGCACATGGTCGAGCAAGGTGGCGGAGTGATTTTGAATGTTTCTTCGATCGCAGCTTCCCGATACCTCGGAAAACCACAAATCGCCTACAGTGCAGCCAAAGCAGCATTACAGCAATACACCAAAACGTCCGCCATTATCCTCGCCAAGCAGCAGATCCGTATGAATTGTGTCCAAGCCGGTTTAATGCACACCGCGATGGTTCAGCGAATGGCTGACAAATATGCAGATGGCGATTACGAGGGCTTTGTCAAAAAGAGGCACGAGCAAGTTCCAATGGGCCGAATGGGAACAGCGCAAGACGTCGCTCATGCTGCGTTATTTCTCGTCTCAGATGAGGCGAGCTACATAACGGGCACGGAGCTTGTGGTCGATGGTGGCGTGACTGCCAGTATTCCGTCGTAGGCACAACTCAATTATCGAAGCTCCGATAGAGGCTCTTCAAAAACCTTGGTAAGGCGACTGTCAGGCGTCGTTCTTGCAAGAAATGTCGGCAAATTCGTACCATTGATTATGTTGTTCGGCATTACCAGTATAACATCTAGCCAGTAACTACTGCTTTAACTTCTTAATACGAATACGGATTGATAGAACTTGATTTGTAACGAGACGCTTTTAGAGGACTTGAGTGGTTCACACAACCTCATTGAATGCGATTTTGCAACGCTGTCGAGATCATCAAATAGAGACGTTGGTTTCGTTATCAATCAAGGTGAGTTGCTCTTCACAGATAATCAAATACTGAACACCGGCTTGACTGCCACTCACAAACTGAAGCAGGGCGAACCTGTGTGGTTTGTCGAGACATTGACTAAAGGGTCAAAGAATCCTCAATTCAAAAATATCGGCGACATATCGTTATTCGAGGTCAACGGAACAGATATTAGACAAGCAGTCGAGCGGTCAGGCTTCTTATCAAAAGAAATTATCAGATACAGCATCGCCAGATTGTACGGGCGGAATCAGTCAAGAAGAAACTTTACTTTCGAAGACGCGCTTTGGCGATCGAAGGACGAAATTGATCGGGTTTATTTTAAACAAGGCGACATCATTTTTGACTGGGGAGACAAGTCCGAAGCGATCTTTTTCATTGTTGATGGCCAAGTTTCAGTGCGAACTTTAAAAAACAGAAGCTTCGCACTATTGAGCACTGCAGATAGTTTTGGCGAATACTCCCTAATCACGGGCAAACCGAGAACACTCCGGGCAACTGCGGAAACTGACTGTCAACTGTTCAAAATGAGGTCTGAATGGGTTCTTTCTCATTTAAGTAGAGAACATCCCTTCGTTCGCTTAACCTTGCATCAGACACTTTCAATGCTATCGATTCAAAATCAGATGAAACTTATCAAATCGAATGATGGTGTTTACAGGAATCCATCTGAACCAAACGAAGCCGATGCTGAGTAAATTAATTCGCCTCGTCTAGATATCCTATCGAGCCTTGGTTTTTCGACAACAAATCTATAAACATTGTGTTAGCTTTTAGCGCACTCTTTTACCTACCTGAGGTTACTTCATATGGCTATTGGCGGTCGCAGAGATATTGTCCTTCTGGATGGTGGCATCGGTCAGGAGATCCATCGCCGTTCAACACGCGGAGATCCGCATCCTCTTTGGTCGGTTATGGTGATGCGCGAAGAGCCTGATGTTGTAGTCGAGGTCTACAAGGATTTTCTTCATGCGGGTGCAAAGGTTCTGACACTGAATACCTATACGGCGACACCAATCCGTCTGGGCAAACAGGGGATGAAATCTGAGCTGGATCACATTCATCAAGAAGCCAGTGCGTTAGTCGATGAGGCGATTCAGTATTCTGGGATCGCTCGCTCTCAAATCTCAAAAATGGGGTGTCTACCACCTCTAGCTGCCAGCTACGTTGCAGAGGCCGCACCAGACTACGCCAAGGCTCGTTCTGATTATGAGCGCTTAATTGAGGCTCAGATCGATTTTGTAGACGGCTTTTTAGTTGAAACGATGTCGAACACGATTGAATTGATGGCGGCACGAGATGCTTTGGTTGCAGCAGGAAAATCAGTCCGTATTGGACTCACAGTCAAAGACGACGGAACGAATCGATTACGTTCGGGCGAGCCACTGTCTAAAGCTGTTGAAGAACTGTCAAACGGTCCCATCGAATCAGTATTGATCAATTGCAGCCAACCTGAGGTGATCACTAGCGCGTTGGATGAACTCCGAAAACTTGGTTGTGCGTATGGCGCGTATGCCAATGGATTCACTACCATCGAGCCTCTGCGCCCCGGTGGAACTGTCAAAGAGCTGGAATACCGGGCAGATCTCGGGCCAGACAAATACACTGAATACGTCCTGAATTGGATCGAATCCGGTGCAACTGTTGTTGGTGGATGCTGTGAGATTTCGCCTGCACACATTGCACAGATCAATCAAACGTTGATCGATATTGGCGTCTCGGTAGTCAACTTCGACCAGACATTCAATTCAGCGGTTTAGCAGCGCATATTGGCGAGAAGTAATGCTTACGTTGACACTCAAAAATGCTCTGGTATCTTCAGACCATCGAAGGCTGAAATTAAAAGGAGGTGATCCAATGTCTAGTGAATTGTGTCGAATTTTGAGTGGTGTTGGTTGCCGTATCGGAGCTCAGAGTAAGTTCTAAGTTCTGGCGATAACTCACTGAAATGTGATCACTCAAGATTACCATTTCGCGAAAGGAGCCTAAGGGCTCCTTTTTTATGAGCCTCGTAAGAAAGTGCCGGCACCAATGGCCCGATCAACGGCTACTTCGTTAAAGTAATTCTCGCCAGCCTCACCCTGCCGTGCCGAAATCACTTTCATCCGCCAATTGTTTGGGGAATATTCACGAGCGGTTCGAAATACCCGATGAGTTACAAAAATCCCGGTGATCAGCGCGAAGTGGCCGAAAATATGTTAACCGATAAAGCTAAATCAGCGGTGTAAATGCCGAAAATGAGACACCACGTGCCTGCTAAGATAAGCGACATCGTATATTTCCACTCTCCAGGTGCGTTCGATAGTGCGTTCCAAGTGGGGTCGAGAAACTGAGAGATGATCATCGTATGAATTCCTGCTTTGTTTCTCCTCCGTAAGTTGCTTCGTCCACTACGAAGGTATAACGACGTACTTACCTGCTGTTAGATCGTTTTCATCTAATAAGTTGATAATTAGTTGATACTTGCAATAAAAATATGATCCATCATCTGAATCACGATCAATCCATGCCGTTGCCGAACTAAATGAGGCATTAACATAGAAATAACCTGGTGCGTTACAACGAGCGTCTACATCTATTTTCCAGAATCTCGTGGTGCTCAATCGAAGAATTCACAGAGTAATGAATGCTTGATAGTGCACTGTGGCTACCAAAACCGATCGTCGATGCTCGGCTATGAGAATCTCTCTATCTAGTTGACTCGAGAGTCATGAAGGAGCAAACCTTTGGAACGAACAATTATCAGTTGAGTTGTCACCTCTTACCGACTCGGCTTACATCGCGATTCATACCCGAACACGAGTTTCGTTTTGCTGGGATTACCCCATTCTTTGGTTTTTTCAAAAAAGGTTGAAAAGTTAAGCCGGCGATCAATCAACTTTTTTTATCGGTTCGCATTTCAGAAAAGAGTACTTCGTCACCCTGGATCGAGCATTGAGAGGTTCCTTCACAGATAGTGAGCCATTCACTGTTGGTTCTGCGCGAAACCATTTGATTTGATCGATCAAGTCGGTAAGTGACGGTCTCGCCTGTCGTATGGGGATATCCACCATAGTCTCTTACCTTGGGACATTGCATCTCCAAAATGGCAACACTTTGCGAGTTTGCTGGAATATTGCCAAATACCGCCGTGGTACAAATCATCAATGCATATCGAATCCACATCGTTACTATTTCCAACCCTGTTTCCACTGATCGCTATTTTTCAAATCATGCCAGTTAATGCCGGTTTGTCGTTGATTAATAACAGCTTCCAAAACACATAACATGACGGATCCGTCGTCATCATAGTCTACCTCAACGACCAAGAAATGTTTTTCTTTATTCTTGGGCGTGACAGCGGTCCATTTGCTATGGAGCAATTTTCTAGGGTTGATTTGGTTCATGTATTCTCTCGATACGGCACGATACCCAAGGGATCAGCATTCAACCTTACTAACGGCCAGGCGGCCTCTCGAGGTCTCCTTGTACTTATCTTACATGTCCCCTCCGGTTTCCTTCATGGTTTGAAGCACCTTGTCGAACGATATTAAATACTCGGCCATTATCCATCAGAGCCAAATGCGCCGCATTAACCGCCTTCACGGCCACAATCGCATTTCTATCAATACATGGCACCTGCACTACCCCACCGTGAGGATCACAGGTCAAACCTAGGTTAAACTCCAGTTCAATTTCAGCGGCATTTTCCACCTGTTCTGGGATCCCACCGAGTACCTCGCATAGTGCCCCGTAGCCATTGCACAGGCAGAACCAATCTCCCCTTGGCATCCGATCTCAGCACCACTAATCGAGGCATTTCTCTTGCAGGTTGATCCAATCGCGGTTGCACCTCGGAACCAAGAGTCACCCGTTTAGCACTTTTAGAACAAGCGTTCGCTCAATAGTTCTAAACCCCGACTTACAGTAACAATGTTTATTTTAGTCACCATTTTTGTGTTTAGTTTAATATCTAATCCTTAGACTCAGACTCGAGAGTAGCTGATGATTTGTGTCACCAACCTCGGTCATAATCGTACAAGGAGAAATGTATCGTACTGGTCGTCATTGTTTTGGTCGTGCTCTCTGTCCTGTTTGGGCCGAGTCTTTGGGTCTCCTACGTACTCAGAAAATACAATCGTAATCCAGAAACAAACTTTCCGGGGACTGGTGGGGAGCTCGCTCGCCATCTTTTAGATCGTTTTGATTTACATGATGTCGAAGTCGTAGTGACTGAAAC
>CACECO010000013.1 GCA_902558075.1 uncultured Litorivicinus sp. | reverse complement strand
TTCATTCGGCTCGCGCGCTGATTGAGTCCCATTTTGATGCGCGTTATGTGCCAGAAAAACCGAACTTCTACGCCAATCGTGAAAATGCTCAGGAGGCCCACGAGGCGATCCGCCCCTCAGACGTCCGCAGGAAAGGATCCGATTTGACGTCAGTCGAGCGGGATGCACAACGCCTGTATGAGCTCATTTGGCGACAGTTCGTCGCATGTCAGATGACCCGTGCCGAATACCTCACAACGACCATCAAGGTCGAAGCGAATGGATATGGGTTGAAGGCGCGTGGAAAGGTCACTACATTCGCTGGCTATCAAGCGGTATTGCCACCAGGTGGTCAGGGTGATGATGCTACCGAACTTCCCGATGTGCAGGTTGGCGATCAACTTGACCTCGTCGCCTTAGACCCGCAACAAAAATTTACCTCGCCTCCGGCGCGATTCAATGAAGCATCGCTGGTGCGTGAACTTGAAAAACAGGGAATAGGCCGGCCATCGACTTATGCTGCAATCATTTCTACGATTCAGGATCGAGGTTACGTGGAAATGGAGAGCCGCCGGTTATTTGCGACTAAGATGGGTGAAATCGTCACTGATCGGCTCGTCGAGAATTTCAGTGATTTAATGAACTACGATTTCACAGCCGGAATGGAAGATTCATTGGATGATGTGGCCGAGGGTCGCAAGGACTGGCTGGGTCTTTTGGATGAGTTTTACGGTCAATTTCAGCAAACCCTCGATCAAGCCGCTGGCCCGGAGGGTATGCGCCCGAATACGCCCACAGAGACGAATATTTCCTGCCCGACTTGTGGTCATCCAATGATGATTCGGACGGCGACGACAGGGGTATTCCTCGGATGTTCAGGATATCGGTTGCCGCCGAAAGAGCGTTGTAAAACAACGATTAATCTTACTCCTGGTGATGAAGCAATTGCCGACGGAGACGAGGCGGAAACAGCCGCACTGTTGGAGAAACAGCGTTGTCCGATTTGTCAAACAGCCATGAATTCCTATTTGATCGACGACACACGAAAGCTCCATGTTTGTGGAAATAACCCGGACTGCTCTGGACATGAGATTGAGGAAGGCCATTTCAAAATTAAGGGATATGAGGGGCCGTCGATTGAGTGCGATAAATGTGCGAGCGAAATGCAATTGA
This sequence comes from uncultured Litorivicinus sp., assembly GCA_902558075.1. Lineage (GTDB taxonomy): Bacteria > Pseudomonadota > Gammaproteobacteria > Pseudomonadales > Litorivicinaceae > HIMB30. Next base: position 31,564 of record CACECO010000013.1, on the reverse strand, counting down.
AAACGGGCCGATTCGGTAAGTTTTTCGGGTGCACCAATACGGAGTGTAAAAATACCCGCAAATTATTGAAGAATGGTCAGGCCGCGCCACCTAAAATAGATCCGATTCCTATGCCATGGCTGAAATGTCAAAAGGTGGATGATACCTACGTTCTACGGGATGGTGCGAGTGGTCTATTTTTAGCTGCGAGTGGGTTTCCAAAAAATCGTGAAACCCGGGCTCCACTGGTGTCTGAACTCGTAATGATCAAAGATCAGTTAGACCCCAAATACCAGTTTATTTTGGCGGCTCCAACGACAGATCCAGAAGGTAATCCAGCACAAGTCCGTTTCTCTCGGAAAGCGAATGCACAATATGTGATGAGCGAAATCGATGGAAAGGCAACCAAGTGGAAAATGGTCTATGACAATGGGCGTTGGTGTGAAGGCTGATGCGACCAGTTAGGACACGCCGTCGGGTACTGGAATCACTGGCCAAAGCCAAGGCATTGTTGAGCATCCAAGCAGAGTCTCGACTACAACATCATGCGTTAAGTGAAGCAGTACTCAATCAGATCGAAGCCACTTGGGTGGCTCTCATTCGACAAGTTGGGGACGCGCATGGTCTAAAGCCTGAGAGTATCCAATCGTTGATTGATCTTACGAGCCAACTATCCCAGCGGCAATTAGTGTCGCTTGAGGCGGATATGCTTGAATCCTTGGCTTCTGATCCAAACAGTTGGCTCGCAGCATTTTGGTCACATCACGCCAAAGTATCCTGTCCAGAAGAAAGCACTGAATCGTTTGATCCCAAACAGATACCGATGACGGATACAAGTATGCTTGATCAATTAAAGAACACGCGTTATTCCGCATGGGTGGATGAGCTGTCTGATCTCATCGACGAATTTAAAAATCGATTCGACGAATCGTAGATCGCAGTTCGGATGACGCCGACTGCATGTCCCTCAATGAAGAACTCTGCGTTCGGTGTGATGATGATCGGGTCGTAGTCTCGGTTCTCCGCAAGCAATCGCACCCTTTTGGGGTTTCGGTCCAAACGTTTGACTGTTACCTCTCCATTGACCCGTGCAACAACGATATCGCCGTGTCGCGCGGTTTCCGATTTTCGAACGGCCAGTAAATCGCCATCATAAATACCGATATCGATCATTGAGTCCCCTTGGACTCGGAGGAGATAGTCAGGTGCTGGAGAGAACAGTTCAGAGCGAACAGGAACCGTTTTTTCGATATGTGCGACCGAGTCGATCGGGACACCTGCGGCCACTTTACCAATGACTGGTAATCCGAGTTCTTGCTGTTCATTGTCATCCAGTGGAATCAAGCATTGGATGCCTCGGCTTGCGCCTCCTTGTAAACGAATGGCACCACGTCTCTCGAGTGCCCGCAGATGCGACTCAGCTGCGTTAATCGAGCGAAAACCTAGTGCATCAGAAATTTCTGCGCGGGTCGGTGGTCTGCCTTCATCTCGAATCGATTGTTGGATTACATCCAAGACGCGGATTTGGGCTTTAGTCAATTTGATCTCACTCATACTGAATAAATTACCAGTATTAGGAGTGAAATGGAATCACCCGATGATGAGATACTCGAGTAACGCTTTTTGTGCGTGCAGACGATTACCGGCTTGCGCCCAGACGGTTTGAGTCCGAGGATCGGAAAATAAATTTGGTGCAATTTCTTCGCCTTCGTGTGCTGGCAGACAGTGCAGGAAGCATGCGTTATGGGCAGCGAGATCAAGTAGTTTAGGAGTGATTTGGTATCCATTGAATGCATTCAGCCGTTCATCGGTCTCATCTTCTTGACCCATGCTGGCCCATACATCGGTTGTGATGACCTGTGCATGACGGGCTGCATCCTGTGGAGAATCGACAAAGACTACGTTTCCGTTTGCCCGCTCGATCCATTCAGCCGCTGGTTCATACCCTGGTGGTGTTGCAATGATCAGCTCAAAACCAAAAATGCCGGCTGCTTCTAAGTAGCTATGACAGACATTATTTCCATCACCGATCCAGGCGACCTTGAGCCCTTGAACATCACCAAAAACATCTTGCATGGTCTGGATATCGGCGAGTAGTTGGCACGGATGACAACTATCTGAAAGTCCGTTAATCACTGGAATTGTTGCAGCCTTTGCAAAGCGCAAAAGCTTCTCGTGATCGTCGGTGCGAATCAGCACTGTGCTCACCATTTCAGATAATACGCGCGCGGTATCTTCTAGTGGTTCTCCGCGACCGAGTTGTGTATTGTTCGGAGCTAGAAAAATTGCCGAACCACCGAGTTGCGTCATGCCTGCTTCGAAACTTACGCGCGTCCTAGTGGATGACTTTTCAAAGATCATGGCGAGGACATGTTGAGACAATGATCGGCTGAATTTTCTTGCCTGATAGTCCTTTTTGAGCGCGTGAGCGCGTCGCAGCACTTTAAAAAGTGCGGACTGAGACAAATCATTGAGCGTGAGGAAATCTGTTTTCGCCATTACCGTATTCCGGAACAGCGACGCAGTGTATCATTTAGGACCTATTCAAGCGAGCACAGAGAGGAAGAGATGAGCACACTTGAGACGATCAAATCACAAATCGAAGAAAACCCAGTACTTTTGTACATGAAAGGCACCCCAAACCAGCCCCAGTGCGGATTTTCTTCGCAGACAGTTCAGGCTTTGATGGCTTGTGGTCGTCCTTTTTCGTTTGTGAATATTTTGGAGCATCCAGATATCCGTGCTGAACTGCCAAAATATGCAGAGTGGCCCACTTTCCCGCAGCTTTGGATTGACGGCGAGTTGGTCGGCGGCTGCGATATCGTGCTCGAGATGTACCAATCTGGTGAACTCAAGCCGATGGTGGAAGCGGCTTCCCCCGAAGCTTCTGAGTAAGCCATGATCTGAGCGCGGCCGGTTTCAATGGTTTGTTCAAAATGGACGCGCCAACTTCAGTAGCCTGCCTCTTCATTTCCTCGCTGCGATCAGCGGTAATCAGTGCACATTTGATGTTCCCTCGAAGTGCCCTCAACACAGCGATTACGTCGACACCAAGTACATCGTTATCCAGATGATAGTCAATAAGCGCCGCTTGAATATTGTTATTTACTTTGACCGCCTCCTTAGCTTCATCAAGAGTCATTCCTGTCATTACGTTTGCACCCCATCCACCAAGTAAACTCTGCATGCCGACTAAAATCGCTTTTTCGTTATCGATCACGAGGACAGTTCGACCGGTAAGTGGCTGAGACAGCATTTGACTGCGAAACACTTGTCGTGGGTTGAGTGAATCGGGCCGTAACTCTGAACACGGCAATGTCACAGAGAAACATGATCCAACGCTAGGCGTTGAGTGTACTTTCAAGGTTAGCCCGAGGAGATCGCAAATTCGTTGAGAAATCGATAAGCCAAGGCCGAGGCCTTTTTTCTCGGTCTGTATGCCTTCAGAGAGCCGTTTAAACTCGTCGAAGATTGATGGTAAATCATCCGGGTGCATGCCAATTCCCGTATCCCATATTTCTACGCGAACGGATGCCCCAAAGATCCGCATGGCAAAAAGAACGCGGCCATGCGGCTCTGTATAACGAAGTGCATTCGATAAGAAATTTTGTAGGACTCGCCGCAAGAGTCTGGGGTCTGTATGAACCACCGCGTAGCGTGATTTTGCCTTGAATGCAATGTGGCGTTGATCGGCGATCAATTGAAATTCCTGTGATAATTGATCGAAAAGCTCAGTCAGTACAAATGGTTTCGGTTCGGCACGAAGCGCGCCAGCATCCAGTTTTGAGATTTCGAGAAGTGTGGAAATCAAATTTTCTGCAGAACTTAAAGCGCCTTCGAGGTGGCCAGTCAGTTCCCGGATTTCGTTGGTCTTGGCGCGTTCCGCTAGCGATGTCGTAAAGAGCCTCGCGGCATTGAGCGGTTGTAGTAAGTCATGTGATGCGGCCGCCAAAAAACGGGTTTTTGATCGATTGGCCTCTTCGGTGGCTCGCATCGCCTCAGTTAGGGCTTTTTCCGTTTCAGCTCGACGGATATTTTCCGCTTCTAACGCCTCATTTGCTGCTTGCAACGCTTCGGTTCGCTCATCGACACGTGCTTCCAGAGTCTCATTGGCTGTCTCGAGCCCGCGTTTTGCTTCATTTCGATCGGTCACATCTTGGTAGAGGACGAAGATACCTTGGACATCACCACTATCATTTCTATGAGGAACGTAGAGTGCTTCGAATTCACGATGCTCTCCAGCGCGGTCGATTGCCACTTCAAAACGTTGTCGCCGGCCCTTGAATGCACGTTTGAGATAGGGAAGGCGCGTTTGATATTCGGCGTCGGTGAACATCTCTTTATTGGGTTTACCGATGACTTGCTCGCGCCACACCCGCATTGTGCGCTCGAATGCTTTGTTAATAAACTGAATTCGATAATCACTGTCGACATAGGCAATCATGGCGGGAACGTTATCTGTGTATACGCGAATAGCTTGTTCGGATTCGCGCAGTGCAGATTCTGTTTCTTTATACGAAGAGATGTCTGAGTAACTGGCAACATATCCACCATTTGGCATCGGCTCACCGATGATCTCGAGCGTGATTCCATTCGAAAGAATCGACTCACGGCGATAGGCGCTTCCACGATTCAGGTGATCAAGGCGTTTTTGCAAGGCTTGCTCGATCTGTTCATCGGTGGTGAAGTCACCGATCAGTCCTTTTTTTGCGTTATAGCGAAATAAATCTGCGATTGGTCGACCGACCGTCAAAAGTTCATCAGGATAGTCAAATAACTCTCGATATCGCTTATTCCAAGCAACCAGCTTCTGGTTTGGGTCAACCACACTGATCCCTTGCGAAAGATGCTCAATCGCCTTTCGAAGGAGTTCTTGGTTTTGCTTGGCGAGTGTTGACGCCTCATCGACCAGCGATACCAGTTCTCCAAGGTGAATGCGTTTACCGCGTGACGCGGAGCGAATCATGAGTCGAGCCGAGGTAAAGCCGATCTCTTGAGTAAGAATTGATTCAATCGCTTCAATCAGTTGGGGTGGGGCTTGGTCTCTATCGTTCAGTTGTTGAAGGCGATGCTCAGCGACGTAAGTATCGAGAATGTGTTGTAAGCGATCTTGTCCGATAAAGCGAATGGCTAAGGTAGTCAGATCATCAATCCGAAGTTCTTCTTTGAGGTATCGGCCCGACTTCGAACTTGGGGACATGACGTCGACAAAGGTCGCCGATTGCACTCGATCAATCAGTCGTGAGGTGGTTACCAGTGAAATCAACACATAGGTCAACAGGTTCAGCCCAAGTGAAACAACCACGGCGTTTGTTAATGGATCGACCGGTAAAATGAGCAGTGGTTGTAGTGTTTCAAGCGGTCCATCAGATAGTTCTGGTAATACCAACATCAATAACCAGGTCATGAGACCAATGAGCATCCCTGCGAATGCGCCATACTGGTTACCTAGTCTCCAATACAGTCCACCAAGGAGCGCTGGTGCGAACTGAGCGGCAGCGACAAAAGCCACGAGCCCGATGGATGCGAGTGATCTTTCGCTGGTTGCGGACTGATAGTACAGCCAAGCTAATGTCATGATGCCGATGATCGACAGACGCCTGACTATGACAGTGATCCAAGAGAGATCTCTGCGCTCTCTGAGCTCTTCGGAGGATGAACGAAACAGCAATGGTAAGAGCAACTCGTTTGCAACCATGATCGCTAGGGCAAGCGTAGAAACCAGAATCATTCCAGTTGCCGCAGAAAGTCCGCCAAGGAATGCCAGCGCGGCCAGAGGCTCATTATTGAAAGCCATTGGTAACAGTAATACGAAGGCATCAGGGGGAGCCAGCCCACCAAATTTCAGCAGTCCGGCAGCGGCGATTGGAACAACAAAGATTATGAACCCCAGCAGGTAGAGTGGAAAGATCCAGCGCGCGTTATTTCGATACCGCTCTTCATCGGGGGATTCAACAAAGGTCACATGAAATTGTCGCGGCAGACAAATAATGGCAAGGCTTGCAAGGATCAGTTGTGTTGCCAACCCCCATTGTGAAAAATTGGTCCTGAATACAGTCGCCACCGCCGGATCTTGGCGGGCTAGAACAAACAGATGGTCAAAGCCATCAAAGAGCTGAAATGTGCAAAATAAGCCCACCAGAACAAAAGCAACCAGTTTGACAATTGACTCAAAGGCAATCGCAATCATCATTCCTCGGTTACTGTCTCTACGCTGTCCTGGAAGACGCGTTCCGAAAAGAATCGCGAATATTGTTAGAAAGATTGCTGCGAAAAATGCGGTGTCAAAAACGCTAGGCTCAGTTCCGGTTGGCGAACCTGCCATGATGTTAAATGTTTGACCAACGGCTTTAAGTTGCAGAGCGATGTAGGGAATGGTGCCAAGTAGTGCCACCAATGTTGTTAGCATGGCTAATGAATGCGAGCGTCCATAACGCGCTGACATAAAGTCAGCCAAAGAACCGATCCGGTGTGTTTTTACCACGGCATTGAACTTCGAAATGATAGGCCAACCAAAAATGAAGACTAGAATTGGGCCCACATAGATTGGCATGAATTCCCAGCCATGAGCGGCTGCGGAGCCAACGGCTCCATAGTAGGTCCAACTGGTTGCATAGACGCCGATCGATAATGGATAGACCCAGCGCGATGCTCTTACACCGCCGAATGACGCTGTATTCCGATCGCCTTGCCATGCGATAATAAAGAGGACGCCAACATATGCCAAAGACAGCACGATAAGTTGCCAACTGATGTGCACAAGCACTCCTTCGATTCAGTTACTATCATGTACATAATACGACCAATGTACTGATTTGAGTTGTCTCTTTTGGTGGTAATTTCTCCAAACTGTTTGAACTTTAACGAGTGAAAACAAGGATGGGGAGGCACGGAAGAGCAAAACGCCCAAGCCTACTGGCAAGAGAACATTCGTATCCCATGTGGTGCGGGTGTAGCCTCAGCATGCAAATGGTTGAGACCTCGGTCGAATCGAGAAAAGAAGGGCGCCGCTGAGAGTCGTTTTATTAGCATTAAGAACTTGAAGTAGGATAGCAAAAATGGCGATTGTTATTGCTGTGAGGAATTGTCCATTTGCCGATTACATTAACTACCTAAGATCTAGAAATTCCAAGATTGCTACACTGCGCTGTTGTGAGGGTTTTCAATGCTAAGCCAAACTATTGAGGTTGCGAAAGTTTGCCGAAAAGCTGTTGTAAGTCAGAGTCTTCATGCTATCTCGCACTTCGGATTTAGAAAGATGGTCGACAGTCTTGATGTTCCGACTTTTTGGCGCCATACGACATTTGGTGACGGCAGAATATTGGTGGGGGCCAACATCCAATTTGAGTGGAGCCCATGACGAGATCAAGAGATCAGCAGGCGTTTGAGCGAGCGAAACGTCAACAACGAGTGAGGCGTCTTACTGGTCAGGCGATAGGAGATTATCGAATGATCGAAGAGGGCGACAAAGTTATGGTGTGTCTATCAGGTGGTAAGGACAGCTTCACGTTACTTGATATGTTGATCTCATTGAGAAAGTCAGCGCCAGTCTCATTCGATCTGATCGCTGTGAATCTCGATCAAAAGCAGCCGGGGTTTCCGGAGCACGTCTTGCCAAAGTACATGGCCATGAAAGCGATTCCATTTTATGTGATAAAGCGTGATACGTATTCGACCGTCAAACGTGTTGTTTCTGAAGGTAAGACAACATGCGCGTTATGCTCAAGGTTACGCCGGGGAACCTTATATGGATTCGCGGAAGCCAATGGCGTTACTAAAATCGCCTTGGGGCATCATCGTGATGACATTGTTGAAACTTTTTTTCTGAATTTATTTTTTGGGTCAAAAATGAAAACGATGCCACCCAAGTTAGTCTCAGATGATGGGCGATATGTTGTCATTCGACCACTTGCATATTGTAGAGAGTCAGATTTGGCACAGTTTGCGGAGGATCAGGGTTATCCGATCATTCCTTGCAATCTCTGCGGTTCTCAGCCGAACCTCAAACGCGCTGAGATTAAAGCGATGATCGCCGATTGGGAGAAACGCCACCCAGGGCGCGTCGAGAATCTATTTCGTGGTTTGCGGAATATCGTACCCTCACACTTGATGGATGCTGAGCTGTATCCTTTCGACAGTCCAAGCCCAAATGAATTGCTCGCCTATCGGAGTAAAAATCCATTGGATGAAGCCTCTGAGATCCGGGAAGCATTGGCTGAAGCAGAACTCAATCCGTGGGTTGACGTGCCATCGGATACTGATCAGATGATCCAAATGAATAATACGGTTATTTAACAGCTAAGGTGCACGCGCAGAGTACGCCGAAGTCATACTGAGAATACCCGAGGTTGCACCTATCATTGCGAAATATTAATCACTGCTTCAGTCATACTTGAAGCCTGCCATTGCCGCAGTCACTTTGTTCTCTCTTTTTATGGCACCAACATCTAAATTTAACTTTTATAGTGGTATGTGGAGGTAAAGGTATTTTGGACGATCGAACCGGTCAATGTCACTCAATGATGAGATCGAGGATTTGACTGCGTATTTTGGTTATTATACGTACCGACTATGGTATAAAACAGTTATATTGGGTTGGTTGAGGCAGGCATTTTTGAGTCCTATCAGGGATCGATGAATTTATGAAACTACAACAACTTCGTTACATTAGTGAAGTGGCTAATCACGATCTGAACGTCTCTGCTACAGCGCAAAGCCTGTTCACGTCTCAGCCGGGAATCTCTAAACAGATTCGTTTGTTGGAAGAGGAGCTAGGTGTGGAAGTTTTTGCGAGGAATGGCAAGCATTTGGTCTCAATTACGCCTGCAGGCGCGGAGGTGTTGCGTGTTGCGAGTGAAATCCTCCATAAAGTTGACGCGATCAAACAAATCTCTCAGGAGTTTTCAGATGAAACCAAGGGAGTGCTTTCGATAGCGACGACTCACACGCAAGCGCGTTATGTCCTACCACCCATAATCAACCAATTTATGCGTGATTACCCTGAAGTGTCATTGCAGATGCAGCAAGGAACGCCTGCACAAATCGCGGAAATGGCTGCCAGCGGTCACGTAGACTTTGCAATTGCGACCGAGGGATTAGAGCATTTCTCTAATTTGCTTTTGATGCCATGTTACCAATGGAATCGGGCGGTGATTGTTCCCAAAGACCATCCGCTAGCGCAACTCGATGGTCCGCTGACACTTGTTGAACTAGCGCGTCATCCGATCGTGACCTATGTCTTTGGTTTTACGGGCCGTTCACGTCTTGATGAGGCATTTGAGCAAGCAGGATTGTCGCCGAAAGTTGTGTTCACTGCTGCCGATGCTGATGTGATCAAGACGTATGTGCGTTTGGGCCTTGGTGTCGGAATTGTTGCCGATATGGCGCACGACCCACAAACAGATGGTGACTTAGTCACGGTCGATGTAAGTCACTTGTTCAGTCCGAGTGTGACCTCTATCGCTTTCCGGCGCGGCACCTTTTTACGTGGGTATATGTATCGGTTTGTCAATTTGTTTGCGCCGCATTTATCGAGAGAGTTGATCGGGAAGTTTCTGAGAAGCCAGGGTCAGGCAGAGGCTGAAAGGATTTTTGAGTCAGTCGACGTTCCGATGCTTTGAGTTCATAACCCTCTATCGATATCAGATTCATTGATCTCGATGACTACCGACTTGCTATTCATGTCAGTCCAAATTCAACCGGTAATGGAGATCTGATTTTATTGCATGGGGCTGTTGTCGCCTCAGAATCCACTTGGTATCCAATACTTCCTACATTTCAGTGATTTCGACGCATACTCTGTCCAGATCTGAGCGGAATGGGTCGTTCTCATGTGCCTGATTTTGAATACCATGCAATTACAGCTGAAGTTGTGGCTGACGATATCTGCGAATTATTGACTGAATTTTCAGTGAGACACTGTCAAATGGTTGGCTATAGCTTCGAGGGTCTGATCGCATTGATGGTCAACGCACTTTATCCGGGAGCTGTCAGTGACTTGGTTTTATTGGAGCCTGCGCTGTTTGAACGAGTGTCGATTGATGAGTTTAGAGCCTTACGAGCACAGTATGCGATTGTTGCCTCGGCGTTACTTTCAGACTGCGATCCTATTGTTGGTGTGACGCAGTTTTGGGATTTGATTTCACCAAACAGATCCACCCATCGACGTTTTGAACGATTAAAGATCCAGCGATTGCTGAATCGACCGAAAGGCCTTGCTCATGCATTAACGGCGGTCAATTAAGGTGCCTGGCATATTGACCAAATGCCTTTAATTGACCAAGCGCCCCAACCTTGCCTTGAGCCTCGTTGGCTCCAATAGCCTCCAAGACGCGCACCCATTTCACCGCATATCGTAACCTCGAAATCGCAATGGCGGTATCAATCTGTACCAGATGTAGATCACGTTTTGCCTAAACAGAAACAGAGCGGGTGCACAGACTTAATCTGTAAGCATTTCGGTCGTTAACGATTTCCCTTTCGCTTCCCGGTCACTTGAAGAATTCGAGCACTTATTTCCTCTACGGAGCGCTCAGTTGTTGATAAGAATGGAATCGCGTGCCGCCGATATCGCGCTTCGACTTCGTTGACTTCGTATTGGCATTGTTTTAACGAGGCATAACGGGAGTCGGGGCGGCGCATTTCCCGGATCGCCTGAAGCCGCTCTGGATCAATGGTTAATCCAAATAATTTAGCCTTGTGTTTTCGCAGTGTGTCAGGGAGGTGTTCATCATCGAGGTCATCTTCAGTTAATGGGTAGTTCGCGACTTTTAGACCATACTGCATCGCGAGATAGAGACTGGTTGGTGTTTTTCCAGAACGTGAGACGCCAATCAGAATGAGGTCTGCTTGATCGTAGTAACGAATCCGGGCTCCGTCGTCATTATCAAGGGCGAAGTTAATTGCATCGATCCTGCGAGCATACTGGCCATCGGGTGCGACTGCATGACTCATTCCAACCGAATAACTTGAACCTTGGCCAAGTTCCCGCTCAAGCGGTTTAAGAAAGGTTTGAAAAATATCGACTAAAAATCCATTACAATCCGCCAACACGTCACGAACTTCCTGATTCACAATCGTGTCGAAAACGATCGGTGTTACTTCGTGTTCGACCCCTGCCGCATTGATCTCTAGTACTGCTTTTTTTGCTTTTTCAACACTGTCGATGTAAGGCAAGGTCGTTTTGTCGAACTGGACCGTATTGAATTGGCTCAACAAAGCTTGCCCCAAGCCTTCGGCGGTCAGACCAGTTCCATCGGAAATAAAGAATACTGGACGCATTTCTGACATCATATTTGGTTCCAAATCATTTATACTATCGCGCTTTATCGACTAGTCGACTAACGTTTCTTGAGTCAGTGCAAGGAAGCGAACTTGAGATAAGTCTGCGTTAGCGGTTACCAAGACACAAGATGGGAAGGGGATTCCTTTTGGACAAGTATATCCTTTGGTTTGATGAGCTCGGCATGGACGATGTCGAGCGCGTTGGTGGCAAAAATGCATCGCTCGGTGAAATGATTTCGAATCTTTCTGGAGTTGGCGTCAGCGTCCCGAATGGATTTGCTACAACAGCGCATGCATATCGTGAATTTTTGGCTCACGAAAACCTCGCAGATCGAATTAATCAGTCGCTCGCTGCTTTAGATGTTGATAATGTGAATACATTATCAGAAACCGGTGCAGAGATTCGTTCATGGATCATTGATACACCGTTTCAACCAGCCCTTGATCGAGCGATTGAGGCCGAATTTGCCAAAATGACTGCGGATAATTCAGGAATGAAGGTTGCTGTTCGCTCATCAGCTACAGCAGAAGATCTTCCGGATGCATCTTTTGCGGGTCAGCAAGAAACATTCCTGAATATTTCCGGAATTGACAATGTAAAACACGCGATAAAGGAGGTCTTTGCATCCTTATTCAATGATCGTGCGATTTCATATCGAGTACACCAAGGGTTTGAGCACCAGTCGGTAGCATTATCAGCAGGTATTCAGCGCATGGTTCGCTCCGAGACAGGTGCTGCTGGCGTGATGTTTACCATGGATACCGAAAGTGGATTCCGTGACGTAGTGTTTGTGACTGCTGCCTATGGTTTGGGAGAAACGGTCGTTCAGGGTGCCGTGAACCCTGATGAATTCTATGTTCATAAGCCAACGTTGGATGCTGGCCGTCCTTCGGTATTACGTCGAACGCGTGGGTCAAAATTGATCAAAATGGTGTATGCGGATTCGTCGAAACCAGGCCGATCAGTCGAGACGGTTGATGTTGACGCTGCAGACCGTCGTCAGTTTTGTGTTACGGATGCAGAGGTCGAATCTCTTGCGCGCCAAGCGTTGATTATTGAGAGTCATTATGGACGACCCATGGATATCGAGTGGGCGCGTGATGGCGATGATGGTCAGCTATACATTGTTCAGGCACGACCTGAAACCGTTCAGAGTCAACAAGACGGCCGGCAAATGGAGCGTTTTGTTTTAAAGGAAAAGGGCGAAGTACTTGCTCAAGGTCGTGCGATCGGTCAAAAAATCGGCCAAGGTCCGGTTCGCCTGGTGAAGGACATCTCGAGGATGGATGAAGTCCAACTAGGTGACGTCCTTGTGACGGATATGACCGATCCTGATTGGGAGCCAGTAATGAAGCGTGCTTCAGCGATCGTGACCAATCGTGGAGGCCGTACGTGTCACGCTGCGATTATCGCTCGTGAATTAGGTATTCCTGCGGTGGTTGGCTGTGGTGATGCTACCGAATTGCTATCGACTGGAGTCGATGTAACTGTCAGTTGCGCTGAAGGGGATACGGGTCATATCTATGCTGGGATTCTAGACCATGATCACCGCGTAACCAGCGTTGACGCAATGCCTGAACTGCCATTTAAAATTATGATGAATGTCGGTAATCCCGATCGTGCATTTGATTTTCAACGTCTTCCGCATGCGGGCGTCGGTTTGGCCCGCCTCGAGTTCATTATTAACCGAATGATTGGTGTGCATCCGCGTGCTCTGATGGATTACGACACGTTACCTGCTGACTTAAAAGAGGAGATTTCAGAACGGATTGGTGGCTATGCAAATCCGACAGATTTCTACGTTGAAAAACTGGTCGAGGGGATAGCGACACTTGGCGCATCATTCGCGCCTGAGCGTGTAATTGTTCGTTTGTCAGATTTTAAGTCTAATGAATATCGTAATTTGGTCGGTGGACCGTTATACGAGCCCGAAGAAGAGAATCCAATGCTGGGATTCCGCGGTGCATCGCGTTACATTTCCGAATCATTCCGTCCATGTTTCGAATTTGAATGCCGCGCGCTTAGGAAGGTGCGTGATGAGATGGGTCTCACCAACGTTGCCATTATGGTTCCGTTTGTACGGACATTGGATGAAGCTGCCACTGTGATTGAGCTATTGAAAGAGAATGGCCTCGAGCGGGGTAAGAACGGTCTCGAAGTCATCATGATGTGTGAGCTTCCGTCGAACGCTGTTTTGGCAGGGGAGTTTCTTGAATATTTCGACGGATTCTCCATTGGCTCAAACGACCTGACGCAGTTGACGCTTGGTCTTGATCGAGACTCAGGAATTATTGCGGATGCGTTCGATGAGCGTAACCCCGCGGTGAAATTCTTGCTGTCCCGCGCAATTCAAGCATGCAACAACGTGGGTAAGTACATCGGTATTTGCGGACAGGGACCATCAGACCACCCTGACCTTGCATTCTGGTTGATGGAGCAGGGAATTGACTCAGTATCACTGAACCCAGATACAGTGCTGGAGACTTGGTTCTTCTTGGCTGATGCCCAGGACAATAAGTGATGAAATCTACCTCGGATTTATTTGATCCATACGAAGGCAGAATCGCCGGCCTCGAGCCGTTATTCACTTACTTTGGTGGTCGTCAACAATTTTATGGTGAAGCCGTCACCGAGAAACGTGTTAAAGTCAACTTCAAAGTAAAGCAATTAGCAGGCACCGCCGGAAACAAACGCGTGTTGGTTATTGATGGTAGCGGTTGGCTGCGGCCGGCATTACTCGGTGACATGATTGTTGCCAATGCCCTAGCTAATGTTGGGTGGGTTTCGTGATTTATGGCTCAATTCACGATATGGAGGAGCTTGGTGCGATGGATCTTGGTGTTCAAGCGCTCGCAATATATCCGATGAAGACAGAAAAGAAGGGGATTGGTAATGCTTATATTCTGATGACCTTCGCAGGTGTCACAATCCATCCTCGCGTTTGTATTGTATCTGACAACAACGATTGTTTTGTAACCTGTCGCTCTCGACGTTTAAAACACGCAAATTGAAGACATAAAAGATCCCTGACACCTATTTCGCCGAAGTTTTTTATTGCTTAGTTTAAGCAATCTCTGTTACGGGGATATTCGCTTCCTTAGCTTTTGCTTGGAATTCCGCAATTTGATGGAAATTCATGTAACGGTAGATGTTGTTAGCCATCGAGTCGATGTCTTTGGCAAACTCCATGTACTCTGCAACAGTCGGTAATTTACCGATGATGGACGCGACTGCAGCGAGCTCAGCACTTGCCAAGAAAACATTTGCCCCCGTACCAAGACGATTCGGAAAGTTCCGGGTTGATGTTGAAACAACAGTTGAATTATCAGCAACTCGTGCCTGGTTACCCATACAGAGCGAGCATCCGGGCATCTCTGTTCGAGCGCCCGCTTTGCCGAAAATTGAGTAGTAACCTTCTTCCATGAGCTGATGCTCATCCATCCGTGTTGGTGGAGCAATCCACAACCGTGTTGGAATCGATTCCGTTTTCTTCAGCAGTTCGCCAGCGGCACGGTAGTGCCCGATATTAGTCATACACGACCCGATGAAGACTTCATCAACGCCAGTGCCCTGCACCTCAGACAGTGGTTTCACATCATCTGGATCGTTCGGGCAAGCCAGTAGTGGCTCTTTAATTTCGTTGAGATCAATTTCAATGGTTTCAGCGTATTTGGCATCAGCATCAGCTTCGAGGAGTTTCGGATTTTCAAGCCATGCCTCCATTGCTTGGATACGGCGTGCGATTGTGCGTGCGTCACCATAACCGTCAGCGATCATCCACTTCAAGAGTGTGATGTTTGATGCGAGGTATTCACGAATTGGTGCTTCGTCTAGCTTAATTGTACAGCCACCTGCTGAACGCTCAGCGGATGCATCGGATAGCTCGAATGCTTGCTCAACGGTCAATGTTGGCAAACCTTCAATTTCGAGCACTCGGCCTGAGAAGCAGTTTTTCTTACCTTCTTTACCGACAGTAAGTAAACCACGTTGAATAGCTGCATAAGGAATTGCGTTGACCAGATCGCGGAGTGTGATGCCCGGCTGCATTTGTCCTTTAAAGCGCACCAATACCGACTCAGGCATATCCAATGGCATGACTCCTGTTGCTGCAGCAAATGCCACAAGACCTGAGCCACCAGGGAATGAGATACCGATTGGGAAGCGTGTATGTGAGTCGCCGCCCGTACCAACGGTGTCTGGCAACAACATCCGGTTCAACCATGAATGGATGATCCCGTCACCAGGACGCAGAGAAACACCGCCACGGTTCATGATGAAGTCCGGCAGTGTGTGCTGGGTATCCACGTCAACTGGCTTTGGATAAGCCGCTGTGTGACAGAACGACTGCATTGTTAGATCCGCTTGGAAACCAAGACATGCGAGCTCCTTCAGTTCGTCACGAGTCATTGGCCCCGTCGTATCCTGTGAGCCTACCGTCGTCATGCGAGGCTCGCAATATGTGCCTGCGCGCACGCCTTCAACACCGCATGCTTTGCCGACCATCTTTTGAGCCAGTGTGAAACCTTGATCTGAGTCAACTGGAGCCTTCGGTGTTCTGAAGCAGTCAGCTGCTCCAAGTCCGAGCGCATCACGTGCGCGCAGAGTGAGACCACGGCCAACAATTAACGGGATTCGGCCACCTGCGCGAACTTCGTCAAGAATGACGTCACTCTTAAATTTAAATTCGGCAATAGTTACGCCCTGTTCGTTTGTGACAACGCCCTTATAGGGTTTGACGACAATGACGTCGCCTGTATTCATTTGTGTGACGTCACATTCAACTGGTAAGGCGCCAGCATCTTCCATTGTATTGAAGAAGATCGGTGCGATTTTTCCGCCAATACAGACGCCACCAGCACGCTTATTCGGTACAAATGGAATGTTATCGCCCATGTGCCAAAGGACTGAGTTTGTGGCTGACTTGCGTGAAGAACCCGTTCCAACCACATCGCCAACATAAGCGAGTGGGTGACCTTTTTTCTTCAACTCTGCTATTGTTTCGAGAGGTTTATCCATACGCGATTTAAGCATTGTCTGTGCGTGTAATGGGATATCTGGGCGGCTCCAAGCATCAACCGCTGGAGACAAATCATCAGTATTTGTTTCACCAGGGACCTTGTATACAGTGACTCGAATTTCAGCAGGTACTTCAGGTTTATTCAAAAACCATTCTGCGTTCGCCCAGGATTCCATGACTTCTTGCGCCAATGTATTGCCTGCTTGACGCTTTTCTTCGACATCGTGGAACGCATCAAACATCAACAAAGTGCTCTTGAGCGCTTCTGCGGATGTTTTTCCGACTTCTGAATCGTCAAGCAATTCAACCAGTGGAGGGATGTTATAGCCACCTAGCATGGTTCCGAGAAGGCGTGTTGCCTCAACACGTGAAATCAGAGCGCAAGCAGTGTTGCCTTTTGCAACGTCAGTCAGGAACGCCGCTTTGACGTAAGCCGCCTCATCAACACCTGCTGGAGAGCGGTTTGTTAGTAAATCCAGTAAAAGGGTCTCTTCGCCAGCAGGTGGCTGTTTCAGAAGTTCTACCAGTTCGGCAACTTGGTCCGCGTTCAGGGGTTTTGGCACGATACCTTCAGCAGCACGCTCCTCGACATGTTTGCGATATTCTGTCAGCACAATCATTGTCCTTGTTCAGATTGAGTTGAACGCGGTGGGTGGATCCTTTTGGGAACCGATTCACAGCGCTCTTGGAGGCGGGAGTGTAACAAAAAATTCGAGAAATCTGCCTCCGTCCTTGGTCGCAGATTTCGTGTGGGTCAGTTCTCGATTGGGAAAGCTGGCAGTGTTGCCTTGGTCATCTGTCGTAAACAACGAATGACCTGGCAACTGTAGCCGTACTCATTGTCGTACCAAACATAAACAACACAGCTATTATTTCCGGCCGCAATGGTCGCAAGGCCGTCAACGATGCCGGCGGCGCGTGATCCTACAAAGTCAGTACTTACAGCTTCCGGCGAATTAGAGTAGTCGATTTGTTTTTGCAATTTCGAATGGATTGCTACTTGGCGCAGATAATCGTTTAACTCATTTTTTTCAACAGGCTTATCCAGATTCAGTTTCAAAATCGCCATCGAGACGTTTGGTGTTGGAACACGGATTGCGTTACCGGTGAGTTTGCCTCTTAAATTAGGCAATGCTTTAGCAACGGCTTTAGCAGCGCCTGTTTCTGTGATCACCATGTTCAAGGCCGCGGCCCGACCACGCCGATCACCCGAATGGAAATTATCGATCAAGTTCTGGTCGTTGGTGTAACTGTGCACTGTTTCTACGTGTCCGTTTTGTATTCCGTACTTCTCGTCAATTGCTGCCAAGACTGGCGTGATTGCGTTGGTCGTGCAGCTGGCTGCAGACACAATCGCATCCGCATCTGTAATTTCGTCATGGTTGACGCCATGGACGATATTCCTCAAATCACCCTTACCTGGTGCTGTCAGAAGTACCCGGCTCGCACCCTTGGACTGCAAATGTTGCGACAAACCTTCGCGATCCCGCCATTTACCTGTGTTGTCGACAACTAATGCGTTTTCGATACCGTATGCGGTGTAATCCACTTCGGAAGGGCTTGATGCATAAATCACCTGGATGCGCTGTCCGTTCGCGATAATGGCATTACTGTCATGGTCAACAGCGATGGTTCCATCAAATGAGCCATGTACTGAGTCTCTTCGTAAGAGGCTCGCACGTTTCATCAGATCGTTATCGCCATTCTTGCGGATCACAATCGCACGGAGGCGAATGGCCTCTTTAGAACCCGATTTCGCAATCAACTCGCGGGCAAGCAACCGACCGATTCGTCCAAATCCGTAGAGAACAATGTCTGTTTTAACATCGCCTGCAGGCGCTTCTCCGGTGGCCCCCTCGAGTTCGTCGGCGACGTAGGCTCCAAGGTCTCGTCCAGCGCTAAGTCGGCGGAAATTGACAGCCAATTTTCCGATATCAACGTGGCATGGATTTAGGTCTAGCTTAGCGATTTCAAGCAGGACATCACGGGCTTCTTCAGAAGACAGTTCTTCGTTTTCGACTTGGCGTGCAAAACGACAACACTTGATGATATTGATGACCGTACGGTTATTGAGTAGTCGTCCGAAAATCGACGTTTCGATCGCTTTTTCGCGGAAAAGACGACCAATGATTGGCATCATTTCTTCGGCAGCAGAGACTTTACTGTTCCAGTCCTCCATGGACTCATTGAGAAGATCCAGTGACATCGTGTGTCCTCCTTCATTATTTGGACCATGATTGTGGAGTCTTGAATGTTGTAACATCAACTAATTTCGGAAAAACGCTTTTAAAACGACTGAATTATAATGTTTAGTCGTAAATTTTTTTTGCGTAGCGCACGATTGTTTTTTTTTCCAAAGGCCTAATTTGTATAAGTGGTACCATCTCAGAGGCCAATCTTTATCATGCAAACGCGCGTACCGACCCCCTGCGTAGGGCTTTGTTCGACAACCTATGGCGATTCCGTCTGCCGGGGCTGTAAGCGTTTTGCCCACGAAATTGTGGATTGGAATCGTTACGACAATCAGCAAAAATCCGCGGTGCTCTCGAGGTTGACTCAATTAATGTTGGGGGTGGTGAGTCGATATGTGTTGGTAACTGATGCGCAACTGCTTCAAAACGTTCTCGACAGTCACAGTCTGCGATATCGGAGAGATCAACCTCCTGAATGTTGGGCCTATGATCTATTTCGGCAGACGCGTGGTCAATTTGCCCGATTGGCGGACCTCGGTTTATCGAAAAACTCAGAAGCGGAGGCCTTATCTTACAGCGAAATCTGGAATGCGATGAATTCTGAATATTTGGCGGTTTCGGAGGGACATTACGAAAGGTACTTCAGGCAGCCTCTTGCATTTGACTGATCCTTGAAGCCTTCGCTCGCTGAGTGCGGTATTCTATCGCGCCACAGGAGGTCCACGTGCATTATCCAACCATTGAATCAACACTCGGCCACACCCCCCTTGTGCGGCTCCAGCGTCTCAACGCAGGTCTGCCACCCCAAGTGACTGTGCTTTGCAAAATGGAGGGCGATAACCCTGCGGGCTCGGTCAAAGATCGAGCTGCTTTCTACATGATTCAGGGCGCACAGGAGCGTGGTGAGATTCAACCTGGTGATCACTTGATCGAAGCAACCAGTGGTAACACAGGAATCGCGCTTGCAATGGTCGGTGCCATTCTTGGTTATCGGATGACCTTGATTATGCCGGATAACCTCTCTGACGAACGAAAGCGTGCGATGACTGCCTATGGCGCGGAACTCATTCTGGTCTCTGAAAAAGAGGGCATGGAGGGTGCCCGCGATCTGGCCTTACAAATGGAAACCGACAGAGAAGGACGCGTGTTGAACCAGTTTGCGAACCCGGATTGCCCACGTGCGCATTATGAGACGACCGGTCCCGAAATTTGGAAGGATACCGACGGTAACATCACTCACTTTGTGAGCGCGATGGGGACCACAGGTACCATCATGGGTGTCTCTCGGTATTTGAAAGAACAAAATCCCAACATAAAGATAATTGGTCTACAACCGAGTGATGGTTCAAAGATCGCGGGGATTCGTCGTTGGCCGATTGAGTACCGTCCAGAAATCTTCGATCCATCGCGCGTTGATGTCACCTTGGATATCGATCAGAAAGACGCGGAAGACATGGCCAGACAGCTCGCTGTCCAAGAAGGAATTTTCTGTGGTGTCAGCGCTGGTGGAGCGGTTTCTGGTGCATTGCGCGTCGCACGTGAGCTGATTCACGGTGTGGTGGTTTGTATTGTTTGTGATCGTGGCGACCGCTATCTGTCGACGGACCTCTTCCCCCGATGAATCAACGTACACGAAAACGCGCCCCACGTCGTAAACAAACACCTGACTTTCCGATTCGAATCGATAAGCTCTCACACGAAGGCCGTGGTTTGGTGCAGTGGGGTGAGCGGATAATGTTTGTGGATGGTGCGCTGCCTGGGGAACTTGTCACCGTTCGAGTAACTCATAAATCGTCACGGACCGCCGAAGGGATCGCGCTAGCGGTTTTGGTTCCATCGCCGGAACGTGGTCAGCCGACATGTCGACATGCTGAGATTTGTGGTGGTTGCTCACTTCAGCATATTCCCCATGCAGCGCAGCTTGTTCACAAATCGAAAACGCTTGATGAGTTAATGATACGTGAAGGTGTCTCACTCGATCGAGTCGAAAAACTCCCAACACTGCGAGGGCCAACGCTAGGGTACCGCCGGCGCGCGCGGCTAGGGGTTCGTTGGGTGCATGCAAAAGATCGTGTATTGATTGGCTTTCGGGAAAAAGGCTCAAATCTCATCGCAGATATTGACGGCTGTCCCGTATTGGATCAACGGATTGGTCAATCCGTGGCTTTATTGGAATCAACGATTGCCTCACTCTCTCAACCTGATTGCATTCCACAAGTGGAGGTTGCTGCAGGTGATGACACCTTAGCCATCGTTATTCGACATCTCGACGCGCTTTGTGAGGCTGATTTGATCACCTTGTCGACGCTTGGTCAGCAGACCGGATGGCATGTCTATTTGCAACCTAAGGGCCCTGACACAATTGCGCGACTCTGGCCCTCTAAAGGGCCAGAACGGCTCGCATACCGCATTGGCGAGTACGGTCTTGAGTATCAGTTTGCGGTGACAGATTTCACGCAAGTCAACGCGGCGATGAACCGGAAAATGATAGTGCAGGCCGTCGATCTTCTCGAACTCAAGGGAACCGAACGAGTATTGGACTTATTTTGTGGTCTCGGTAACTTTACGCTCGCAGTCGCAACACGGTGTGCCTCAGTGGTAGGGGTTGAGGTTTCGAAGACAATGGTCGAGAGGGTTCTTCACAATGCGCGCCATAACTCGTTGGACAATGTATCAGCGGTTGCCTTCGATTTGACGCAGCCGATCGCGGAACAGCAGTTTTTTAAGGAATCATGGGATACGCTGATTGTTGACCCTCCACGCTCAGGTGCGAAAGAAGTGCTTGAAGCATTACCACTGAAAAATATCGCGCGTGTGCTTTATGTGTCATGTAATCTGGCAACGTTTGCAAGAGATGCACGAATATTGATTGATCGTGGCTTTTCGATGACGCATATTGGAATCGTGGATATGTTTCCACAGACTGCACACGTCGAATCTATGGCGCTGTTTGTTAAGCGGGCAGCGAGTGGTTAAGGCACGGGAACTTCATCCGATTCAGCTCGACTCCGATCTTTCGTTGGAAAATTGGGCTGAGCGATTTGTTCGTGAAGCACACCTTGTATCAACAAAAAAGCTTCAAAAAGCGATCGAGTTGATCGAAGCGCTTGAGACTCAAGATGCAATGGCCAAAGATTGGAAGGGTCCCGATGCGCACCGGTTTGGTCTTGAGATGGCCGATATCCTGTCAACCATGCCGATTGATGAAGATGCACTAGTTGCTGCATTACTCTACCGATCTGTCCGGATTGGCCGTTTGCAGTTGCGTGATATACGTCAGGACTTTGGCAAAACGGTTGCCAAATTGATTGAGGGTGTGCAGCAGATGGCGATTATTAGCCAGACGCGTCAAGACACGCCAAAAAAATTCTTCGGAGCCGCAGAGAATCAGGCCGATGCATTCCGACGGATGTTGGTTGCGGTGATAGATGATGTCCGGGTGGCACTGATCAAACTTGCTGAACGGACAGCCGCGATTCGTGCGGTTAAGTCGGCTGATAACTCACGCCGGATCAAGGTTGCACAGGAAGTTTCTGAAGTTTATGCGCCCCTTGCTCATCGTCTTGGGATTGGGCATCTGAAGTGGGAGCTGGAAGATCTCTCATTTCGATATCTCGAAGAAAATGCCTATAAGCAAATTGCTAAGGCGCTTGCTGAACGTCGCGAAGACCGTGAGCGATATATTCAAGAATTGGTCGATTCGATTCAGGACACATTAGCGTCCCAGCAAATTCATGCAGATCTCACTTGGCGTGCAAAGCATATTTTTTCAATTTGGCGAAAGATGCAACGAAAGCGAGTTGATTTCTCGCAAATTTACGACGTTCGAGCGATTCGAATTCTTGTGGATTCTGTTCATGATTGTTACGCCGCGCTGGGTTTAGTGCATGGTGCATATAAGAGTATTCCGCACGAGTTCGATGACTACATAGCATCACCAAAACCCAACGGCTATCGCTCGCTCCATACTGCGGTGGTCGGGCCCCAAGGAAAGGTTGTTGAGGTACAAATCCGGACACAGCAAATGCACGATGAAGCGGAGTATGGTGTCTGCGCGCATTACAAATACAAAGGGACTGATACCGATATCAGTGGCGAGGCGTATGAAGAAAAGATTGCATGGTTGCGGCAGGTGCTCGACTGGCATGATGAAGTGGGCGATCTTCGAGAACTGTCCGATGCGCTTCGGCAAGAGGTTCTCGAAGATCGGATTTACGTATTCACCCGCGACGGGCATGTGGTCGACCTGCCGTCTGGATCTACTCCACTTGATTTTGCCTACAAAGTGCACACCGAAATCGGCCATTCATGTCGTGGCGCAAAAGTGAATCGCAAGATTGTTCCGTTGACTTACCGACTCAAAGTGGGTGATCAGGTTGATATCTTGCGACAGAGTGAAGAGAGACCCAGTCGGGATTGGCTCAATCAAAGTCTCGGCTATTTAAAAACCTCCCGTGCTCGAGCCAAGGTTCAAGCCTGGTTCAAGCAACTAGATCGCGAGCAAAATGTGTCTGCCGGGAAACAGTTAATCGATTCAGAAATTAAGCGACTTGCGCTTGGTTCGTTTGATTTACAGATCGTTCCACGAATCCTGAATCTGCAATCGAGTGATGACTTATATGCAGCGGTCGGCGCCGGCGATGTCAGAGTCTCGCAGGTTGTGGGTGCTGTCAGTCGACTCTCTCGATCGACTCAACGGGAACTCGATCTAGAGCCACGGCAGGCTTCGCCCCAAGCACGAACCGACGGGATTCAAATTCGCGGTGTAGGAAAGTTATTAACGCAGATCGCAACTTGCTGCCACCCAGTGCCAGGTGATCCCATTTTCGGCTACATTACAAAAACCCGCGGTGTGAGTATTCATCGCGACGACTGCTCCAATCTTTTGAGTCTCGGTGATGAGTCACCAGAGCGAATCATTGAGGTATCCTGGGGTGAGAACCAGGTTGAAACTTATCCAGTGGATATTGAGATTAGCGCGTATGATCGTCAGGGGTTGTTACGGGATATCACTTCGGTCCTTGCGAACGAACGGGTCAATGTAACTGGTATGCAAACAATGACTGACGCGTTAGCCAATACCGCTCGATTGCAACTGTCGATTGAGGTGGATAGCTTATCTCAACTATCACAGGTTCTTGATCGAGTGCAGCGTATCCACAATGTTATAACAGCAAAACGGATCCGGACGGCATGAGTCACCGGCTCACTGATTTAGTGCGACTCATGGCGTGTTTGCGTGATCCTGAGCATGGTTGTCCTTGGGATCGAAGTCAAACCTATCGCAGCATTGTTCCATTCACGCTTGAAGAAGCGTATGAAGTTGGCGATGTGATTGAGCGTGGCAAGTTTGACGAACTGTGCGCAGAGCTTGGGGATATGTTATTTCAGGTGGTGTTCTACGCGCGGCTCGCAGAAGAGGATGATCGCTTTACATTGGATGATGTCATCGAGGCAATTGTATCTAAGTTGCTAACCCGTCATCCGCACGTATTTCCAGATGCAACATTCCAAAGTTTCGGGAGGGGCGAAAGTGCGTCAGTTCAGTCAATCAAACAGACATGGGAAGCAAAAAAAGCAGAAGAGCGTGCGAGCCGTAAACAGCTTGGATTGTTTGATGATGTTCCGCTCGCATTACCCGCTTTATCTCGGGCTCAAAAAATTCAAAAGCGAGCCTTGAAGGTCGGCTTCGATTGGTCTTCGATTGTGGGCGTGTTCGAAAAAATTGATGAAGAGTTGGTTGAGTTACACACTGCCCGGACCGATGAGAATTCAGCGGCCATCCAAGAAGAGTATGGTGATTTACTCTTTACGATCGTGAGTTTGGGAAGGCATCTTGGTCTTGATAGCGAGCAAGCGCTTCGACTTGCAACACAAAAATTTGAATCCCGAATCGAGACAGTGAAACGGTTGGCGAAAGCCCAAGGGATCGACTTAACGACAGCAACAGACAACGACAAAAATGGACTATGGGATCAGGCTAAAGCTCTTTGAGCCTGCAGTGATCGGGGTGATTGAATGAATACGGAACTGTATCCGTCGTTGCGCGAGAGCATGCGCTTAGTCAGGTCACGCGAGTCCGACTGCAATCAGCGATCGAGGGTATTCCTGAGATCAAATAAGTTACTGAACTATTAGAGCGTGATCCAGCAATTGCCCGCTCTCTCGCAGTCCGTCATTCGTTCACAGAGCCTTACATATTTTACAGGCAGAGTTATTGCGTTGCGATTTCGGAAAACCACAGTAGCGTCTGATTGAGCGCGCTTTAATACCATCTGTTGTGGGCATTGCTGTTGGTATACGAAATACTGGCTAGTCGCACCATTAGATAACTTGCACAAACATGTGAAATCCAGATAGGGTTCTGCATTATTGCAATAAGGAGTGCGATGGCACATGCGAGTCATTCTGTTAGGCGCACCTGGCGCAGGTAAAGGAACCCAGGCTCAATACATCTGTAAAGAGTTTGGTATTCCTCAAATTTCAACCGGTGATATGTTAAGAGCAGCGGTTAAAGCTGAAACCCCACTGGGGCTCGCTGCGAAAGAAGTGATGGATGCTGGGCGATTGGTTTCGGATAACATTATGATTGGACTCGTGAAAGAGCGTCTGGAGCAGCCCGATTGCTCAAACGGTTTTTTATTTGATGGATTCCCACGTACCATTCCGCAAGCTGAAGCACTACGCGATTCAGGCGTGGATATCGATCATGTGGTTGAAGTAGCCGTTGATGATGAAGAAATTATTGAGCGGATGGCAGGGCGTCGCGTTCACCTGGCGTCAGGCCGAACCTATCATATCATCTACAACCCACCGAAGAAGGATGGATTTGACGATGAGACTGGTGAGCCTCTGATCCAACGTGATGATGATCAAGAGTCTGTTGTTCGCGATCGATTGTCTGTGTATCACCAGCAAACAGAGCCACTGATTCATTTCTACACCTCCTGGGTAAAAACGGGCCCAGCTGGTGCACCTTCCATGAATCGTATTCAAGGCGTGGGCCAGGTTGAAGAAATTCGAGACGAAATTTTTAAAGCACTCAAAGGCGAGTAGTCGATGAGCCGAAAGCCTCGGCTGATACTCTCAAAACAGGCGTTGGCAACAAACTACCAGCGCCTGTCTTCGTTTTCGGGCAAGGCAGAGTGTGCGGCATCTATCAAAGCAAATGCCTATGGTGTTGGCATTGACTTCGCAGCTCCCGTGCTGTGGGAAGCCGGCTGTCGAACCTTTTTTGTCGCCTATTTTGATGAAGCTATAGCTCTCAGCGCGTTGGTACCGGATGCCGTTATTTACGTGTTTCACGGGATGACTGAACAAGAGGTTGAAATTGCATCAGCTGGTCACATTCGACCGGTCATCAATACACTGGTCGACGCACTTAATCCGGCGATCGCTGTCTTGAAGCCAGCGATTCATGTTGATACCGGGATGCGCCGACTTGGTATTCCCGAATACCAGCATGATCAGTTGATCGATGCGGTATCGCAATGTCAGCCGTCACTTTTGATGAGTCATTTGGCATCGGCCGATGAACCTGAACGTCCCGATAGCGAGCAGCAGCGCGCCCAATTTGAAATGATCAGATCGAGCCTCGGTATGTTGTGCCCACCAAGCTCACTTGCCAATACGGCAGGAATATTGCTTGGTGCTCCCTATCACTATGATCTTGTTAGGCCAGGGATTGGTCTTTACGGAGGCTCACCTAATCCGGCTGATCCCAGAGGATTTGAGGCAGTTGTGACCTGGCATGCTCAGGTCATTGAGCTACAGCAGGTGCGTGCTGGTGACACCATCGGCTATGGTGGGTCCTATGTCGCACCCCGTCAGTTATCAGTCGCAACGATTGGTCTCGGTTATGCGGACGGCTACTTGCGCGCGTTAAGTGGCCGAGGTGAAGTGCTCGTCGAAGGAAAACGGTGTCTTATTATTGGTCGGGTGAGCATGGATTTGATTACTGTCGATGTGAGCACGGTTAAAGGCGTTAAGGAGGGGACGTGGGTCGAAATGATGGGGCCAGGGATTTCCTTGGATGCGGTTGCCCAAAAAGCGAATACAATTGGGTACGAATGTTTGACGCGCCTCGGTGCTCGTATGGAGCGAGTTTTTGTTTGAATTGAAATCTGTGTTTGAGGCCACTGCGTGATGAGTTGTTTATATATTGACGCATCACGCGATCGATTGTCTGTCGGAATAGAAGTGGGATCCGACTGGATCGCATATGATGCGATTAAGGGGCGTCATGATGCGGTGCTACTCGAGTCGATCCGATCGCTGTGCATTGAATCGAGGCAGTCGGTGAATAAATTGTCGCAATGTGTTGTGATTAATGGCCCAGGGAGTTTTACAGGTCTGCGAATAGCCGTGTCTTGTATTCATGCCCTCGATTTGGTTCATCCACTGCGCGTGCTGCCTGTCGATCAACTCTCACTGTTGGCAGCTGCAAGTGAGAATGAAGCTGATTATGCATTGCTTGATGCGCGAATGAATGAAGTCTATGTTGGGTTCGACCGACAAGCAGATGGGACTTTTAGTCGCCTCGAACTTATGTCAGTCAATGAGCTCAACGGAGAAAATGCATGGATTTGTCACGCTGAAGAAATAGATCGGTTTCCCGTATCGCCGACTCCTGTTTCGCCGACACTTGAGACGCTCAGACGCTTGGCATCAGGCATGGATTCATCGAAGTGGATTCCAGGACAACAACTAACACCATTGTATTTGCGACAAATTGTGTCATGGAAACCGCTCTCCGAGCAGCCGTCGAAATTATATGACTATTGAGTACGCATTTTTTCTGGCACTCATTCAGGGCTTGACAGAGTTTCTTCCAATCTCGAGCTCTGCACATTTAATTTTGCCCTCAGCAGTCTTTGGCTGGCCGGATCAGGGATTAGCTTTCGACGTCGCCGTGCACTTCGGTTCTTTAGGAGCCGTGATTCTTAGTCTGCGTCCAGAGATTCAGAGAGTCACAACGGGTATGGTTGTTGGGGTGGGTCGACGATATCCTCGGCATGCTCGGCTCGGATGGTTGATTGGTTTGGCGACGTTACCCGCTGTCTTCGTGGGCTTGATCGCTCAGGACCTCATCGAAACTGAGCTTCGCAGGGACATAGTCATCGCGTGGGCGACCATCGGGTTTGGACTATTGCTGTGGTGGGCACACTATCAAAAAGGTCGTGGCGGCTTCGCTCGAATACGACTCAAAGAAGCGTTAGTCATCGGTTTAGCGCAAGCACTCGCATTGATTCCTGGGACCTCGCGCTCAGGAATCACCTTGACCGCTGGACTCTGGTTAGGCTTATCTCGTCGAGTCGCGGCGAAGTTTTCATTCTTGCTCTCGATACCGATTATTTTGGGAGCCGCACTGCTTAAGACGAAGGATCTTCTTTCGACATCTGATCCAATAGCCTGGGATCTGATAACGACTGGCATCGTGGTTAGTTTTACCTCTGCGTATCTCTGCATTCGTCTATTCCTTGCATTGATTCAGCGCGTGGGGTTGCTTCCGTTTGTTGCCTATCGCCTTGCGCTTGGTCTGATATTACTCGTGCTGCTTGTCATATATTGACCCGAAGTCCTATCGGCTACTATCACTCGGCGTCTCTAGGTTAATCGATGCCCGTTGCTCGAACGATCATATGGTCGGTGCACTAAGGAAGCTGATGCGGAAGGAAGTGCATATGCCTCCTAAGATTGCGCAAGCGCTGGCCTTGAGTCGGTTTCGATCAGCGAACCCGTTGGATAAGCTGTCACCGCTTGAACTCAGGGCGTGTAATTTGTCATTGAGGGTTGTCGGGTACCTAAGGTTGCTCAGCAGCTAGCTGTTTCAGCGAAAACGATCAATACCTATCGATATAGAATTTCTGAAAAGACTTGGGATGGATTCTGATATTGAGTTAACGCACTGGGCCTACAACCATGGCCTGAAGGGAGTAGAATCTGCTCATGGTCGAATTTGATTCAACACGATTTCTGAAAAGCCTTACGGTTCGCCCTGGTGTCTATCAAATGAAAGACGCTGACGGTCATATTTTGTACGTCGGCAAAGCGAAGAACTTAAAACTACGCGTGTCGAGCTATTTTCGTGGTAGTGGACTTGCGTCGAAGACGATGGCGATGGTGGCTAAGATCGCGCACATCGATATTACGGTCACGCGAAACGAGGTGGAGGCGTTGCTGCTCGAGCAAAACCTGATCAAGGATTCGAGGCCTCCCTACAATATTTTACTGCGGGATGATAAGTCATACCCTTACGTATACATGAATACAGCGCATCCGTACCCAGGGCTTTATTACCGGCGGGGTAATCGCCAAAGCACCGGGAAAACCTTCGGCCCGTTTCCTTCCGCTGGATCTGTAAAGTCAACACTCAATTTGATACAGAAGACTTTTCAAATTCGACAGTGTGAGGAGAGCGTTTTTCAGAATCGCAGTCGACCATGTTTGCAATATCAGATTGGTCGATGCAGCGCGCCTTGCGTCGGGTTTGTGAGTCCGGATGATTATGCAGAAGACTTGGAGGATACACGCCTGTTTCTTGAGGGTCGAAGTGGCGAATTAATTGTGTCACTCGAAGCCCGAATGGACGAGGCCAGTCAATCACTTGAGTTCGAAAAAGCTGCACGGTATCGCAATACAATTGCTCGCGTGCGTCGTGTTCAATCCGAGCAGGTAATGGAAAGTGATTCAGCTGATCTGGATGTGATTGCAGTATTCGAGCAAAGCGGCGGGATTTGTATCGCAATTTTAAGTGTGCGCGGCGGTCGCGTTCTCGGAGTCAATAGCCAATTTCCTGATGCTGGACTTTTAGAAACACCTGAGGAGATCTTAGATGCATTTATCCCTCAGTATTACCTTGCCTCAGCGCGCGCTATTCCAGCAGAGCTCATTTGTTCGCACGAAATTAACGAGACAAACCTAGTGTCAGAGGCACTTAGCCAGGCTTGCGGTAAGAAAGTTCGGATTGCCCACGCTGTTCGCGGAGTTCGCCAACAGTTCTTGGAGTTGGCGAAGACTAATGCCGAGGAGGCTCTGGCTTTGCGTCTCGCAACTCGCGATGGTCAGGCGAAACGACTCATGGATTTTGCCGAGCGATTCAATTGCGATGCACCCGAGCGAATTGAATGTTTCGATATCAGTCATACTTCTGGCGAGGCAACGGTTGCGAGTTGTGTTGTGTTCGATGCGTCTGGTCCCTTAAAGAGTGACTATCGGATGTTCAATATTACCGATGTAAATGCAGGCGATGATTACGCCGCAATGCGTCAGGCATTGACACGTCGATATCGTCGGGTGAAGTCAGGGGAAGTACCGCTACCGGATGTCTTGGTTATCGATGGAGGAAAAGGGCAACTGTCTGAGGCGATAAGTATTCTGAGCGAACTGGGTGTGCACGACGTATTTCTGCTCGGTGTGTCAAAAGGTCCTTCTCGAAAGGCTGGTTTTGAATTACTCCATCGAGCGGATACGGGCGAAGAGTTAAGTCTCCCGAGTTCAGCTCCCGCGTTACATTTGATTCAGCATATTCGTGACGAGGCCCACCGCTTCGCAATTACAAAACATAGGCAGGCACGCGGTAAGGCGCGAGCCCAGAGTCCGCTTGAAGGTATTCCCGGAGTCGGTCCAAAGAGACGGCAATCTTTATTAAGGCATTTTGGAGGTATAAGAGAATTAGCGCGAGCAAGTGCGTCTGATATCGCAAAGGTGGCAGGAATGAGTCAACAAACCGCAGAATTGGTGTACTCTGCGTTGCACACTGACTGAGAGATCTTTGTGAACTTACCGAACTTTTTAACATTATTACGTGTCGTTCTGATTCCTGTCCTTGTTCTCGTCTGGTTTATTCCATCACAGTATGCAGGCGAGATTTCAGCACTTGTGTTTTTGATAGCCGCGGCGACAGACTGGCTTGATGGCTGGCTGGCACGTCGTTGGCAGCAGGAATCAGCCTTCGGTGCTTTTCTTGATCCAGTCGCAGATAAACTGATGGTGGCGGCCGCTCTTGTTTTGCTTGTCGATGCATTTAATTCAGTGTTGGTGACATTATCCGCTGTCGTTATTATTGGTCGGGAAATTGTGGTCAGTGCCTTGAGAGAGTGGATGTCTGAAATCGGGCAGCGTGCGCATGTTGCAGTCAGCTGGCTAGGCAAGGTGAAGACTGCGGCCCAAATGCTTGCAATCACCGTATGTCTTGCGCTTCCTGTAGAAGAAACTCTATTGCATCCTGGTCTTTGGATTTTAGTGCTTGCGGCACTACTGACTTTATGGTCTATGTGGACTTACCTCAAGGCAGCGTGGCCTCACCTCAGCGCATCGACCACCGATTGAGAATCAAATGAATACTCGAACCCGCTGTGTCGTTGTTTAGTGGGGTATCAGCGATTGTCTGAAGCGGGTCTGACGAGAATTGGCTTATTTATCTGTAAAAGGATGTAGCAGATTATCTCTTCAAATAGTCTCTGGAAACTGAGAGGTTCAGTAGTTAACGCATCAAAGGTCAAAGTGCATTTCTGGATCAGAAATTGAAAGCTAGTATTAAATATTAAACTGAATTTAAACGGTGAATTGCGTGTTTGTGATTTCTCTTGAGTATTCAATGAAATCGTTTTGTGATTACTTTTCAATTGAAGCGAACGCTGTATAATCTTTACCTGACCAAGTCGAGGATTTCGCGCCGGTGTGATGGAATTGGTAGACATACCGGACTTAAAATCCGGAGAGGGAAACCTCGTGCCAGTTCGAGTCTGGCCACCGGCACCATAAACACCACTTCTTCACATGTAACTCATTGATATGCCTGCACTTACCGTGTCCAACAGTGTTGTAGGTACAACAATGGGTAGAACATTTTCAGCTGTTCCATACACCTATCTCAAACGTGGTGTGTATTACTTTGTGAGACGCATTCCTAGCGATTTACAGACGTTCTATCGCACTGATCGTGTGATCCTGAGTCTGCGTACAAAGTCCCTGCACAGAGCCTCTCGTGCATCAGAAAGACTGTCTTCACGTTTAGATGATTATTGGCTTGATCTCCGCCTAAAACAGACAGACGTACCCGGTAGTCATTTGTTGAGAGATCACTCATCG
>CACECO010000012.1 GCA_902558075.1 uncultured Litorivicinus sp. | reverse complement strand
CATAAAATTCGCCTAGCGCTTGGACTCTCAGGTATTCCATGGAAATCGGTGGAAATTCCTCGTGTACCACCAAAGCCATTACTAATGCCTTTAACCGCGGGTTACCGAAGAACACCTGTCCTTCAGAGCGGTGCCGATGTCTATTGTGACACCCAAAACATTGTGCGAGCGCTGACTGAGGTTACCGATAATCATCAATTGCTGCCCACCGCGCTACGCGGAAAAATTCTGGCCTTCACTGATTGGACAGATGGTACCGTGTTTAACTTGGCTGCAAGAGTTGTTTTAACCTCAGCTCTCGACACAGCACCTGCAGAGTTTATTCAAGATCGTGGCGGTTTATATTTTGGGCCGAACTGGACTCCGGAGGGTCTGAAATCTCAATTACCGGGGGTGATTCTACAACTTGCCGCGCATTTAGATTCAATCGATAGCGGGCTTAGTGGTCAGGGTGGCTTCATCTCGAATGAATTGTCTTACGCTGACGTGACCATAGCCTACCTCGCTTGGTTTGTCCGCGGTCGCTGGGACCAAGGTCCTCAGTTTCTTCAGCAGTTTGCGAACATCCAACGTATTGAACGCGAAGTGCATAACGCTGTCTGTGAAGCCTATGAGGATTTACCTGCTGAGGACGCCTTGACGATTGCTGCCAACTCCGAGCCTCGATCACCCTCAGGAGTTACTCAGCAATGTGGTGTGAAACTCAAGCAGGGAATGCGCGTTTCAATTAAGCCACAGGCTGAAACGTCAGACCCAGTGGTCGTTGGACCGCTGCGCTACTTGGACAGCGTTCGCGTCTCAATTGATCATCATGCGCCAGAGGTTGGAGACGTGGTCGTTAATCTGCCAGTCGCGGGCTATCAGATCCAGCCCTGTGAGTAATCAAGCCGCTACAAGGGAAAATGTCCGCTGCATCCTGTTTATGATCGCTGCAATGGCTGGTTTTGCCGTTGAGGACGCGGTGATTAAACAACTGGCGTATTCAATGCCTGTTTCACAGGTCTTGATGCTGATCGGCTGTGGTGGTGTGTTGACCTTTGGCGTGACAGCGATGCTTACACGGGCGGATCTGTTCGCGCCTGAGTTAACGAAGCCATGGTTCGTGGTCAGAACCGTTTCTGAACTGGCGTCGGCCATTTTCTTTGTCATCACGATTGTTTATGCATCACTCTCGGTGTCCTCAGCTATCCTCCAAGCAACGCCATTGGCAGTGTCATTGGCGGCAGCAATTTTTTTAAAGCAGCACGTTAGTGGACAACAATGGACCCTGATTACGATTGGATTTGTCGGCGTTTTGATGGTGATTCAGCCCGGGACGGATGGATTCAAACCGGCTGCATTATTTGCGATTGTTGGTGTCATGTTCCTAGCGTTGCGCGATGCCATTACACGCGCTATTTCTGTCTCGATCCCTGCAGTCGCTGTGTCTTTTTGGGCTTTTTTTGCCTTATTGATGGCAGGGGTTGTCACCATTCCTTTCTTTGCCGATTTTAGCCCTTTGACTCTGGAACATCTCAGTTTATTAGTGGTGTCGACGCTCGCGGGAACGGGCGCGTACTTTTGTGTGGTGATGGCCACACGTGGTGGCGATGTCGCGGTCGTAGCCCCGTTTCGCTATACCCGTTTATTGTTTGCCCTCGGCCTCGCCGTGATCTTTTTTGATGAGGAAGTTAACGCGATGATGGTATTGGGGAGTAGCCTGATCATTGGATCAGGCATTGTGATGATTGTATCGAGCGGATCAAGCCGGAAGCAAACCGACTAGAGCTGTGACAAGCGCAGCATTGTTTTTTGCAACCTCTCCATCTGGCAGCCAAACTCCGTTTTCAAAGCCAATGCGTACATCCATGCCTTCGGATGCTGCGCGTAATAAGCAAGGAATTTGACCGCGTCCAAATGCACAAATCATCTCACGGACAGGCTTTACATGCGTCGGTGCACGATCTCTGCATGCGAGAAATGGATCAAGCTGATCGGGGGTACTCTCCTGATTCGCCGAATATCGCCCGAGCACGTACAGTACTTCGAGTGATTCCGTTTGGATGATCTCTCGCTCCACGAGTGATGTGAGTGTCTGAATATCATCGGCGTCATAAAGAATGAATTGCACTCGGCTCTTATCGAGTAGTTGTTTGAAAAATGGCTGAAGCGTCTGTGGCTCTTGAGACCTCAGTATTTCTCGAATCGCAACCGATACCCAAGGCGCTTTCAGTCGTGAGAGTAGGTCGATTTGTGCTTCAGATTCGTAAATATCGGCTGCCTCAGATGTGACCTGTACTTCAAGGTTTGGTAGCCGTTTATTGAGGGCTCCGATCAAGGACTCATAGCGCTCCACATCGAGTAGGTGGGTTTGGTCGGTTGTTCTGATATGCGCATGAAGGGCACCGGCCCCGGCATTGAAACACGCAACCGCTGTTTCGATGAGGTCCGCATCGGTGACTGGGATAGCAGGGTGATCCTGCGCTGTTTTACGAGCACCATTTGGTGCAGCCATGATTAACGTCATGCTTTGCGTTCCTAGTGTCTAACAGCTTTAACGAGTGTAAGAGACAATTTTTTTAACATCTGGTGTCAGAAGCCGTGCTAATGAGCCTACATTGTTCGGGCACATCTATTGAGTTCATTGTATTTGAGTAACTTTTCCGAGTGCGTCGTCTAACAGCGAGATCGTACGATCAATGTTCATCAGCTTATCCATCCCAAATAACCCGATTCTAAAGGTTTGGAAATCAGCTGATTCACCACACTCGAGTGGAACACCAGCAGCGATTTGAAGTCCCGCAGCTGCAAATGCGTTGCCATTTTTAAAGTCCTCTCGGTCGGTATGTGACACAACAACTGTCGGTGATTTGAAGCCTTCTGCCGCGAGACTTTTAAACCCATAGCTTTCCATAAGGTCGCGTACCTGACGCCCAAGCTCGATTTGTCGGGTCTTCAAAGCATCAAAGCCGATAGCCGCCATTTCGTTGTAGGTCGCTAGGAAACTTGCCAGCCCATCTGTGGGCACTGTTGCATGGTACGCGTGACCACCGCTGAGGTATGCATTCATAATGCCTTGCCACTTCTTAAGATCAAGCACAAAACTATCAGATGTCGTCGTTTTGAGGTGTTCTAGCGCTCTATTCGATAGCATAATCACTCCAGCGCAGGGTGTTGAGGTCCAACCTTTCTGCGGCGCTGTAATTAGAACATCAACGCCAAGCGCGTCTATATCAGCCCACAGTGCTCCGGCGGCGACACAATCAAGAACAAAAAGGGCACCGACTTCATGCGCTGCGTCTGTGAGTGCCTGAATGTAGCTGTCGGGTAGCAATATCCCAGCGGAGGTTTCGACATGAGGTGCCAGGACCAGTTTCGGTTTTTCTGACCGGATCTGAGCACATACCTCATCGACTGGAACCGGCGAAAATTGCTGATCTGTAGCATCGGTATCCGGACGTGCTTTGGCAACTTCTGCGTGGGCGGGCGTGACGCCTTGATCGAAAATTTGGGTCCAGCGGTAACTGAACCAACCGTTTCGGACAACAAGAACCTTTTGGTCTCTCGCAAATTGACGCGCAACCGATTCCATAGCGAAGGATCCGCCGCCAGGAACTAAAACGCAGGACTGCGCTTTGTAGACGCTAGTTAAGCCGGCGTGTAAATCGCACATGACCTTTTGGAATGCTTGAGACATGTGATTCATCGAGCGATCAGTGAATACAACAGAGTACTCAAGTAGACCGTCGGGATCGATCTTTGGATATATTAACGACATCGTTTGGTATCCTATCCGTTGCATGGATCACCAGAAGATGAAGGAAACCTCATTCAAAGCAGATCGTCAACCGAATGGTCACTGAGGAGTAAGATGTCACAGAGTGAGTTTAGCGAAGACGATTCGATCTTCATGCGCAGGGCTCTCGAGCTTGCTGCTTACGCATCATCACTCAATGAGGTTCCGGTTGGGGCGGTCTTGGTCCGTGACAAGACAATTATTGGTGAGGGTTGGAATGCGCCGATTTCAAATAATGATGCGAGTCATCATGCAGAGATCGCAGCGATTCGCGACGCCTGTGATGCGGTCCATAATTACAGGCTCCCGGGCACCACAATATATGTGACTCTTGAGCCTTGTACCATGTGCTTTGGCGCGCTGATTCATGCGCGAATAGAGCGAGTGATATTTGCAGCCAAAGAACCGAGAGCAGGGGTTCTGGAGTCGCAGTTAAAGCTCACGGAGGCTACATTTTACAACCATCAGCTGACGGTTGCGGGTGGTTTACATGCCGATGATTCGGCAACGCTCTTGCAGCAATTCTTCCAGGCTCGGCGCTCAGCATCGCCGCAGAAGCCTGAGTAAAAAATAGATTGAATACTCCGGCGACACGGTTGGCTTTGCTAAACTCCGGGGTTAAGATTTTTGATTGTATCAAGGACCGATTGACATGCTTATTTTGCAGGGAGGAGAGGCCCTCTCGTCGTTTCGTATTCAGTCACTCATCAATCGCGCGCAAGCACTTGGAATCCATATTGAGGATCTGATTTGTACGTATCTATTTTTCGTGATGGGAGACGCTCGAGATGCAGATAAGTTAGCGAAACTGCTTGACGCAAGTCCACTGACGTCAGGATCCGGTTTGGTCGTGTTGCCTCGGACAGGGACGATATCGCCCTGGAGTTCAAAAGCAACTGACATCGCTAAGAATTGTGGTTTTGACGCGATCGATCGTATCGAGCGGGGTATGCATGTGGTTGTGTCGGGTTCAATCACAGATGCTGAGCAAGTCGTGGTGAATGGATTGATCTCAGATCCGATGATGGAAGATGTCCTCACTGATTTACCCACCGATGCCTTTTTTACATCCGGAGCGCCAGTGCCGCTTGGGATCGTGGCATTGGGTTCAGATCCGATTGGTGCACTGAACCGTGCGAATGCGGCCCACGGGCTCGCTTTATCAGATGATGAAGTGACGTACTTAGCAACTGCATATGCCAAGCTTGAGCGCGATCCGACGGATGTGGAGCTCATGATGTTTGCGCAGGCAAACTCGGAACACTGTCGTCACAAGATATTCAATGCATCTTGGACATTGGATGGCGAAGATCAGCCAAACAGTTTATTCCAGTGGATTCGAAATACGCACCAGATTGCACCGGATGGTGTGCTGTCTGCGTATGCTGATAATGCGGCTGTTGTGCAAGGTCCAACGGTGGAACGGTTTTTGGTGAATCCGACGACACATGCCTATCAATCGGTGGTGGAGCCTGTGCATCTTGTCATGAAGGTTGAGACACACAACCATCCAACGGCAGTCTCGCCAAATCCAGGTGCGGCGACTGGGGCAGGTGGTGAAATTCGTGATGAGGGGGCAACAGGTCGTGGGGCGAAACCGAAAGCAGGACTCACTGGATTTAGTGTCAATTATCTTCGAATCCCGGGGCTTGAAATGCCCTGGGAATGTGATTTGCCAATGCCAAGTCGATTAGCCACATCGCTGCAAATCATGCTCGAAGGGCCGATCGGTGGGGCTGCCTTTAATAACGAGTTTGGGCGGCCGAATCTGAATGGTTATTTCAGAGCCTATGAGGCATTTGAAGAGACAACCATTGGCACACGTCGTCGCGGCTACATCAAGCCCATCATGATCGCAGGTGGCATCGGTTCAATTGCCGAAGGTCAGGTGGAGAAGAAACCGTTTTCTAATGGGACACCGCTCGTTGTAATCGGCGGGCCCGCGATGTTGATTGGTTTGGGTGGTGGCGCCGCCAGTTCCGTGGGAGAGGGCACATCAGGCAGTGATTTAGATTATGCATCTGTGCAGCGAGCCAATCCTGAAATGGAGCGTAGGTGCCAGGAAGTGATCGACCGATGTTGGCTGCGTGGCGAGGATAATCCGATTGACTTCATCCATGACGTCGGTGCCGGTGGTCTATCAACTGCCCTGCCGGAACTTGTCAAAGATGGTGGAGTTGGAGCGGATTTCTCGATGGATTGGATTCCGTCAGGGGATTCGTCCTTGTCGCCACTGGCGCTTTGGTGCAACGAAGCGCAGGAACGTTATGTATTGGCAGTCAACCCAGCAAAGCTCGATGAATTTGAAGCAATTTGTCTGCGCGAACGTTGTCCTTATGCGATTGTTGGACGTGCGCATGATAAGCCTCATTTGTCGGCGACCAAAACGAGTGAATCATCGATGCCAGTTGACTTGCCGGTTGATGTACTCTTCGGAAAGCCACCGAAAATGCATCGTGACGCGTCGACCCTGTCTGTACATCTTCAACCGGCGCAATTTGCGAGCATTCAGTTCTTCGAGTTAGCGTGCCGTGTGTTGAGCCATCCGACCGTGGCCTCTAAAAACTTTCTGATCACGATTGGTGATCGAACAGTATCGGGTCTTGTGCACCAAGATCAGATGGTTGGACCCTGGCAAGTTCCAGTCGCTGATTGTGCGGTGACGCATTCGGCGATTGGTTCAGTCACTGGTGAGGCGATGGCGATGGGTGAGCGCACGCCGATTGCGCTTGTTGATGCAGGCGCATCGGCGCGAATGGCTGTGGCTGAGACACTCATGAATATGGCGGGGACAGCAATTGGTTCGGTTGGGCAAATTAAGTTGTCCGCCAATTGGATGTGTGCCGCGGGGACTGAGGGTGAAGATGCACGTCTTTATGAGGCGGTGAAAGCAGTTGGTGGCGAATTTTGTCCAGCGCTTGGTGTATGTATCCCGGTGGGTAAAGATTCGATGTCGATGAAAACCCGCTGGTCCGATGCGGAGGATACCCATGAAGTCATTGGTCCGATGTCACTAATTTGCTCTGGATTTGCTCCTGTCACGGATGTTGGAAAAACCATTACACCACTACTTCGCGGATATGATTCGTCGCTCGTGATGATTGATCTCGGACAGCGGCGTATGGCCGGATCCATCGCGTGTGAGGTGACTTCTCAATTTGGTGATGTGCCTCCCGACATTGCGCCTCTCGAGCTCAAAGCCTGTTTTGAGCTGATCCAAACCTTGATTGCGGATGGTCGCTTACTCGCTTACCACGATCGGTCAGATGGCGGCTTATTAGCGACTGTATCTGAGATGCTTTTTGCATCAAGAACCGGTCTGCAAGCAGTGACTCCAATTGATGTTGACCCCGTCGCTTTTTGGTTCAACGAGGAGATTGGCTGCGTGATTGAAGTGGCCAATTCAGATGTCGAGTCAGTGGTGAACGTGTGTTCGGAAGCTGGTCTTTCGGCCTATGTTTTAGGTGAGCCGGACCAATCTCAATCGCTATCAATTATCCAAAACGAACAGGTGCTTTTGAATGAGACGCGTGTTGCGCTAGAACAGGCGTGGTCGTCAGTCAGTTTGGCAATAGCACGATTACGCGATAATCCAGACTGTATTGATGAAGAAGCGCAGCAAATCGCGCGATCGCATGAGGGCTTGAATTCAGTTGTCATTCCGCAGATGGATCAGATTCCGGAGACACGCCGAGTATCGAAGTCTCGCCCGCGAGTCGCAATCTTGCGCGAACAAGGAGTCAATGGCCAAATCGAAATGGCTCATGCATTCGATCACTGTGGTTTTGAGGCTATCGATGTACACATGTCCGATCTCATGAGTGGTCGACAAACCCTTGAATCGTTTGATGCCATGGCCGCTTGCGGCGGATTTAGCTATGGCGATGTATTAGGTGCTGGCTCAGGTTGGGCGCGTACCATCCTACTCAATGAACAGCTATCGGGGATGTTTCAAGCATTTTTCGAGCGGGAAAATACCGTATCGCTGGGTATCTGTAATGGCTGTCAGATGATGGCTCAGCTTGCCCCACTTATCCCTGACGCCAAACACTTTAAACCCATGGCACGTAATGCGTCGCAGCAATTCGAGGCACGTTTAGCACTGGCAACCTTGCCAACAAGTCGCTCAGTTCTCCTGAGAGATCTCGAAGGTACGCGGTTTCCAATCGCTGTTGCGCACGGTGAGGGTCGATTCCAACACACTGCTTCTAAGGTCAACTTCCTTCTAAATGCGGGACTGAGTAGCTTGCTGTATACCGATGATCAGGGATGTGCAGAAACACGTTATCCCGGCAATCCGAATGGATCAGCTCAGGGGCTTGCTGGTCTTTGTTCGGAAGATGGTCGAGTGACGATCATGATGCCACATCCCGAGCGAGTCGTTTTGCGATCACAGTTATCGTTTGCACCGAAGGGTACGCCGCGAGTCACTCCGTGGATGGGTCTTTTTGACAACGCTTGGCGTTTCGTGACGGGTCAGTGAGGTTGTGATGGCCTGGGTTGGTGTCGATCCGCTCCATCACGTGGTGACCCGAGATGAGGCGATGGACTTCATTCCGTGGCTATCGGTTCGTTGGCAGACGTCACCACCTGATTCGGGTCATTATTTCTGGTGGGATGATAAAGGATTGGCGTTAAAGTCTGCTGCCATTGATGCACGCTCAAGTGTGCACGTTGATTTTCTCCACGGAGCGCGGGCTCGCCGAGTCAAAGCAGTAACCGGTGAAGCGCTGACCCGCGCAATGGGGTGTCAAAAAGGACTTCGTCCTTCAATTATCGATATGACTGCCGGGCTTGGCGGTGATTTAAGTGTGCTCGCTAATGTGGGTTGCGAGATTTTTGCGATGGAGAAACACCCGGTGGTCGCCGCGCTCCTCCGGGACGCATTACGTCGAGCTGCGGACGCTGAAACATCCTGGTGTGAACGTGTCCAGTTCAGGCACGCCGACAGTGTAGAGCGTGTCTCAGGGGTATCGCATGGTGTCGTTTACCTTGACCCCATGTTTCCCAGAGAGCGCAGAGCGGCACCGTCGTTGACGATGCAGGTGCTTCATTCCCTCGAACAGACCATTGAACACCCTGAGCGACTGTTAGAGGCTGCATTGGATTCTGATGCCGCGCGGGTGGTTGTGAAACGTCCGATTAAGGCAGATATCCTCGGTAGTCGTGTGCCTTCTTCGCAAATCAAGGCAAAAACGATCCGATTTGATTTGTACCCGAAGCGAAAACTCACGATTGACGACTGCGAGCGGTTTGGGGGAATGGTTGACGTATGATGGATTGGAGTCAGCTGCTCTCAACGGCGCGCGTCGATCATAAGAAAAGTTGGACCCCGCAATCGTCTAAAGACGAGCGGAGTCAGTGGCAGCGTGATCATGATCGATTGATT
Organism: uncultured Litorivicinus sp.; assembly: GCA_902558075.1. Taxonomy (GTDB): domain Bacteria; phylum Pseudomonadota; class Gammaproteobacteria; order Pseudomonadales; family Litorivicinaceae; genus HIMB30. The sequence continues at coordinate 36,986 of CACECO010000012.1, read as the reverse complement.
TTTTCAGGTGCGTTTCGGCGCTTAGCAGTCAAGACGCAGGTGCATCCGTTATCAGATAATGATCATGTACACACGCGTTTGTCGCATTCGCTTGAAGTTGCTTCTGTCGGGCGTTCATTGGGTGTACGACTTGGGAATTGGATGCATGGCGAGGGGTTATTATCCGACCAACACGCGGCGTCGAGTGTTGGCGCCTTGGTACAAGCGGCCTGTATTGCGCACGATATCGGAAATCCTCCATTTGGCCATGCCGGCGAGCGATCTATACGCCACTTTTTTGAATCTCATCCCCAGTATTTGGCGGGTCTCTCGAGCGGTGAGCGAGCTGATTTCGTTGGATTTGAGGGAAATGCACAAGGCTTCCGTGTCATCACATGCCTTGAGCGACACTGGTTCGATGGTGGGATGCGATTAACGGCAGCCACACTTGGTGCCTTTGTGAAATATCCATTCACGGCAGATTCTGCTATCGGGCAAATCAAGCGGAAACATGGAGTGAATCAAGCAGAGCTTCCATTGATGCGGGAGTTGGCCACACACCTTGGACTGATTGAAGTCATGCCCGATGTCTGGGCTCGTCACCCCTTGGTGTACGCAGTCGAGGCAGCTGATGACATTTGTTACGCGCTGATAGATCTTGAGGATGCAGTTGAACTCGGACATCTCGACTATAAGGAGGTATCCTCCTTGATGAAGGAACTGCTTGACCGCGGTGCGAGACGAAATCTATACGAACAATTACTTGATGATTCTGAGGCCAAACTGGAGCTTCTCCGCTCTGCCTCGATCGATGCTTTGGTGCATGAAGCCGAGGCGCGGTTCCGATCTCACTATGACGCGATTGTTGGTGGAACCTTTGACGAGGAATTGCTCGACTGGCGTCTTGCATCTGCTGGTGAAGTGATTCAGCGAGCAAAGAATTTAGCCCGTGAGCGAGTATATGTTGACTTAACCAAACAATCGTATGAAGGACAAAGTGGTCGTTTATTGCGCGGGGTACTGTCGCATCTCATTGATGGTGTTGAGGCGCTCGCACAGGCTGGTGGCGATGTAACCCACATAAGCTCTAAGGCCCGGGATGCGGTGACACGACTTGGTAAATTCAGACCTCGGCTGAACGATACGAAGTATGTGCGTCTGATGCGGGTAACGGATTATGTGTCCGCGATGACAGATCGGTACTTGATTCGTCTTGTGGACGATCTAACGCGACTTGGTTACTTCGACAGAGATTCCTGAAGAAAACTTCCAACATAGTCAGCTATGATTGGTTGTGCTTCCGCTGTCGGGTGCAGGCCATCGTCTTGAAACAGTTCGCGTCGAAGTGCCACTGGCTCTAGAAAGAAGGGTAGATAATGAACCCCTGTGTCTTTGGCGATTCGATCTTGAGCTTGGCGAAATGCACGCACGAAAGGACCACCGTAATTCCGAGGTAATTCGATGCCTGCGTAGAGGACCTCCGCGCCGGCTTCTGAGGCGAGTTGAAACATCGCCCGCAGATTCTTTTGCATCATTTTCAGTGGTAGACCTCGCAAGCCATCATTGGCACCGAGTGCAATTAACACGATATCGGGTTGATGTCGCTCGAGGAGACCCGGAAGCCTCGAGAGTCCACCAGTGGTAGTTTCACCGGAAATTGAAGCGTTTAAAATTTGACCATGTGCCCCCAATATCCGATCAGAGTTGGCGGCAAGGATATCAACCCAATTTTGCCCGCGATCAAGCCCATAGCCTGCGCTGAGGCTATCGCCAACAACCAGTAGCGTCGGGGCTCCCATTGCCGGCGTAATGAAACACAGCCATAGGAAAATTACTCGCAATGTCTGCACAACCAGTCCTTCATGTTCGTGATGTCTCGCATGGGTTTGAAGACCAAGCCGGCCAACGCCTGTCAGTTCTGGAGTCACTCGAACTGAAGATCAACCCTGCCGATAGTGTAGCGATTGTTGGTCCATCGGGTGCGGGCAAAAGTACGCTCTTGTCGTTGTTGGCTGGCTTGGACATTCCGGAGGCTGGTGACATTTTATTTCAGGGCGATCAATTCAGTGCACTCTCCGAGGACCAACGCGCCGCGATTCGTCGGGGTCGGATCGGATTTGTTTTTCAAAGCTTTCAGTTGCTCCAAGGTTTGACTGCGCTCGAGAATGTGATGCTCCCTTTGGAATTAACGGGCTTATCTGTGGCTGATGCTAAACATCGCGCAACAGGATGGCTCGAGCGTGTTGGTTTGGGCGATAGGATTCATCATCGGCCCCGGATGTTATCGGGTGGTGAGCAACAACGAGTGGCTGTTGCGCGCGCATTCGTCAATCAACCGGCATTACTGTTTGCCGACGAACCAACTGGTAACCTTGATCGTAAAACCGGTGATGCGGTGTCTGAATTATTGTTCGAACTGAATCGAGAAACAGAGACCACCTTGATCCTAGTGACGCATGACGAACGGCTTGCGTCTCAGTGTGAACGTATGTTGCATCTGGAAGATGGGCAGTTGAATGAGGTTGTTACATGATTGCATTACGTCTTCTATGGCGGGAGTTCGTGAGTGGTCAATTGAGTCTTCTCGCGCTCGCTCTGGTTGTTTCTGTTGCTGCGATGACGACTACCGAAGTGCTGACTGACCGTATCGATCGTGCGATGCGAGCAGATGCCGCGACGCTTCTTGGTGGCGATTTAAAGCTCAGAGGACCGCGACCCATTGACCCTGAATGGCTCGCTCAAGCCAATGCTTTGGGTGTCTCGGCAACTGAAACGATTGAATTTCCGTCGGTGATTGGCAGTCAGTCCGATTTTGAGTTGACTGGATTGAAAATTGTCACCGTTGGCTACCCGCTGAAAGGGCAGCTTGAGGTTGCCGACGGTCGCACGGGTATCGGGTACCCCGTATTACGGATTCCTGAACCAGGTACTGCATGGGCTGATCCACAACTAGCATCCAAGCTCGATATTGATGTGGGTGATATGGTGTCTGTCGGCGAAACAGAACTTCAAATTACGCAGATATTGGTATTTGAACCAGATCGGGGTGGTTCATTTGTTTCGCTAACGCCACGACTTCTGATGAACCAAGCAGACCTGAAATTGTCACAATTGATTCAGCCCGGCAGTCGGGTACGCTACATCACGTTGTTCGCAGACGGTGATATTGAGCAATTGAAGGCGTTTATTGAACCCAAGCTTGATATCAGTCAAAGGCTTCACGGAGTCGTCGATGGTCGGCCTGAAGTCGGTAATGCACTGACGCGAGCAACTACTTATCTATCACTCGCGGGTCTCCTGACAGTGCTTTTGTCGGGCGCGGCAATTGCGATGACAGCAAACCGGTGGGCTTCAGACCACATTGCTGATAGTGCACTGTTTCGAACATTTGGTTTGAGTGGAGCAGAGGCATTACGGATCTTTACGACTGAGCTTGTTGCTCTCGGTGGTTTGGCCAGTGGACTCGGCGTATTCATTGGTTATGGGCTACAGATTGTGCTTGTTGACACGATTGCAGGCCTACTGACGATTAGTTTGCCTGAGCCTACCGCAAAACCTGCGATCCTTGGTTTTTTGACTGGATTTATCACCTTGTTTGGGTTTGCAGCGCCAGCGTTGATTTTACTGGCCAACGTCCCGCCAATCCGCGTATTAAAGCGTGATTATCACGTGTCTGGGCTCGGTCAATTTAGTCGTTATGGATTCGCTCTGTGCGCAGTTGGTGCGCTTGGTTACTTATATAGCGATGATTTATTGCTCACCGGTTGGGTTGTGATCGCCGTCATTATCTTGGTCGGCCTCGTCGCCGGCTTAGGTCGACTCGTTATCTGGGGTCTTGGGCCGTTGGAGCATGTCGGTCCCGCTTGGCGTTTTGGTATCCAGCAACTGGTGCGAGATCCGCAGGCATCCGGTGGTCAGTTGATGGCCTTTGCTCTCACAGCGCTGGCCATCGCCATGGTTGCTTTGATTCGTTTCGATCTGATTACGACATGGGAAACGCAAGTGCCTACCGATGCGCCCAATACGTTTGCATTGAACATCACTGATCAAGATCAAACATCGTTCATTCAAACAGTGAATCAGCGGGGTGGCGAACTGGCTCCGTTATATCCGATCGTCCGTGGCCGTCTAGAGGCTGTAAACGACGTACCATTGGTCGAGCACTTGGGAGGCTCTGAACCGCCTGGCTCGGTCAGACGGGAACTCAGTTTGACCGAATCTGGTGTTCTTGGTCGTGATAATCAGATCGATCGGGGTCGATTTTTTTCCACAAGTGATGGCCCAGGTTTGGTGACTGTTGAATCGAAGCTGTTCGACGAACTCAATTTAGACATTGGTGACGTGATTCATTATACCATCGGTCCAGACCGAATTTCTGCGACAGTCATTGGATCTCGGGTGGTTCAGTGGGATTCGATGTTGCCGAACTTTTTTATGATTTTTTCGCCAGGGACTCTTGAGCCGTTCGAATCGACTCGCTTGACAAGCTTACGGTTACCGAATCCTTCAGAGGATACGGCGGCGATCAGCGGCGCTTTTCGGCAGGTGACGTTACTATCAGTGGATGCAATTTTGAATCAGATCCGAGGGATTCTCGATCGTGTGTCGCAAGCAGTCAGCGTGGTTCTCTACTTTGTTCTGATCGGTGGGGTACTGGTGTTGGCAGCAAGTATTCAGACGTCTTTACCTGAGCGTCGAAAAGAGTCCGCAATTCTCCGGAGTCTGGGTGGGTCGGATCGTTTATTGTCACAATCGCAATGGGCTGAATTTCTGATACTGGGATTGATGAGTGGTTTTTTGGCGGCGGTTGGTACTGAGTTACTGGGTTGGCTCGTTTATACGGAAATATTTAATTTAGAATGGCGTTCCAAATGGCAAATTTGGGTGCTGGCGCCGGTGTTAACTGGTGCTATCGTTGGTGCGATCGGTCGCTGGTCAGCAAAGCAAGCACGCCAACTCCCACCCGCTCAATTGTTGAAAATTGCAGACACATAGGAGGTTGTTGCATTGAAGCGTTATGCCCCATTGCTTGTGGCGTGTTTGATGGCTGGACTGGTTGCCTTCCCGTTCGTTCGAAATCTGACAACCGGCGAGCAAGGGATGCCGGGTGCACAGATTGGTGGGCACTTTGTTCTGGAATCAGCAGCTGGCCCACTGGATACATCAACACTCGATGCTGACTTGATGATGATCTACTTTGGATACACCTACTGCCCGGATGTGTGCCCGACTGAGCTGGCCCGAATGGCACAAATCTATGATGGATTAGACAACGACAAAACGCGTGTGTCGGGGTTGTTTGTGACAGTGGATCCTGAGCGTGACACGATCGATGCTGTCACTGAGTATGCAGAGGTCTTTGATCCCTCCTTTAAAGGACTCGTCGGCGATCGGACGCAAATTGAAGAGGTGATGCGTAAGTATCAGGTGTATGCCCAAAAAGTTGGCGACGACCCCGCAACCTATACGGTCGATCACTCGTCACGCATTTATCTCATGGACCGGGATGCGAAGCTCATGGCCCTGTTTTCAATGGACATAGAGATCCCAAAGATGATCGAAAGGGTCAAAACATTTCTGTGATCTGAAATATCTCTTTAGTTAAATCGCGACGATTGTAGTATTGGGTGTTTTTCGTAAAATGTCGAAACTCTTATCGCGATTTTTTTGAGGAAGTTTCCATGACCGATTCCAAGGTCTATCCGGTAGATCCTGCGTTTGCAGGGAATGCCTGGGTAGACGAAGCAAAGTATGAAGCGATGTATCGCCAATCTATCGAGGATCCAGAGGCATTCTGGGCTGAACAGGCAAAGCGCCTTGACTGGATTAAATTTCCGACAAAAATCAAAAATACATCGTTCGCTCCTGACAATGTGGATATTCGTTGGTACGAGGATGGTGTGCTCAACGTCTCAGTAAACTGTCTTGATCGTCACTTAGCGAGTCGTGGTGATCAAACTGCGATTATCTGGGAAGGTGATGATCCAAACGCTGATGAAAACATCACATATCGCGATCTCTATGAGCGCGTCTGCCGTTTTGCCAATGGTCTCCGTGCGCAAGGAGTGAAGAAGGGTGACGTGGTTACTCTGTACATGCCGATGATTCCTGAAGCAACTGTCGCTATGTTGGCTTGTACTCGCGTTGGTGCTGTGCACTCGATCGTGTTCGGGGGGTTCTCACCGGATGCATTGGCTGTTCGAGTTGAAGAATCTGGTTCAAAAGTTATTATCACAGCGGACGAAGGTCGCCGTGGTGGTCGTGTTGTTGCATTGAAGACCAATGTGGATAAAGCGGTTGTAGCGAATGCGTGTCGAGGTGTCGAGAAAGTCATCGTTGTGAAGTGCACAGGTGGTGACGTCGCAATGGGTCCGAAAGATGTGTACTACCACGATGTTTGTGCCGATCAATCGACCGACTGTGACCCGGAGCCAATGAATGCGGAGGATCCGCTGTTTATTCTTTATACCTCTGGCTCAACAGGTAAGCCGAAGGGTCTCAAGCACACCACTGGTGGGTACTTGGTGTATACGTCACTCACGCATAAATACGTATTCGATTATAAAGACGGAGATGTTTACTGGTGTACCGCTGATGTGGGCTGGATTACCGGCCACTCGTATATCGTGTATGGGCCGCTCGCGAATGGTGCAACGACATTGATGTTCGAAGGTGTGCCGACATACCCAGACACATCTCGCTGGGGCCGTGTCATCGAAAAGCACAAGGTCAACCAGTTCTACACCGCACCGACTGCAGTGCGCTCATTGATGGTCAAGGGCGAAGCCGTTTTGGGGGATTCGGATCTGTCTTCACTGCGGCTACTGGGATCGGTTGGTGAACCAATTAACCCAGAGGCTTGGGAGTGGTACCACCGTGTTTTTGGAAAAGGAGTATGTCCGATCGTTGATACATGGTGGCAGACAGAAACCGGTGGCATCATGATTGTTCCGTTACCGGGAGCTACAGCCTCCAAGCCCGGTTCAGCTGCTCGTCCATTCTTCGGTGTACAACCGGCGTTGGTTGACAACGAGGGCAATATTCTTGAAGGCGCGACCGAAGGTAACCTAGTGATTCTTGACTCATGGCCGTCATCCGGTCGCAGTTGTTGGGGCGACCACGAGCGCTTCGAGCAAACCTATTTCTCGACGTATACGAATCTTTACTTCACAGGTGACGGTGCGCGTCGTGACGAGGATGGCTACTACTGGATTACAGGTCGTGTTGATGACGTGTTGAACGTCTCAGGCCACCGGATGGGTACCGCCGAGATCGAGTCAGCCATGGTAGCTCATGAGGCAGTTGCGGAGGCAGCTACAGTGGGTTATCCGCATGACATCAAGGGCGAAGGTATCTACGTGTATGTCACGCTTCAGCAAGGAATGGAACCGACTGAAGAATTACGCACAGCCCTTCGGAATCAAGTCCGCTCGGAGATTGGGCCGATCGCGTCGCCTGACTTCATTCAGTGGGCACCGAATCTTCCAAAGACGCGTTCTGGCAAAATCATGCGCCGCATTTTGAGAAAGATTGCGGCGAACGATTACGGAGCCTTGGGTGATACGTCGACTCTCGCTGATCCCTCTGTTGTTGATGAGTTGATCGATAATCGCATGAATCGTTAATCGCGATTCCGCATGACAGCACCCGCAGAGCAATCACTCTGTGGGTGTTTTTTGAACTCGTAAGAATGTGCTGAAGTTTTCGCAAAACGTCTAAAGTTTGTTATCTTAAAGTCTAAATCAGTAACGGATTTACGTTATGCATCATTGCAAGATTGTGATCGCGGATGATCACCCCTTATTTCGCGCGGCCCTAAAGCAAGCGGTTTCCAAGGTGGCCAAGCAAGTCGATATCGTTGAAGTATCAACGATGGCTGAATTGCAAGATGCGGCTTCAGAGCATAACGACGCGGATTTAGTCCTCCTTGACCTGACAATGCCGGGCGCGAGTGGCTTCTCAAGCCTGGTCTACCTGAAAGGACAAAGCCCTGAGATGCCTGTCGTCGTTGTCTCGGCTAATGAAGACCACAGTGTGATTCGTCGTTCTATCGAATACGGCGCTCTTGGTTTTATTCCAAAAAGCGTGGCGCTCGAAACGATGGTGCTGGCCGTTCAGGCAGCGTTGGAAGGTGAAGCATGGATTCCTGAAGATGTGAATCTCGATGCACCTGTTGTCGATGACAAAGAAGCCAAGATTGCTGAGGGTATTGCGTCTTTAACTCCGCAGCAGTTCCGTGTCCTTGTCATGCTCATGCAAGGCCTACTGAATAAACAAATCGCCTATGAGTTGGATGTGAGTGAAGCAACCGTTAAAGCCCACGTCACTGCAATTTTGAGGAAGCTGAAAGTTCACTCGAGGACACAAGCCGTGATCGCTGCCCGGTCACTGGATCTCGAGTCATTGGCTGGCTGAATCTTGGTCGGGATTCCATCCGCCTAAGTCACGCCATCGGTTGACGATCTCGCAGAAGAGTTGCGCGGTGAGATCGGCGTCATACCGAGCCGAGTGAGCTTCGTCATGATTAAATTTCAATCCCGCAGCGTCACAGGCGCGTGCTAGCACAGTTTGTCCGTAGGCAAGCCCGCCCAGGGTCGCCGTATCGAAGCAAGAAAATGGGTGAAATGGTGCTCGTTTGACCCCTGAGCGTTTGATTGCCTGATTCAGAAAACTGAGATCGAAGTGTGCATTGTGCCCGACGAGTACGGCACGATTACAACCGTGGTGCTTGATAGCATCGCGAATCGGCTTGAACATTTTCGTTAACGCCACTTTTTCGCTTTCGGCCATTCGCAGGGGGTGGTATGGATCGATTCCCGTGAATTCGAGTGCTGCCGGTTCGAGGTTTGCGCCCTCGAAGGGTTCGATATGCGCATGCAACTGCTCCCGGATAAATAACGTTCCATCGTCGTCCATATCGAGGATGACCATTGCTAGTTCAAGAAGGGCATCCGTTTCGGAATGAAAACCTCCTGTTTCGAGATCGACGACAACGGGCAGAAAGCCCCGAAACCTTTCACCCAGTCGCGGTTTCTTTTTTGGGTTATTGAGATCATTTGAGTGACCATCATCGGAAACAACATCCGGTCCAATCATGAGAGACTCCAGGCGACGGTTTCTCCACCACGAAGCAGGCGAACTTCTGTGTCACCAAAAGGCCGCATTATTGGGATGGATGCCTCAGTTTTTGTGAGGGTGACAGTCTCAGTATTTCTGGGCAGACCATAAAAGTCAGCACCGTTGAAACTCGCAAACGTTTCGAGTCGATCGAGTTTACCCTGTGCCTCGAAGACTTCGGCATAAAGCTCGAGTGCAATAGGTGCGGTGTAGCATCCTGCACAGCCGCAATCTGACTCTTTATCACTGATTGCATGTGGGGCAGAATCTGTACCAAGGAAAAATTGTGATGTGCCCGATGTTGCCGCTTCGATTAATGCATCGCGGTGCAGGCGTCGTTTCAAAATGGGTAGACAGTAGAGGTGCGGACGAATACCACTAGCAAGCATGTCGTTGCGCTCATACATCAAGTGATGCACGGTGATCGTGGCACCCATATCTGGGTTTGCCTTGACAAAATCAACGGATTCTTTGGTGGTGATATGTTCGAGGATCACTCTGAGGTCCGGTAGGCGTTGCATCAGCGGATCGAGCGTTCGATCCAGAAACACTGCCTCGCGATCAAAGATATCAATCGAGTGGTCCGTCACTTCGCCGTGCACTAAGAGCGGAAATCCGGTCTCGGCCATCGCTTCCAGTGTCGGTAACATGCCATCGAGGCTCGCTATACCTGCATCTGAATTAGTCGTGGCACCCTGGGGATAGAGTTTGACCCCGTACACGTGCTCAGAAGACGCTGCCTCCCTGATGATTGTAGGGCTTGAATCTGGTGTGAGATACAGAGTCATTAAAGGATCGAAGGTCATCCCATTAGGAAGTGCGGCCAATATTCGCTGACGATATTCGATCGCCGCATCGACCGTTGCTACTGGCGGTCTGAGATTCGGCATCACGATCGCACGATTAAACGTTCGTGCGGTATCTGGGACGGTCGTTGTTAGGGCCGCGCCATCGCGTAAATGCAGGTGCCAGTCATCAGGACGTGTGAGGGTGAGTTGCACGGATCAATCCTTGTTCAATGAATCATAGGGTAGAGGAAAACGACCGTTCATTCATCCGTTTCAATGGAAACACTCTGAAAGTTTTGCGCGCTCTGGTATCATGCGCGGCCTAATTTTTCATGATTTTTTAGGATTTCTCTCAATGTCGGACATTAACAAAGTCGTTTTGGCGTACTCCGGTGGTCTCGATACCAGCGTGATTGTGCGTTGGCTTCAGGAGACCTATCAGTGTGAGGTGGTCACTTTTACAGCTGATTTAGGGCAGGGTGAGGAGGTTGAGCCAGCCCGAGTCAAAGCCGAAGCGCTTGGCGTGAAGGAAATCTACCTCGAAGATTTACGAGAAGAATTTGTCTCTGAGTATGTTTTCCCGATGTTCCGCGCGAATACGATTTACGAGGGTGAATATTTGCTTGGTACCTCCATTGCCCGTCCTTTGATCGTGAAGCGTTTGGTTGAAATCGCTGAAAAGACCGGTGCTGATGCAATCAGTCATGGGGCAACGGGGAAAGGTAATGATCAGGTTCGTTTTGAGCTTGGCGCATATGCACTAAATCCGGCTGTACAGGTTATTGCACCTTGGCGTGATTGGGATCTCACATCGCGTGAAACACTGCTTGCCTATTGCGAACAGCGCAGCATCCCCGTTGAGCAAAAACGTGGAGAGAAGTCGCCTTATTCAATGGACGCGAACCTCCTTCATATCAGTTATGAAGGCGCGATTCTTGAAGATCCTTGGGCTGAGCCTGAAGAAGAGATGTGGAGATGGTCTGTATCTCCTGAGACTGCGCAGGATCGAGCAGAAGACATCGTATTAGGTTTCAAGCACGGTGATCCTGTGAGTATCAATGGCCACGCGATGTCTCCTGCGACCTTGTTGGCTGAGCTTAATACGATCGGTGGCCGTCATGGCATTGGTCGCTTGGATATCGTTGAAAATCGCTATGTTGGCATGAAGTCCCGCGGCTGTTATGAGACACCTGGTGGAACCATCATGCTCAAGGCACATCGCGCGCTGGAATCGATCACGTTAGACCGCGAAGTAGGTCACTTTAAGGATAGTTTGATCGCCAAATATGCCGATTTGATTTACAACGGCTATTGGTGGTCACCAGAGCGCAAAATGATGCAGGCAGCAATCGATGAGTCGCAAGCTGTCGTCAATGGCGATGTCCGTTTGAAGCTGTACAAAGGATCGGTTGCTGTAACTGGTCGCCGTTCCGATCAGTCGTTGTTTGATCAAGCGATTGCGACTTTCGAAGACGATGCAGGCGCATACAATCAGAAGGATGCAGAAGGCTTCATTAAACTGAATGCATTGCGCCTGCGTACTGCGGCGAAGAAAGGTCGTTCGTTACGTAAATAAATTACAGGCTTGGTTTGCCGTTGTATTCACAAAGATCGGAAATCAGGCAATTGGTACAGTCTGGTTTCCGAGCTTTGCAGACATAGCGCCCGTGCAGGATCATCCAATGATGTGCGTCTTTGAGAAATTCTTTGGGAATCATGCGCACAAGTCGATCCTCGACTTCTCTGACATCTTTCCCTGGCGCAATTCTGGTACGGTTTGCGAGTCGAAAAATATGCGTATCAACCGCCATGGTTGGTTCGCCAAAGGCGGTATTTAATACCACATTGGCTGTTTTGCGCCCAACACCAGGTAACGCCTCCAAATCTTCGCGTGTTCTCGGAATCTCCCCGTTGTGCTTTTCAAGCAAAATGGCGCAAGTTTTCATCACGTTGTCGGCCTTCGAGTTATATAGGCCGATGGTTTTGATGCACTCTTTGACGCCGTCGATTCCGAGCGCCAGCAGTGTGGCTGGCTTATTAGCAATCGCATAGAGTTTTCGCGTCGCGAGGTTCACCGACACATCGGTTGCCTGTGCGGACAGCAATACCGCAATTAGTAGTTCAAAGGGCGTATTCCACTCAAGTTCTGTGGTTGGATTGGGATTTTGATCGCGAAGACGTGTAAAGATTTCCGTTCGGATTGCTTTATTCACGGGATATCTCCAGTGGTTCGTACGCGACGATCTTTGCTGTTCTGGATCACCTTCGCTCTTCGATGTTTGAGTTTGGATTGGATCAATTGATGCAACGCTACCAACAAACCAAGCGCAATGAATGCACCGGGTGGAAAGGCTGCGAGAATCAAGGTCGCAGATGTCCATTCACGCACTGCGCCCAAGCTAATCAGAACCAAAAAGAAACCCAATCCCTGTGCCAGTCCATCGAGGGTACTGATACCAATTGATTCGCGGCGAGCGAGCGCTTCTGCGCGCCCCAGAATCAGACAATTGGTCACTATGAGTGGTAAAAAAATTCCAAGCGACTGGTAGAGCGGGTAGTCAAATGCTTGAATTAAGAGCTCGGCACAGGTAGTTAAGGCAGCAATAACTAAGACGAAAACAGGTAAGCGGATTGCGTCCTCGACGAGATGCCTGATGAGGCTGATTGATGCATTCGATAACACCAAGACGAAGATCGTTGCGAGGCCGAGCCCAACCGCATTATCGATGGTATTTGAGACCGCCAACAGTGGGCAGAGCCCGAGCAGTTGAATTAATCCCGGATTTCGGTCCCACAAGCCATCGAGCCACACAGACATGACTTTCACTGTTTCATCTCCAGGATTTGTGGGTTTGCATCAAGATAATTCAGTGTCTCTCGGAGTGCATTCACGACCGCACGTGGTGTGATGGTTGCACCAGTAAAACTATCGAAACGCCCACCATCTTTATCGACAGCCCAGTCGCTCGGCGAAAGATCTCCGTATGACAGACCGTTGAACTGAAGAATCCAGTCGGACTTGCGGATATCGATTTTGTCACCAAGCCCGGGTGTTTCTTTGTGATCAATGACGCGAATCCCAACAATTCGTTGTCTGTCATCGAGAGCCATGAGCATGTGGATAGTTCCGCTGTAGCCCTCTGTCGATCGAAAAGGAATGACGGTGCCAACTTGTGCGGTTGCATTGGTGATTGCAGTGACTTCGATCGGACTGGTCAGTGTTGGAGGTGCGCCGAGTGGTAATATTTGACGGATCGAAGCTTGGATGTCGCCGTTCGCTAATAATGGCTTTGCGAGTGCATAGAGTTGCTCGAGTCGAGCTTGTTCCTTGGATTCAAATATTAAGGGTCGGGTGATGACGTAAATGATACCAACAAACAAGCTGGTGATCAGACCGAATATGGTCAGACGGAATATCATGATTGACCCCCAGAACCTCGAATACTCGAGCCGCGACCCATGATACGAGGTCGAGTGTATTGATCGATCATGGGCACTGCGAAATTCATCAATAATACTGCAAATGCAATGGCATCTGGATAAAGCCCATAGGTCCGAATGAGGTATGTGAGAATACCAACTCCGATTGCAAACCACAGGCGTCCCTTCGGACTCGTCGCGCCAGAGACTGGGTCCGTCAGAATAAAAAATGCAGCGAAAATTCCAGCTCCTGCAGTGAGATGGATCCAAACCGGGGTCGCGGTATCTGGATCAAAACTAAAAAATGCACTAACGACAGTCAGTGTGACCAGGAGTCCCATAGGTGTGTGCCACGTAATGACACGTTGATAAATCAACCACAAGCCGCCGACCAGATATGCCAAAGCGACCCATTCATAACCATAAATGAAGCCCAGATGAGCCTGGGTAAAGAGTGGATTCTGTGATGCTTCTGCTGCTGTCAGTGCGCGGAATTCGGTTCGGTAAAGGTCGAGCATGGTTGCGCCGGTGACAGCATCACTGGACTGGCCAAGATAAGCCAACCAAGCCGTTGATAGGTCAGGTGTCGCTAGTGGATCGATCCACAGTGTTGTCATTGTCACTGGCGCGGAGATAAGCATGAGTGCGTATCCGAGCATTGCTGGATTGACAGGATTCTGTCCAAGCCCGCCGTAGAGATGTTTGCCCAGCATGATCGACGACGTGCTGGCAAGTATGATTAACCACCATGGAGCCGCCTGCGGAAGTGAGAGCGCGATTAAGGCACCGGTGAGAACGGCAGATAAATCATTGAGCCTCGGTAATATTGGTCGCTGACGAAGACCCAGGCATATTGCTTCCGCGGCCAGCGCAGCGGGGATCGCCGTTGCCAGATTTAATAGGACTCCGACTCCAAAAAAAAGAGTCATCGCGATAACCCCGGGAACCAAGGCAATCAAGACCGTACACATCACGATTTGTGTGTCCATAGGCGGGTAATTTGGTCGCTTGATCATGCGCTTTCTTTCCGTGCTTTACGCGCTTTTTCCAACGCATCCGCAGTTTTCGCTTGGCGTACTGCGCGCTTTGCCTCTTTTTCGAGACTAATGCGTTTTAGCCGCATATTTCGTGCTTCAAAACGCTCGCGGGCCTTGGCTGCGAGGCGTTGGTCATTTGCTTTATCGCGTGCCTCAAATCGTCCTAAGCGGAACCATTCAGCGAGTGGAATATGGCTCGGACAAACCGCATTACAGGCGGCGCATTCAATACAGTCGGTTAGGCCTTCATGAATGGCACGATCAAGTGAGCCACCTTTCAAAGCAAAGACCATTTGTTGCGGTTGCAAACGAACAGGACAAACAGTGGCACAGGCTCCACAGCGAATACAAGGTGACTCGGGCGGTATATCAACCTCGCGAGCTAGTAAACAGTTGGTGGTCTTGGTGATTCCAGCAGTGAAGTTCGTCACTGAATATCCCATCATTGGACCGCCAATAGTGATTGAAGTCAGCGATTCTGGATTGGTGTCTGTTGCCTCAATCAGATGACTAATCGGTGCGCCAATCGGGACGACAATGTTTTGAGGAGCCGCGAGAGCCTCGCCGGTCAGAGTGACTATTCGATCTGTGATCGGTTTGCCATCGATCGCACGCGATAGGGCTGCTAATGTGCCGGGATTGTGCACGATGACTCCCGATTCGACAGCGTGTGATCCTGTCGGCACTTCAATACCGAGCGTTAGCCAGACTAGGTGGCGTTCGGATCCTGATGGATATTTTGTATCGAGTAACACAACATCGAAGAAACAATCTGAGCAAGATTCTTTCAAGGCGCTCTCAATCGCTTCAAGCACCTCGGGCTTGTTGTCCTCAATCCCAATAATGATCGTTTTGATATCGAGTGATTGAGATAGCATAGACGCGCCCCGAATCATCGAGTGGGTGTCAATCCGCATGAGCGTATCGTCAGTGGTCAAATAGGGTTGGCACTCAGCGCCGTTAATGATGAGTGTCTGCATCCCTTCGGACCACTTTTTAAAACTCGGGAATCCTGCTCCACCGAGACCGAGAATTCCTGCCTCGATCGCACGATTTCTGAGTGTATCGGCGTCGAATGGCCAGACGAGCGGATCAAGATAGTTTTGATCTTCCAGTCCACTGGGCTCAATAATAATGGAGGCACTCTTGGTGGCTGCTGGGTGGGCGATTTCATGGTCAATGATATCGATGACTTTACCTGCGCGAGAGGCAACGTGAGTAATACCGCTTTGGCATTTGATAATGGGTGTTCCCTGAGAAACGATGTCGGCCACCGCAACGAGCGCTTCACCAGGTCCGCCGCCAGAAAAGTGTATTGGAAAGACTAGGCGTTTCGGGTCACCGACAAAGATACACGAATCTGTGGTTGAGAGCGCTTTCTGTGTCTCTGGATGAATTCCACCCTCCAGTTGGCGCTCACAACGGCGAATTTGATAGTCAGCCATGTTGAATGCCTATCTGCCCGCAACGGTCCGATGAAATAATATTCGGACGCGTAGGCATCCAGTAATCAGGAGATTTGGGTCGTGGGATCATGTCGATGCAATCCACAGGACACGGCTCAACACATAAATCACATCCTGTGCATTCATCCACAATCACTGTATGCATCAGTTTGGCGGCGCCAACAATTGCATCGACTGGGCAGGCTTGGATGCATTTGGTGCAACCAATGCAATCTTTCTCGATAATGATTGCAACCAAGTCTTGTTCTGTCGTTGCGTCGTCTGCATCCAGTGGAAGTATGTCGACACCCAATAAACTTGCTAAACGATCGACAGTATCTTGCCCACCCGGCGGGCAACGATTGATTGGTTCACCGCCAGCAATCGCCTCGGCGTAGGGTTTGCACCCAGGATGACCGCATTGACCGCATTGCGTTTGAGGTAACAAAGCATCGATTGAGTTGACTAACGGGTTTCCATCGACTGAGAAACCCTTGGACGCATATTGCAACAAAATCCCGCCCAATAAAGCGATCACCGAGAGGCCAGCGACTCCTGCACCAATCGTCCAAAGCGCGTCTGTCATAGCCGAATCATGCCGGTGAAGCCCATGAATGCAAGTGCCATAAAGCCGGCGGTAATGAGTGCAATTGATGCGCCTCGGAAGGGTGCTGGGATATCAGCCAGTTGTAATCGCTCGCGAACTCCCGCGAATAAAATGAGAACCAACGAGAATCCAAGAGCTGCACCAATTCCATAAAAAGCCGATTCGGCGAGTGTATGTGCTCGATTTGTGTTGAGTAGCGCCACACCCAAAACAGCGCAATTCGTGGTAATCAGTGGCAGATAAATTCCGAGCACGCTATGGAGCAGCGGTGACGTCTTTTTCAGAGCCAGTTCTGTAAATTGAACAGCCACTGCGATTGCGACAATGAAGGCAAGCGTTCGTAACCACATCGCATCGAGCGGAATCAATAACAGCGTTTGCAAAAGGTAAGCGACGACCGAAGAGAGTGTGAGGACAAAGGTGGTCGCGAATGACATACCGAGTGCACTGTCGATGCGGGACGACACACCCATAAATGGACAGAGTCCCAAAAACTGGATCAATACAAAATTATTGACCAGTGCCGCTGAAACAATAATCAGCAACAAGTCAGTCAATTGGTCGCCTCCAAGTAGGTGCAGTGCGGCCAAATGTTAAGGACCTGACGTGTTCGGTGACTGCTTTGATCATGAGTTCCATCAATCTCTCGTTAACGAATCCGCTGCCCTGCTTGAGCGCCTTGATCGGGTTCGAGCAGATAAATCTCTGAACCACCTGGCCCGGCAGCGAGCACCATGCCTTCTGATACTCCAAATTTCATTTGTCGAGGCGCCAGGTTGGCGACCATCACGGTTTGGCGTCCAATCAGATCGTCGGCTTGATAGGCTGCCTTGATCCCGCTGAATACCTGGCGAGTCCCTCCGCCCAGATCGAGCGTCAATTGCAGGAGCTTATCGGCACCTTCAACCGTTGTTGCCGCGACGATCGTTGCAACGCGCAGATCGACCTTTGCGAAATCGTCGATCGTACACTCTGGAGCGATTGCTTCAATATCACTCGCGTCTTTTGTCTTCGGTGCGTATTTGATCTCGGTGACGTCGGGTCGAATCATGGCTTCAACATCTTTCATTGCGATCCGTGTTAGCAGCGGTTGAAAGGTCTCAATCCGGTGGTTAAGAAGCGTATCGTCGAGTGTCTCGTAAGTCAGTGAATCGATGTTCAAAAAGCGTTGCACTTTTGCTGCAAGGGTTGGCATCACCGGTTGTAGATAGAGGGTGAGCAAACGGAAGGCGTTGATCGCTGTTGTACAGATTGGTTGAACCTGAGCCACAGAGGCTTCTTGTTTCGCCAGTTGCCAGGGTGCGACGTCTGCGATCCATGCATTGACGTCATCGGCGAGTGCCATAATATCGCGCGTCGCTTTTGAAAATTCGCGTTTTTCAAACGCATCACGGATCTCTGGCCCCTTCGCCCGGATCGAATCAATTAATTTGGGGTTGGCAAGCTCTGCGGCAAGTTGACCGTCGAATTTGTTGTTTATGAATCCCGCAGTTCGGCTCGCAATGTTGACCAGCTTACCGACCAGATCTGAGTTCACTTTTTGCACGAAGTCTTCCAGAGACAGGTCGATGTCTTCGACACGAGCTGACAGCTTCGTTGCGAAGTAGTAGCGTAAGTACTCTGGATCAAAGTGATCCAAATATGTGCGTGCTTTGATAAAGGTTCCCCGCGATTTTGACATTTTCCGGCCGTCAACCGTGACAAACCCATGCACATTGACACCAGTAGGGGTGCGGAAGTTTGCTTGATTGAGCATTGCTGGCCAGAACAAACAATGGAAGTTAACGATGTCCTTGCCGATGAAATGATAGACCTCGGCCTCACTGTTAGGTGCCCATACTGAATCAAAGTCAAAGTTGTTCACATCACACCATTCCCGAAAGGCACCGATGTAACCGATTGGCGCATCAAGCCAAACATAAAAATAAGTGCCCGGGTGATCCGGAACCTCGAAGCCGAAGTAGGGCGCATCACGAGAAATATCCCAGCTTTTCAAGCCTCCCTCGATCCATTCAGAGAGTTTGTTTGCAACCTCCGGTTGCAACCGTCCTGATCGAGTCCACTGTTTCAGAAACTCAGTGTGTTGACCGATTTCAAAAAACAAATGCTCCGAATCCTTCAGTACCGGCGTTGCGCCGGATAACGTCGATTTTGGATTTTTTAGTTCAGACGCTTCGTAGGTTGCGCCACACGCTTCGCAGTTATCACCATATTGATCATCAGCACCACATTTGGGGCAGGTTCCCTTGACATAGCGGTCAGCTAGAAACAATTCTTTCTCTGGATCAAATAGCTGAGAGATCGTTCGTACGGCAATTCCACCGGCGTCACGGACTCGAGAATAGATCAATTCTGAGTAATGACGATTTGCATCGGT
The DNA here is from genome assembly GCA_902558075.1 of uncultured Litorivicinus sp. Classification (GTDB taxonomy): domain Bacteria; phylum Pseudomonadota; class Gammaproteobacteria; order Pseudomonadales; family Litorivicinaceae; genus HIMB30. The sequence goes on along the minus strand of CACECO010000012.1, from coordinate 18,216 downwards.
ATGTGTTGACGAGTAGTGATCAAATCCAATATGAAATCCGTTAAAATCGGCCTCATGTTCCGCTTTGACCTCAGCGATTAATTGTTCTGGAGTGATTCCGAGTTTTTGCGCACGAAGCATAATGGCTGTACCGTGCGCGTCGTCCGCACACACATAGACGCATTGATGGCCAGATTGCTTTTGATAGCGAACCCAGACGTCGGTTTGGATATACTCAAGCATGTGGCCCAAGTGGATCGAACCGTTGGCATAGGGCAGGGCGCTTGTGACTAAAATGGTGCGTCTGTCTGTCGGCACAGAATTAATTCCTTGTTGCAGTGCAGGTTGATCCCCAAGTATACCGCTAAAGGCCGTGTCTTTGCCCGACTCTTAACGACACCGGAGATGATTTTGTCGACTTCCATCCATGACCGCGTGATTACGATTCTTTCAGAGCATGATGACCCTTATCGTGAGGCAAATCTGGGTCGCAGTGGTGTCCTGACTCGATGCGAATTGAAGGATGGTGAGCTCGATATTGAATTGACATTTACCTACCCTCTTGCGGGAATGACTCGTTCTTTGGTCAAGCAGTTGAAACCCAAGCTTGATGCGATCAAGGATGTCAACGAAGCGTTTCTTCGAGTCCGTCATGAAATCCCCTTGAGCCCGGCGCGCGAGGGTACTGAATCGATTCCGGGAGTTCGCCAAGTGATTTGCGTCGCCTCAGGAAAAGGTGGGGTTGGCAAGTCCACCACAGCTGTCAATCTTGCTTTGGCTCTCCAAACGGAGGGGGCGCGGGCTGGGTTATTAGATGCGGATATTTATGGACCGTCTCAAGCGCTGATGCTGGGTGTTCAAGGCCAACGCCCTGAGACGCCTGATGGGAAATCATTTAACCCAGTGATTGCGCATGGTATCCCAGTCATGTCCATGGCGTTTTTGCTAACCGAACGGTCACCAACGATCTGGCGCGGACCGATGGTCAGTGGTGCGTTCACCCAAATGCTACGTCAGACCAATTGGGGTGACCTGGATTACTTATTGATCGATTTACCGCCGGGAACCGGCGATATTCAATTGACATTAAGCCAACAAGTTCCTGTGAATGGAGCGGTGGTTGTGACGACACCGCAGGACATCGCGTTGCTGGATGCACGTCGAGGCATCGAGATGTTTAGACGAGTCGAGGTTCCCGTCCTCGGGGTCATTGAAAACATGTCTTTGCATCGGTGTTCAAAGTGCGGTCATACGGAACATTTATTTGGTGAAGGCGGCGGCGATAGAATTGCGGCAGAATACGAGACCGAGTTGCTTGGGGCTTTGCCGCTCGATATGAGTATTCGCCATCAAACTGATATCGGCAAACCGACGGTGATCAACGATCCCGATGGTTCAATCGCGCAATCGTACCGAGATATTGCTCGACGGACGGGCGCCAGACTTTCACTCTTTGCCGAATGTGATGGCTCGAGCAATTTAATTACCAAAACCCAAGGGATTGATGAGTAATTCATGACTATTAAATCCGATCGCTGGATTCGGCAAATGGCTGAATCCGAAGACATGATTTCACCATTTGCTGCAAACCAAATACGCGAGCGTGATGGTGAAAAATTGATTTCTTACGGGATATCAAGCTATGGCTACGACGTGCGTTGTGCTGACGAATTCAAAGTGTTCACAAATATCCACTCAGCGGTGGTCGATCCCAAGAATTTCGATGACAAAAGCTTCGTTGACATTCAATCAGATGTCTGCATTATTCCACCGAACTCCTTCGCTCTCGCCCGTACGGTTGAATACTTTAAAATTCCTGAGGATGTCTTGACGATCTGCCTTGGTAAATCGACGTATGCGCGTTGTGGGATTATTGTAAACGTTACCCCACTTGAACCTGAGTGGGAGGGACATGTCACCCTTGAGTTTTCGAATACGACAAATTTGCCCGCGAAAATATATGCTAATGAGGGTGTTGCGCAAATGCTGTTTTTTCAATCCGATGAGCGTTGTCTGACGACCTATCGTGATCGTGGAGGCAAGTATCAGGGACAAACTGGAGTCACACTTCCAAGAGCCTAAGGATTTGACGAGGGACCACTCATTGATCAAGAGGTCGCTCGAGTTGACCAGACGTTTGGACCGGAACAACAGCTAACATCGGGTCGAAATGTGGAAAATTATGCACTCTCTGGAGCTGTGAAAGTACACAGTGAGCATCGCGTTTTCCTCAACGGACATAAACGGCGGTATTGAAATGACGGCAACTCGAATCGACGGTAAAGCATTTGCAGAAAAAGTGTGTGATGAAGTTTCTGAGGGTGTGAAATCACTGCAAGCATCTCATGGAGTGACTCCCGGGTTGGCTGTGGTTTTGGTCGGCGGGGATTCAGCGAGCCAGGTGTATGTTCGCAACAAAGTGAGACAGACCGAAGCCTGTGGCATGAAATCATTTCACCATATCCTCGATGCAACGACTTCTCGAGGGGCTCTCATGTCGATCATTGAGTCGTTGAATGCGGACCCAGAGGTGCATGGCATTTTGGTTCAGTTACCACTGCCAGATCATCTCGATTCAAGAGATGTGATTGAGGCGATTGATCCGGCGAAAGACGTTGATGGCTTTCACACCAGTAATGTGGGTGAATTGTGGACGAGTGGAGAATCTTTTATTCCCTGCACACCACTCGGCTGTTTGAAGCTTCTGAAATCAGTTGAACCAAACATTGCGGGGAAGAATGCCGTTGTCATTGGCCGCTCAAACATTGTGGGCCGTCCGATGGCAGCACTTCTGTTGAATGAATCAGCGACCGTGGCAATTGCGCACTCAAAAACCCAGAATTTACAAAGTGTCTGCCGGCAGGCAGACATCTTAGTTGCGGCGGTTGGTCGTCCCCAAATGGTGAAGGCAGACTGGATCAAGCCTGGTGCAATTGTTTTAGATGTTGGGATTAACCGCATTGAAACAGACGACGGGAAGGGTAAGCTCGTTGGTGACGTCGATTTTGATGATGCCTCGAAGGTGGCAGGCGCCATCACTCCAGTCCCCGGCGGCCCTGGTCCTATGACAATTGCATGTCTACTAGCCAATACACTTGAGGCAGCGAAGCGTTCGGTGTCTTGATCTGCCGTTTAGGACGCTAGTCCAACTCAGATAACTATTACGGGACAACTATCCATCAAAGGATTCCCTTGATGCATTCAATTACATTTCACACTTCTTTTGATAGTATTTTCCGACTTTTTGTTTGTTGATATATTCGATGTAGTGCTGTAGTCCCAATAAAGGCTACCGACCAATAGGCGGAGCTTGCGAGGACTGCTGGGGTATACTGCAATTCGCGGTTGAAAAACTCAGCGACGGTTGGCTCAAAGTTCCCGGACCAGAGATAGTAGCTACCACTTGAGATCAATTCGCAGATCAGTGTTCCAACCATTGCGAAACCAAAAAACATCGCGAACCCAGAGAATAGGCCATTGAAATAGTGCTTGGCGAGACGTCCGGCCACCCACATCGAAAAGTAAGCAGGGATAAGCATCGCGTAAGCGACAGATAGACAGGTGCCTGGAACGCCACCGAATTTAAACGCATAAGCGTCAATACCTACTGCTAGGGACATAAACCAAGCGAATGACCAAGCAGGTAAAAACAAGCCAGCGACCATGAAAATCATCCAAGAAGCTTCCGGTAGGCTTGTAACATCCGCGAAGTGGGTGCCGCGGGTTGCGAGCATGAGAATACTCAACGTCGCCACCCAACCGATGGCCAGAGTTTTCAACCCCGGATTGTTGGTCGTCATGATTGCGTTCACTGTATGACTTAGCATCCAGACCCCTCCGTGCCTTTTCAAAAAGTATAACTGATCTGAAGATTAATGGTTGTCGGTTCGGCTGGTGTGACGTACAACGACGAATAGTCGATCTCGTAATAGTGGTATTCTTGATTAAAGAGGTTGTTTATTGCTAGCGAGGCAGTCAAACCTCCTGCGGTATATGAGTGAGATATGTTACTCACATAATAGGCGTCAGACTGATCTAGTGAATTGTCGTAATCGCTGACCGGATATTTAGACGAAACGTAGTAGGTTTCGAATCGAGTGGTATGGTTATCATTGGCCATCCAACTAAAAGTTACATTACCCACGCTCTGCGGAACGTCAGGCACCCTCTTACCGTCAAAGTTACCTGACTCGATTTTTGCTATGGTGTGGGAGTAGCTTCCATCAAATGTAACGGCGCCATTAATAGACTTTTTAAACAAGATCTCCATTCCCTGTCTCGAGGTGTCTGGTATGTTTACGTTGGCTGACTGAACGCTGTCGTAAATAATTTCATCTGAAATCTTGGACGTGAATAAACGGCTCGAAAGGTTGTCATTACTTGCGCTGAGGGTCAGTGTATCGGACACTTGTGGCTGTAAAATGGTTGTTCTGTTGTCATCCATATTTGCGTATCGAAAGGCACGGTCGGCCCGAATACTTAGATCGATATTGGACCAGCTGCGCACCAAGTTAATTTCTGCAGCACCCAATGTTTTTTCTTTCTGAGACGACGAAGACATCTTATCGTTGACATGGGCCAAGCGAATTCCACTCAACACAGAGGTGCTCTCACCAACATCGCTTTTATTCCGCCAGAAGACTTCGGCGGCGTCTTGATATGAGGTTACTTGATAATACGGGGCGTAGTAGCTACCGTATGTCAAATCGATCCCCAAAATATTGGTGTCCGAGTAATCACTGCGAGTAATCGACAGGGAATGTATTTCTAGCTTCTGCTGGCGGCTGCTCGTGTTTGTTCCATTTTGCTTTGACGATCGGTAACCAAGGTGCATTCCATATTGATTCGAGCCTGAATCTAACGACCCGTCAAACGATGCGGTTTCTTCGCGAATATCTAATATTGATATGGAGCCCTGAGCTTTTCGATTCTGTTCGGCTGTCGATTGAATGACAGCGCCGGAATCCTTCCGTTCCTGCAAGCCGTGTGAATAAGAGGCAAGCCAGGAAGACTTATTTGTCGTTCTCCCAAAGCTCATTTGTCCAAAGTTGTTGGCGTAGTCTGTGTGGTGTCGGTAACCATCCTTGCTAGTGCTCTCAATGACAGCAGAGAACCGATTCTGATCTGAGAGTGGTGAGCTAAGGGAAATTCCGGAGCTTACATAGCCGAACGAACCAACCCTTGAGCTTATTACTGTTCTGGGCGCGTCTAAGGTTGAATGTGTGATGATATTTATCACTCCACCCACAGCGCCACTCCCAAATAACACGCCAGACCCACCGGGGAATACATCGATTCGGGATATTGCACTAATTGGTATATTAGAGATATTTGGCTTCTCTTGAGAGGGATTATTTAATTTGCGTCCGTTTAACAGTATCAGCGTGTTCGCATATGCAGTTTCACCGTATCCGCCTAAATCGGGGAATCCCAAAACTCCGGTTCCTACCGAATCGCCAACCATTCTCAAATTTAGGAGATCTTTGAACACTTCGTTGATTGTATTTTTACCGCTTTCTTTAATTTCTTCGGTACTAATTGATCGAGATACGAGCGAGGGTGACGATACTGATGTGTTGGCTTTTGCATCCACGACGATCTCAATATCAACTTGATTGTCTGTCGCGTATGTATAAGACGTTGAGGCGACATAAAGTGCCACCACGCAAAGGTTTTTATTTAACATTTTATTCTCCCAAACGCGCCCACCGCACGCCGAAAAGTGTGTGACCTCGTGAGGTAGGTCTCCGGGCTTGTTCAGGGCAATTCCATTTGCCGAATCACACACCTTCCCATCAATGATGACAGTGGTATTCGTGAAGACTCAGGACTGAACATACCGTTGCGGGGGCAGCTTCGGACTTGGCTAGGCCTTACCGAATTCCCTGTTATGCCAATCGCTCGGCCACCTAACGAGAGCGACAGAGTATAGAGATTGGTTTTTCAGTTGCAACTCACCGTTTGACTAAAATGTAGTAATGATGAGCGCTGCGACTGCCCATAAGAGTAGTGATCTTTCGGCGAGAGATTGTGTTTCTTCGATGTGATAACGCGCAGCGTCATCGCCATTACCAACTAGGGGCTCTTGTTTGACAAGACCCTGGACGCAACGAGAGCCACCGAGTTTGACTCGAAGTGCTCCTGCCGTTGCTGCGATCAATACACCGGCCTCCTGGTCTGAGAAATCATTTGCTTGCCGAGTCCAAATAGCCCGTGACCGCTCACGATCCCCCATGAATCCAAGTGTCAGGGCCATCAATCGAATGGGTACCCAGTTCAGTAACGAGACCCAGCGTGCGGATGTTTCACCCGACCCAAAGCGCTCGGCAATGACTGTCGATGTCCAATAGAGAAGAATGCCTGGCAGTCCCCCAAGTGCAAACCAGGCGAGTGGAATGAACACTTTTTGGGCGAGTTCTAATACTTGTGTTTCAACTGTGATTCGGACGACACCATTTTCATCGAGCTGGCTTGCGTCTGTTTTCGAAAATTCTGTGAGTTTGATTTGTGCTTGCGAGAATGAACCGCTGCGGAGTTCCGTCAAGATAGCTTTAGAATCTTCGGTCACTCGACCATATTCCAGAATCAACACCAAGGCGCCAAACGTGACGATGGCGCCGATTAACGGCATATAAGCGATGATCGCACCGAGTGTCACTGCGCCACCTACGATGATTGGTAGTCGCAAGGTATTGGGTAATGCGTCAGTGGCTTTTTCAATCGTGCTGACCACCTGGAGGCGATAAGGCTCAATGCGATCAGATGAAACGAGGCGGCTGAAAAGGAGAGCGGCAACGGCCAAAATCAGAGCATTCATTAAAAATCCTTTAAAATTTTAGAAACTGTAGCATGAAGCCAGTTACACTTGCGGGATGTTTAAGCCGTTAACTCTGTGTATTGGTCTTCGGTACACGCGCGCTAAGCGTCGGAATCATTTTATTTCGTTCATATCCGCTGTCTCAATGGCTGGATTGACTCTGGGTGTCGCTGTTCTGATTCTAGTGCTTTCTGTTCTCAACGGATTTGATCGCGAATTACGTACTCGTATTTTGGGGACAGTGCCGCATGCGTTACTTGAGTTTGAAACCGCCCGAACGGATCTTGATCCAATCGCCAAGCAATTGAGTAGTAATCGATCGATCGTCGGCGTCGCGCCATTGAACCCAGGCGAGGGCCTGTTAGTTGCTAATGGACGAACCGTGTCTGTCGCGGTTCTTGGGGTTGACCCTGAGCAAGAATCTAAAGTGTCGATTCTTCCGGGACACATGACACAAGGTGAATTCACTGACCTCAATGCCCAACAGTTTTCGATTATTTTGGGATCAGGTGTTGCAGCGAATCTAGGAGTTAATCCAGGTGATCAAGTGACGCTATTGATTCCTGACGCGACACTGAGTCTGGCGGGAGTCACACCACGACTCAAACGACTTCAAGTTGTCGGTCTCTTCGAGGTTGGTGCACAACTCGACAATCAGCTTGCCTTTGTTGAACTGTCTGATGCAGCCAGACTTTTTAAGCTCGGAGAGGGTGCGGCAGCCCTTCGATTACAGTTTGATAATCTATTTGATGCTCCCAAATTGATCCGTCCAATTGCGCAAGAAGTCAGCACCTCGCTTGGTCGCCCGATTCGTTACCAAGACTGGACACGAACTCAAGGCAACCTTTTCGAAGCAATTCAGCTCGAAAAGACCATGATCGCTTTATTATTGACGCTCATTATTGCCGTTGCCGCGTTCAACATTATATCGACGCTTGTCATGGTGGTCACCGATAAACGCTCCGACATCGCAATTCTGAAAACTATCGGGCTCCCACCAAGCGGTGTGATGAGTGTATTTGTTGTTCAGGGAACGCTTGTTGGTGTGATCGGTACGGTCTTTGGTGTGATCTTAGGTGTGCCGCTGGCCCTGTCGATCACTGAAATCCTTTCGTTCGTGGAGTCTGTTTTTGGCTTCTATCTATTTAACCCGGGCGCATACTTTATTTCTGACTTGCCTTCCGAACTTCGCTGGTCAGATGTTGGATTCGTGACTACTCTGAGCATTGGTCTATCCCTACTCGCGACGCTCTATCCGGCCTTAAAAGCCAGTCGAATCGTTCCAGCGGAGGTCTTGAATCATGAGCGGTAGTTCATTGTTAGAGCTTCAGGATGTCAGCTTTGGCTACGGTGAGGGACAGAGCTTTATTCCAGTTCTCGACAAGGTGAACTTCTGTGTTGAATCGGGACAGCGCATCGCGTTGCTTGGGCGGAGTGGGTCAGGCAAAAGTACGTTAATGAATATCTTGGCCGGCTTGCTATTGCCCGAAAGGGGATCGGTTGTCTGGCAAGGGACTGATATTACGCAACTGAATGATGCCAAGCGCGTCGCGTTACGTCTTCAAACGATTGGTGTCGTGTATCAATTTCACCATTTGCTACCCGAGTTTTCGGCTGAAGAGAATGTGGCATTACCTGCCATCCTAGGTGGCCAGAAGGTGGGTACGTCGACACAGCTGGCACACCAACTTCTAGATCAGGTTGGTCTAGGGCATCGGTTCGCTCATCGGCCTGCAGAATTGTCTGGTGGGGAGCGTCAACGTGTCGCGGTTGCGCGCGCGTTAGCGGGTCACCCTAAGGTCTTATTGATGGATGAGCCGACCGGGAACTTGGATGAGGCAACTGCGGACCAGGTCTTGGCGATGTTGATTGATTTGTCGGAAACGACGCAAACGAGTCTCGTCATTGTGACTCACGATCGGCGTGTGGCTGCTCAGACCGATCAACAGTTTGAGTTACATCACGGTGAGATGAAACCTTTTCAAGGTATCGAGACGACTGGCGGCGTTTCTTCCAATCATAGTTTACTCGCCATCGCCACCAGACCCGAAGACCCACCAAGCCCAGCAGTCCAGCGCAGACTCCCATCAGAAGGGAGCCAGTAAGTAAAGGAAGCCAAACCAATGAGAGTTGCTCTTGTATCCAGGCTTGCGTCACAGTATCAGGAAGCGATAAAGGCTCTGAATTCAATACCCAGGCACCCAGTGCATAAGCAAGCGCGAAGTAGGGCGGCATTGTAATTGGATTCGTTAACCAGCAAAGGCCCACAGAGATTGGGACGTTGCATCTGAGTATTAACGCGCTGATTGCTGCACCAACCATTTGAAAAGGTATAGGCATACACGCCCAAAAAATTCCATTTAGAAATGCATAGCTAACAGTCTTTCTGTTTAGGTGCCACAGATCATGAGCAAAGAATTTCTCGCCGAGAAATCCCCAACCACGCATGTGCTCCAGGCGCTGCGGAGATGGCATGATTTTGGAAACTAACTTTTTTGGCATTTTGAAAAGCTCGGCGGTCTCGCGCGATGTTTATACATTGATTAGCGTTTATTTCAATAATTTTGATCTAAACATGTGACGATCGCATGAATACCCAACCTTAACCTCGGACGATTAACGCCGGTTTATCCAACGATCCGACCGCCTTTCAGAGAAATCGTGCGATCAATTGATAACAAACTCTCCGGTTGATGACTGATAACCAGTGTGGTTCGATTCACTTTTAAATTCTCGAGGCCTTTGAGAACCTCTTCTCGGCTCTTGTGGTCGAGCGCACTGGTCGGCTCGTCTAGCAATAGAATCGGTGCATCTTTGATGAATGCTCGAGCGATCGCAATGCGCTGCCGTTGACCACCAGATAATCGATTCCCAAAAGAACCAATCTGAGTATCAAAACCGTTCGGAAGCGCTTCAATGAATTCCAGAGCATGTGCTTGACGTGCTGCCTCTCTCACGTCCGCTTCTGAGGCGTCAGGCCACCCAAAGCGAATATTATCTGCAACTGACGCATCAAATAGATTTACTTGTTGTCCAACGAGTGAGAGTTGACGACGCCGCTTGGATAGCGGCCATTCTGTAATGCATTCATCGTTAATGCGGATTTCGCCATCGTTGGGATCTAAAAAACCCGCGATTAGCGCGATCAGCGATGACTTACCAGAACCTGATGGTCCGACGAGCGCAACACTCTCCCCTGGACGGATGTCGAATGACACCGAGTCGAGTGCGTAATGATCGGCGTTTGGATATTTGAAGGCGACATCGTTGACAGCGAGTGATGCGTTGGCAATCGCATCATGGCTTTCCGAATGTCCGCGTTGATTATCAAGTGCCTGATCAAAAATCTCATAAATCGATTCTGCGGCAGCAAGACCTCGCTGAATCGTCGCATTGATCCCGGTAAGCCGTCGGACTGGGTCAAATATCATGCCCATGGCTGTGATGTAAGCAACGAACTCACCAGGGCTCAACATGTCCCGTGCGCTCATCTGCGTACCGATGAGAATCACAATCCCGATTGTGATAGCGGCTAAAATTTGAACCAACGGAACATTGAGTGACTGAATCTTTATCACCCGCATTTGCTCATGGCGCAAACGCTTATTGATGTCATCAAAACGCGCCTGTTGGTTATCGTGTCCGCCAAAGATTTTGATGTCCCTGACGGCTAATAATGATTCCTCGATTAATCCCGTCAGTCGCCCCGTCCAGATCTGCAAATCTTGGTTGGAACGACGCATTTTAACACTCGCTTTTTTGACCACAAAGGACACGATAGGTGCCGCAACCAGCAACGCGAGAGACATCTGCCAAGAGGTGTAAATTAAAAACCCAAGGAGACCTAAAATCATGAGTGTATCTTTAATAATGACCATCCAGGCAGTTGAAACCGCCTCGCCAACCTGAGCAACATCATATGTAATACGTGATAACAGGCGACCGCCTTCTTCAGCATCGTGGTCGGTCATCGGAAGATCCAGTTGTACGGCAAAGACCTCGGATCGGATATCAGCAATGGTACGATTGGCAACGTACTGACTCGAGACTGACGCCACATATTCGGAGATCCCTTTAAAAACGAATACCGCGACGATCAACAGCGGAATTTGAATCAAAGCACTTGGATCCTTGTCGATCAAAGATTCGTCAATTAAGGGGGCCATTAACGCAGGCAACATGGGTTCCATTGCAGCTGTTGCTGCCATCGAAAGCATCGCCACCATAGCGATTTTCCAATACGGAAAGGCCTCCCGAATAAGACGCCCGTAAGTGTGCATATCACCTTTCATTCGCGTCTTAAGATCAAGTCAACCCAAAAGCTCGCGAAACCTCGTGGTTTAAACTCTTTTTCCATGATGTTCTGATCATACTCCGAATTGACCCATTCCAGAAAAGTTGGAGCTGTCTGGTTTTTCGAGGATGTCAGGTGCCGATTTCGATATTGGATATATGACTCGAAAAAGTTATCCAAAATACCGGTTTTTGCGCTTTTGAAATGACCATATTTCCAGTGAAGTTGTTTCTTTGCCTCGTCGATAGACTGGCCTAATCGGAAGTGGCAATAGAGTACCGCAAACATTCCGGCACGATCGGCCCCTGACTTACAGTGCGCGAGCGCTGGTGTTTCGAATCCCTCAATCAATTCCTTCAATGAGTTGATTTGCTTCGCAGTTGGTAACCCGCGAGAGTGCACACGGGTATTGATAAGTGTGATACCAGCTTCTTCACAAGCTTTCGCTTCCAACTGATATCGACCTTGGGTTGGGTTGTAACCACGCAGATTGATTATGGTTTTCAGGCCCAAGTCTCTTTTGTAACGATGGATTTGTGCTACGCTCGGCTGATTACTTCTATATAGTGGACCGGGAAGACAGAAACGGTTGGAATAAAGCGATCTCAGGAAGCCGTGATCTACGAGCCATAAGTCCAGATTTGCTTTGAGTGATTTCCACAAAGTCAGCGGTGTGGATGGCGGTGCCTTGCCCCAACCTTTAATTGACACGAATCATCCTTTTCCTTTTGAGTAGCGCGGAGCATACTCAATTCATCGGTATTCTGCACAGAAATGAGGGAATTAGTGCATGAAATTTGGCTTTGGTGTCTTTAAGGGCGTTGATGGATGGCCTCAGCGATGGCGTCGACCTGCAAGTGCTCTGAGTCGTGCGTTACGTCCGATGATTACCTATTGGATGCGCAAAAAACGCCAAAAAATTGCGAGTGCACCCCACATTTCCAATCAAATCCCCGTGGTGTGCATCGGTAATCTTGTGGTTGGTGGTTCTGGAAAATCACCCTTGGTGATGAGTCTTGCTTTAAGACTCAAGGACGCAGGGTTCCGTCCTGGTATTGTGAGTCGCGGCTTTGGTGGTTCTGTGACGAATTTACCTATCGAAGTCACTGAGAGGAGTGAGCCTCACATCGTTGGTGATGAACCGCTGATGCTCAAAATTCGAACAGGATGTCCTGTAATCGTTTGTCGCGATCGTGCGAAAGCGGTTGACCGATTATGTTTTCATAACCGGGTGGACGTCGTGTTAGCTGATGATGGGTTACAAAATACGCAGTTATGGCGGGATCTATCGGTTTGTGTCTTTAATAAGCAACAGGGTATTGGTAATGGTCTTGAAATGCCTTTTGGTCCCTTAAGGGAGCCGTTAACCGTGGTCGATCAACTGGATGCGGTTGTTGTTCGTGGAACGGAATACCCAAAAGAAATGTTGATTGAAATGGGCGTGGAGACCACAACCCCAGTATTTGCCTCAGCGAGTCGGATGGGGTACGCATATCGATCAGATTCACCAAACGAACATCATCGGGTCACTGATCTGATCGATCATGGTGATTTTGATGCAATTTCAGGGATTGCATCGCCGGGGCTTTTTTTTGAAGGGTTGGAACAGGCCGGGTTATCAATTAAGGAACATGCATTTCCAGATCATCACCAATTCACTGTGTCTGAAACATCTGAGTTGGAACACGTGATAACAACAGAGAAAGATGCTGTGAAATTGGTGCACTTGTTGGCAGAACCGTTTTGGGTAGTTGCGCTTGATAGCGACCAACCCGAATTTGAGCGTTGGTTAATTGATCATTTGAAAGACTGGAGTAGACGATGAGTTTGGCCCCTCAACTTAAGAATTTATTAGTCTGTCCGTTGTGTAAAGGAGAGATTGAGATCCGTGAGGATGACCAGGAAATTTGGTGCCGAGCCGATGGGCTTGCTTTCCCGATTCGCGATGATATTCCGGTGATGCTGGCCGATGAAGCACGCACTCTCACGACTGACGAGCGGATTGATCGTTAATGGGTTTCATTGCGGTGATCCCCGCTCGTTTCGGGTCGACGCGCCTCCCTGGAAAACCGCTCCTCGATATCGCCGGTCAACCTATGATTCAGCACGTCTACGCTCGCGCCCAGTCGTCTCGTGCAGACCGCGTATTTGTCGCAACAGACGATCAGCGAATCGAGGACGTCGTGAGGGGTTTTGGGGGCGAATGTTTGATGACAGCGTCAGATCATCCAACTGGAACAGATCGATTGGCGGAAGTCGCAGATGTTTTAGGATTGGCGGCCAATGTAATTATTGTCAACGTTCAAGGGGATGAGCCACTACTACCTGCGTCTGCGATCCATCAGGTCGCTGAAATGTTGATCGCGCATCCAGAGGCGTCCATTGCGACACTGTGTGAACCGATCCAGGATGCATCTGATATTGACGATCCAAATCAGGTAAAAGTTGTCAAAAGCCGCTCAGGCCGAGCGTTATATTTCTCTCGAGCACGTATTCCGGGTTATCCCACGTCCGCGATTGGAGCCCACTATCGGCATGTCGGGCTATACGCGTATCGCGCTGGCTTTCTTCGTGACTTCAGGACTTGGGAGCCCACGTCACTTGAGCGGTTTGAGCGATTGGAACAGTTGAGAGCCCTTGAGCATGATTGCTTGATTCAGGTCGATGTTGCGTGGGAATCCATCCCACCTGGTGTTGACACCGAACAGGACTTAGTGAGTATTCGGAGGCATTTGGAGAATCCGAGTGCTTGAGCTGACTGATCAGACAACTCTCAAGTTGCCATTCCGTGCCGCGTCAATTCTTAAGCTGTCATCGATTGAAAATGTCTGTATTTCCATGCCCAAACTCGCATCGGCACCGCGCTTTATCTTAGGAGGTGGGAGTAATCTGGTTGTGTTGGAACCAGAGTTCGAGGGTGTTGTCCTCAGACCTGAAATTCGTTGGTTTGAGATGAATGAAGCTGGTTCTGACATTTTCCTCGAAGTTGGTGCGGGTCATCATTGGCATGAGGTGGTCATGCGTACGTTGGAGCATGGATGGTACGGTCTTGAAAATCTTGCTTTGATCCCAGGATGGATGGGTGCTGCTCCGCTTCAGAATATTGGCGCGTATGGTGTCGAACTGAAAGATCATTGCTATCGGGTCAAACTCTATGATTTTGAGGAACAGGAAGTGATTGAACTTGACGCGTCTGAACTGAATTTCGGATATCGTCACTCGATTTTGAAAGAGAATCCTGATCGTTTTCTCGTACTGACCGTTACTTTGAAACTTTCAACCGTTCCGAATCCGCGCCTTGGGTATGGCGCTATATCAGAGGAATTGGAAAAGCAGGGCCTCAGTCCAACAGACCCATGTGATATCGCGAAAGCTGTTATATCGATTCGGCAGTCGAAACTACCAGACCCCGAGATGACCCCAAATGTTGGCTCCTTTTTTAAAAACCCAGTGGTTCGAACTGAAGTCGCAGAGCGTTTGAAAGCCGAGTTTCCGGAGATGCCAACGTATGCAGATGGGGCGCAAATAAAATTAGCTGCCGGTTGGATGATCGATCATCTGGGACTTAGAGGTCGTCAAGTAGGTGGTTTTTCAGTGCATAATCGCCAGGCGCTAGTGTTGACCAACGATGGGACTGGAAATGCGGATGACCTGAGGGAATTGGTGGCTTTGGTCCGTTCTTCGGTCAAAGCCACATTTGGGTTGAGCTTAGCGGTTGAACCAACTCAACTGGGTCATTTCAACCGAGCCTGACTTATTCCGTTTCAGTCGTTTCCTGAGGCGTTGAGTCTGTCGCTTGCCCTTCAGTGTCAGCTTTGCGTGGACGACCTCTTCCACGGCCACGTTTTGGTTTTTCAGCGTCGTCTTTGGTTGCTGTTGTGCCTGCATCAACGCCGTCGTCGAGCAGTTGAGCTTTGAGATCAGAGACTGATGGCGCTGTTGTGCTTTCGGTTACTGCCTCAGGGGCATGGCGGCGACCGCGACCACGGCCACGTTTCGGCTTGTCCGAGCCATCTTCAACTGCTGCATCGGCAGCCAGTTCATTTGCGGGTTCTTCGGATACTGGTTGCGTGGGCTCTTCCGCAGTCACCTCAGCTGGCGCGCCATCGGTTTTAACCTTTGGCTTGCGGCCTCGACGAGCTGGTTTCTTTTTAGGCTCTTTTGCTTCGTTAATTGCCTCTATTACCGGTGCGCTTCCTGGCTGTACTTCGGCAGTGTTCTCGACAGGTACCGATGATCCGGCTGAGGTGTCGTCTGCAGCAACCTCTGATTTACGCGGACGGCCACGACCACGGCGCGTGCCTTGTGGTTTATCTTCTTTTGATACGTCGGACGTTGCAGCATCAACAGTTGCCTCTGCTTCAGGTGCCTCGTCTTCTGCTGTTGGCTGAGTGATCCCGGCCGACGTTTCTTCGGCTATTACCTCGGTTGAGACGTCTGCCTCGTTACGGCGCGATCCGCGACGGCCACGACGTGAGCGCTTTGGCTTTTCTGATTCGGACATCAGGCCTTCATTTAATACAGGTGCATCATTGATGGTTATTTCACCTGAGGTTGTTGCATGTGCCTCAAGCTGCGCCTCTTGGCTTACGATTGCGTCTTCACCGCGTTGTTTTCTTGTAGCGCGTTTCGGACGTGGAGTGAGATCTTCCTCATGTGCTTTGAGCTCGGCTTCGCGTTCCGGAGAGATCTCATGGATTTGTGGTGTCTGAACCCCGTTCTCCATTCCTTCCGGGTTATCTGATCGATTCTTATTGCGGCGACGACGGCGACGACGTCCACCTTGCAATCCATCTGCTGTGCGCTCGGTTTCTTGTCTATGAGGGCCACGATTCGTGTTTGCTCGTTTGTTTTGATTTCCCTCGGTGCGTTCATAATGCTCGTTCTTCCGTTGGTTACGACGTCGATTGGTTTGGTTCGAACGGCAATTTGATGGATCCTCCTCAGTTTCACCAAACAGGAATTCCAAGACGCGAGACAATAACGATTTCTGTGCTGGCTTATGTTGACGGCGACGGGCGCTTTCTGGACGCTTTTTCCGTCCAATGCCTTCAGTCTGGTTGCTATCATCAGTACTACGAGGAACGGGAACACTTTCTGGTGCTGGTGTCTTCGGCTTAATCTCGGTCACGAGTGCTTGCTCACGTGCTTCGGCTTGTTTTGCTCGCACTAGTTCAATTTCAGGTGCTGGGGTCGAAGCCTGGACATCAATCGATAGTTCGAGGCTGGCAACCTCGGGATCATCATCGCGAAGACGCTGAAGATCATAGATCGGTGTTTCCATATTCGGGTTCGGTATGACCAGAACACGCACATTGTGCCGACGCTGAATCGATTCGAGTTGTTGCCGTTTTTCGTTCAGAAGGAATGTGCCAACTGGAACTGGAACCTGAACACGGACTTCTCCAGTCCTTTCTTTCACGGCCTCATCTTCAAGAAGTCGAAGAATTTGAAGTGCGAGCGATTGCACGTCACGAATACTTCCTTGACCGTGACACCGTGGGCAGACGACGCCACTGGTTTCGCCCAATGATGGACGCAGACGTTGACGACTCATTTCAAGAAGACCGAAGCGTGAAATCCGTCCGATCTGGACACGTGCACGATCTGATTTCAAAGCGTGTTTAAGACGATTTTCGACGGCTTTTTGGTTTTTGTTGGCGGACATATCGATGAAGTCAATGACGACCAAACCACCCATGTCGCGAAGACGAAGCTGGCGAGCAATTTCGTCTGCGGCTTCTAAGTTGGTGTGAAGTGCAGTCTCTTCAATATCACCACCCTTGGTCGCACGAGCAGAGTTAATATCGATTGAAACCAGGGCTTCAGTTGGATCGATGACGATTGCACCACCTGATGGAAGACGGACTTCACGTTGGAACGCTGATTCGATTTGACCTTCGACCTGAAAACGATTGAAGAGTGGTGTTTCATCCTCGTACAGTTTGACCTTGTTTGCATATGACGGCATTACCTGCTGCACAAGGTCTTTTGCGTTTTCGAAAACTTGGACGTTATCAACCAATACTTCGCCAATGTCTTGACGCAGATGGTCGCGAATTGCGCGAACGATAACATTTGACTCTTGGTAGATCAGGAATGGCGCAACGCCTGATAGAGCTGCTTTTCTAATCGCTTGCCATGCGGTATCAAGGTAGTCAAGATCCCACTGGAGTTCTTCCACAGTTCGCCCCACACCTGCAGTGCGGATAATGACACCGGCGCTTTGTGTGATTGTCAGGTTGGCGAGTTTGTCACGAAGCTCAGCACGATCATCACCCTCGATGCGGCGGGAAATACCGCCAGCGTCTGAATTATTTGGCATAAGAACCAGGTAACGACCAGCTAACGAGATATAGGTTGTGAGCGCGGCTCCCTTAGTTCCACGTTCCTCTTTTTCGACCTGAATGATCAGCTCCTGGCCTTCTTTCAGAACTTTATCAATTTTAATACGTTCGCCTTCAGCAGGTACGTTATAAAAATACTCGGGAGAAATTTCTTTCAGCGGCAAGAAACCATGGCGTTCACTGCCGAAATCGATAAATGCGGCTTCAAGGCTTGGCTCGATTCGGGAAATCTTCGCGCGGTAAATATTTCCTTTTTTCTGTTCACGGTCTGAGGATTCGATATCTAGATCGTAGAGTTTTTGCCCGTCGACCATCGCGACGCGGATTTCTTCCGCTTGCAGAGCATTCATTAAGATGCGTTTCATGTGTGTGGCAACCTTCACGGTTCAATCGCCACGATCTCAGGGGGCTAGCTATACTAGCCATTGCCCAACCGACAAATCGGTCAGGCGACAAGACACTTTTTTAACGGCTCGACCAGTATACAGGGAGCCCGAAATTTCTTTGTTACTGCAGGTTCGCCTGCCGACACATCGAAGTGTGTTTGTCCCAGCTTTGCTGGCTCGCCAAGATTGGGCGGGTGTTTTTTCGTCCCCGGAAATTCGGAGGTCTCATTCATCTTCGGGGAGTCTTGACTCGACCCAAGGTGGTTTGCAGGATAACAGCGCAAAGTGCTTGCGACAACGTATCATGGAGAAAATGAGTGGAAAAGAAAGTTCAATGGGTGACTGTTGACGCGTTCAAGGAGGGACAGCGGCTCGACAATTTTTTATCGAATC
>CACECO010000011.1 GCA_902558075.1 uncultured Litorivicinus sp. | reverse complement strand
TATCCCTTATTAATTTTATTGATAGTTCGCGGCCAAACATAATCTGATCCGACCATATAGAACCTCGAGGCCGAGCCGCCATCTTCAGACATCATATATTCGAGTGCTGGTAACACACTGCTCGCCGGGGGAGAATTCATGTAAACGACGCTATTTGAATTTTCTTCGCCTTCAAAATGCAATGGATAATAAAGTAGTGCGTCGTTTTGCTCTACTACTGGTAGTACTGACTTTCTTGACACAGATGTCCAACAACCAAAAAGTGCTTTACACTTTTCCTGTAGGAGAAGCTGTCTTCCATTTTGCGCATACAAAGGCCAATCAGATGCCGGATCGGTGATTACTGTTTCAATGGTCTTGCCCAACACACCGCCAGCCGCATTTAACTCCGCGACGGCCATGTCCACCACCGAATTTAATCTTCCTTCAACATTAGCCATAGCTCCGGAAGACGAAAAAAGACACCCGATCTTTTGCGTTTTCGAATGCCCGGCCCCGAACGCGCTGGAAATGAAGGCGGGAGCTGCTGCCGCGCCAGCGATCGCCCCTGCTGCCTTAATAAATTTACGTCGATTCATCATCACTCTAGTTCCTTATACAAATATCTCAACGACATTCATACTCAAACGATTAAGGACCAATTGGAATCAGGATTTCTGAGAATCTAGTATTCAATTTTTGAAAGAGACTTGTTATAAGTGCAAACAAGGTTTGTCTTAAAAGCAAATAATTTGGGAATAGCAAATGAGTCTGGACGACTTACAAATTTTTTACCACGTAGCGCATTGGGGTTCACTTAGCCAAGCCGCAAAAGTTTTAAACACCAACATTTCATCAATTAGTCGCCGGATTAAGAACTTAGAAGATTCTTCAGGTACTAAGCTTATGATCCGTCATTCTAGAGGAATTTCCCTAACGGATGCCGGACAACAAGTCTTTACACATGCAAAAATTGTTTGCCACGAAGCGCAGAAATTTAGCACGACAGTAGCAGATCTCAGCGAGAGGTCAGACAAACGCCTTCGCTTGTCCGCGCCTGCTGATTTCATTAATACCTGGGTTATCCAGAACCTAGACGTTATCCAAAACAAAAAGAAGGGTATCTTCGTTGAAATCACCGCTAATTCAGATCTAGACGAACTTGAGGCGCCTCTTCCCGATATCGAGCTGAGTTTTGAGAGCACAGCGCGTTTAGACTTTATCGAAAAACCTGTCGGCAGTTTTAACTTCCAACTCTTTTGCTCTGAAGTCTATTACCGCGACAACGAATTAAATCGTACCCATAAAGATTTGCCTACATGGGATTTCATTTTGTTCACTGAACATAGTCCTTTTTTCTATCTGAATGGTCTGATGCCGATACCGCAAAACACCTTAGGACATCTCAGAGTAACCTCACTTACGGAAATGCTTACCGCAATTAGCAATGGAAGTGGTGTTGGTTTTTTACCAAGTTGGGTGGACGATCAAAGATTAAAGCGGTTAGTGTTCGATCAAATATCAACGCAACCCCAATCTATTGCGCTTTTTCTCTCCTATCCCATGCACCTGAGAGGGTCTCCAAAGATTGAAACATCGAAAAAGCAGATTACTGATCAACTG
This sequence comes from uncultured Litorivicinus sp., assembly GCA_902558075.1. GTDB lineage: Bacteria > Pseudomonadota > Gammaproteobacteria > Pseudomonadales > Litorivicinaceae > HIMB30. The sequence goes on along the minus strand of CACECO010000011.1, from coordinate 45,458 downwards.
AGAACCCAATTCATCGCTAAAAACAGTGCAAAAAAAAGGGAAATCAAAAACGAAGACGTTGTAATTTGCAGTCTGTTTTCACAAACGGGATTAATGGCTCCTTGGGAATCCAACCTTAGTCTTCTTGCAAAAAGGATAGTCGAAAAATTCAACAGGGACGGTGGTATCCTCGGTAAAAAAGTAAAGTTACTTCAGCCAGATCCCAGATCCAACTGGAATGAATACGGAAACATTACGCAGGAACTTATAGATCAAAAGATAACGAGATACTTCGTTGGTTGTTGGACATCTGCCGCCAGAAAGCAAGTGATACCACCAATTTCAAATCAAAACGGGATTCTATTCTATCCATTACATTTTGAGGGAGATGAGATTTCCAAAGAAGTAGTGTACCTCAATGCTCCGCCGACAAAGTCGGTTATTCCAGCTCTGGAACATGCTCTGAGCAAAGCAGGTGATATCGGTTCATTCATAGGCATTGGCTCAGACTATGTATGGCCGCGTACGATTAACGAGATAAGTTCATCCTATTTGAAAGCCTATGGTGTACCCGGATCAAAAATAACTTATCGCTATTATCCCGTAGGTTTTACGGATCTAGAAGATGAAATTGATGCGTTAGCCAAACTAAGCGAGCGGGAAAAAAACTCCATCATTTTATCTGTATCTTTAGTAGGACCGTCACTAAAAGAGTTTTTGAAACTTTTGTCCAAAGCCGAAATGGACTTAAGCCGCTTTCAAATTATAGCTTTTGATGCGACCGATTTGGATACTTATTTGCTAGATTGTTCTAAAATAGAAGGACTGCTTGCTTGTTGGGGGTATTTTGAGCAATCTACTCAAAATCCAACCCACAACGAGTTCAAGACAATATGCGCTACAGATAAACGGCTCGCGACTATTCCTATAATCGACCCCGCTGTTTCGACATACAACGCCTTTCAATTTTGGAGAAACGCAGTTGAGAGGGCACAATCTCTGGATCATGGTGACGTCACGGCCGCTCTTGCCGAAACACGGATTTTATGCCCCTCGACTGGCGCGCAACTTGGACTGAACAAATCAAATAACATTCTTAACCGGCCAAGTTTTCTTGGAGCTCTCCGGAAAGATGGTCGTTTTGCAAAAATTTGATAAACCATTTTATAGGAAAATAAAATGTCTAAAAGCCAGTATTTACAGGCTAAAACTAAAAAATTTGAGAGTCACTGGGATGTAGTGAAAATAATAAATGGCGGGGAGGCAGTCCGCCTAATTAATATCATAAATAATTGATTTAGTTAATTTTATTAAAATATTTCTTATTCTGATCCCACAATTTGTCCCACACTTGGTATATTCGCGCGCCCGCGCGACAGCTGACAGAAGACGACAACATATACTCAGGGAATCGGCGTGCGATGCGCTCACGAATCCTGGGCTGATCGTAAAATCGGTCCCACATCAATCGCAGATGCAGAACTGACGTTCTCAGCGGGCGCAAGCCTATAACTTACTTTTCGACATTTTGACCTCCCTGGTCTTGATTATCCTGACAACTTTTAACGAAATATAGTGTGTCTTCGAATCAGAAGTGGTTAAACAAAAACACGAGCAGTCCGTCAAAAGTCTTAGCTATCTAAAAACATGTCTGCAAACAATTGAACAGAGTAAGCAAATAAGCTATCTGTGAGTCATGAAGATATTCGGATCACCAGACAACTTTGGCGAACAAAAGGTCAAACAAACGCTCGAAGGCTTCGGCGATATCCAATTATGGGCATGGTTTTCTATCAACTACATCCCCGGAGTTAAAGATCTTGACTTGTTGGTATTACATGAAGAAACAGGCTGCTTCGGTATCGAAATCAAAGCCGTTCCCTTGAACCAAATAGAATCAATTTCTCGCCAAAACATCAAAATCAAAAATAGAAAGGAAGGTCACTCTCCACAACTTCAAGCGTATAACGCTACAACCGATCTCCGAAATTATGCACATAAGCGACGACATGATTTTCCTTTCACTGTATCAACTGCCTGCTGGCCAGAAATAACTAGAAGTGAGTGGCTTGAAGCATTCCAAGACGATTCATCACTAATAGAGATAGCTCGAAGTCAGATATTCCAAGATGACTTATTAACACCACAAGCATTCAAATCTCGCTTGTCGGACATATACTCCAGACCACCTATCCGTCAAGGGGCTTTCAAACCATATTCTTTTGAAGAAAGTCATCTGACTACTTTTCTCGACATTCTCGATGCTGAATCAATTCAGCCAGACCTGCCTTCTGTCTCAACATTTCTGAAAAATGAGACAAAACAACGGCATCAATTGCAGCGCACATATCCGTTGTCAGAAACCAATCATGTTCGCTTCATAGGTATCCCTGGTTCTGGCAAAACATTTAGTCTACTCGCACTAGCTCTTGCCCATGGAACCGAGGGCAATCCTGTCCTACTGCTCTGTTATAACAAAGCTTTAGCCGCCCAATTAAGAGCAAACATATATTCAATTGCTAAGGAACGAAATGATCCGGAACTTACTGACTTTATTGAAGTTTTAGATATATACGAACATGTCTCACTTCAAACCGCTGCATTTGGAATTGATGTCGGAAAACAAGACTATCTGGATTGGATTGACCTAGTTTTACAGGAACTATCTTCACTGGCCCCAAGCCAAATCAAATTCCCCGACATATTGCTGGTTGATGAGACACAAGACTTTCCAGATCCACTAATGCGATGGATCCAATTCTGGTCCCAAAATAGCTTCTGGGTTGGACTAGCTGAGGGTACAGGTCAAGAGGTATACAAGCAGTATGAAAGAGCTCAATCAGTTAGAGACTGGCTGGACACCTTTAAAATAGAGCGCCTAACCAAGAATTACCGTAATCCTGGAATCTCATTAGTCACCGCCTACATTTTTTCAATGATCCTTACTGGAAAAAGTGACGTTGGAAAAATATCGAAGGAACTCAAACAGAAAATCTCGAAAAAAGAGCTAGACCTATTAAGGCCAAATGAAATAGGACTCGAAATCGCTACATACGATGATGATTTTGAAGGCGAACTGGCGTCTTTGCTGCAAGCAACCATCCTGCATGAAATGGAGTCCGGCCAAACAGCGCATGAAATATTAGTCATTTCTCGTACTTCTAAATTAAATAATAAATGCCGTGACTGTATTGCGGAGCTTGTAGAAAAAAACAAGATACGTGGAATGATTGATCTAACAGTCGATGCTCAGAAACGCTCTATCCCGATGCTAGACGATATCCGCCTGACAACTTTTGAGAGTTCCCGTGGATTAGAGGCGAAGACAGTCATAATTGTTGGAATTGAAGGGGTCAGAGGCGGCGTGGATGCTGATGCTAATCTGACCTTAATCGCGCTTTCACGTGGAATTAATAAAACCGTAGTATTGTTTCAAAAACGAGCTGGCGCTAAGCAAAAAGCTACACTTGGAGCAGCTGTAGATGGCGCGAGGTATGCTCTTGGACATATCAAGTAATGAGGCTCACATGCTACGACTGTGCGTCGGCGAGTGTTTAGCCACAAATTCCGACGATAAATTCCATCTCAACGCTTTGACGCACATGGCTGAAAATTACATCCCAGTGCAAAAAACTCGAACAATATTAAAGCAACTAGAATTCTTGGGAGAGTTTTGTCACCTCGGGCATAGTTGGTACTCCCCTTATGACTCATTAGCGATCTCATGGAAAGGCCAACAATACGTAATTGGCTTTAACCGCGGAACATTTCCTTCACAGCAGTTCCCCTTTGCTTACGGAAACCAAAACTCTACAGACTCCGTTCGAGATATAACAGAATGGTTGGGCTTACCTCTTAACCTTTCCCAAATTCCAGAAGTGTTCTATCGAAAAAACGAAGCGCGACCTGTTATAACAAATATTGAAGATTTTGAATTCTTTTGTCCTAACGCAAAGCGTACGCTGCAGGACTGCTGGCTCCAGTACGATCAAGTCCCTGAGCAGTATTCCAGAAAACCTTTAGTCGGACGCGCAAAAAATCTGTACTCAACAATCTTCATCCAGCGCTTACCAGATAATGATCAACATCTAGAGATCACCTCAGAAGAGGCGTATGAACTCGTAGCTTTAAATTTAATAGCTGGAAAATCAAAAATTCTGTTTAACAAAGAGGTCAAAGGTACGAACATCGTTATCACTCCTCTTATGTATACGCCTCAAAGTTTGAAAAAATTAGCACTGATCTGTTCAGAGTCCGTGCAAATAGTTGATGATAATTCGACGTATCTGATGACTGCTGCTAGCTTTAGAGTTTTTGAGGATATTGCGGGACACCTCGTCAAATATAGGCAGGCGAATCAATGAGCTCAAAGCACTCATACACACTTAAAAACTTCAGCCAAATTCAGACAGAAGAGCTCAAACGCTACATTGAAGCCCAGTACCATATTAGGAATACCGGCCTCATTAGAAGTAGACGATCGCTTCTTGACCAAAAAAATTCGATTGCCAACGAACCGTTTCTGGAAACAAGCAGATTCTACAAATCTGTCGGAGGTTACGACTCAGCCCGAATAGGGGCGATCGCCAGCGCGCTCCTATCCAAGCTTTCCGAAAATCCATCTGAAACGGGTGTGATTCCAACCCCGTATACCCATCAAATCGATGCGCTCGAATCATTCATTAAAAATGATAAAAATATAGTTGTCGCAACGGGCACCGGCTCAGGCAAAACGGAAACGTTTTTGTATCCGCTCGTGGCACATCTAGTTGGACTCGAAAAGGAAGCGCCAGCTACCTCCCCATCGACAAAAGCGTTGATTTTGTACCCGATGAATGCTTTGGTTGCGGACCAAACAACTCGTCTACGAAAAATTCTTGGGTCCGATGCTTCCATCAGCATAATTCGGAGCGAAATTGGCCATCCTTTAAGGTTTGGAAACTATACCGGAGCTACGCCGTATGCGGGTGTGCCTTCAGAGCAGGGCAATCGAAAAAACATCGAGCCACTCCGAGACTTGTACAAAGTTGATGCGCAAACCCCAGAGGAAATTAAATATCGTGACGCGTTAAAGGTAAGTAACCGAGTTCCTGCGAAAACTGATATCAGAACATTCCTAGATAATGCCCAACTTACAACTGACTTCAAATCAATCATAGACCCCAATGACTCCGAGCTAATTTTTCGGGGTGAGATGCAAGTCTGCCCTCCAGATATCATGGTCACTAACTACTCTATGCTTGAGTACATGTTGCTGCGTCCAATCGAACAAACAATCTTCGATCGAACACAAGACTGGTTGACTAGCGATCAACGCAATCAATTCACGATTGTACTGGACGAAGCGCATATGTATACCGGAACGACCGGTTCGGAAGTTTCACTCCTTTTGAGGAGGCTAATCAATCGTATCGGAGCAAAACCGACACAAATCCGCTTCATCGTCACCAGTGCCAGCTTGGGTGATAATGACGAAAAAATTAGAGAAATCGCTAACAAATTAACTGGGCTTGATGGTGATTCTTTTGAAATTATTAACGAGCCTGAAGAATCACTTAAATCAGGCAAATGCCCCGAAGTCTTCGCGGGTCTACTAAGTCAGATTTCGCCAACCGAGATCTATGACATTCCACTGCAAGATCAGCACTCTGAAATCAGTGAAAATATACAAAATTGGGCTGATGAGCTTGCCAAAATCCTGAAAACCAAACCATTCGAAGGCACAGTCGAGAGTTTCCGACGATGGATTGGTGAGAACCTCATTAAAACAGAGGTTTTCGGATTGGCGAGAGACATTCTTCGGGAAAAGCCTCGAACACCATCTGAATTATCGAAAATTTTATTTCCAGATCAAACTAACCGGAACGAGCTTCTAGATAGCTTAATAAGCCTTGGATCGATAGGACAAACACCATCCTCGTTGCTTCTGCCGATCAGGGCCCACTTCATGTACCGAGGGCTTCCGGGACTTTTTGTCTGCGCAAATCCGCTTTGTGGAGAAGACGACGCACCAGTTGGAAAAATGTACGCTGATAAGCGTACGATTTGTGATTGCGGTTCCAGAGTTTATGAACTATTCACTCATCGAACGTGCGGGTCCGCTTATATTAAAGCCTACTGGAACTTGAGTGAGGGGGATGCGTATGACAACCAACTCCTTCACCCAACAGGATCTCCTCTAGATCACGAGGAGCTTTCACCGGTTTTCTTATGTGTCGACCATCACTCCGCAGAAAATTCAAATGAATATTCAATTAACCCTAGGACGGGGAGGATTAATAAAGGGTTAAAGGAAGGGTCACTATCGACCTCAATTCCAATTAGCGAAGAAGAGTTTAAAGAGCATTTCATTAAAGACTTTTCATCCGCAACCAAGGCGTGGACTTATTCGCACTGTCCTTGTTGTGGCGAAGCCACCGTCAAGAAAGATGCTCAACAAAACGAATCTGATGAATTTGAATCATCAATAATGGATCTGGCTACCAGAGGTGAAGATCCATTCACTTACCTAATCAGGGAGCAGTTTAAATTACAAACCCCCACCGAAGCTAAGAACGATCGTAATCCCAACCAAGGGCGTAAGGTACTTCTGTTCTCTGATGGCCGACAAAAAGCAGCTCGAATAGCTAAACGTTTACCTGAAACAATCCAAAAGGACGTTTTCCGGATCTACATTATCAAAGCTTACGAATGGCTTCAGACAACTGAGGCTACAGACAAGCTTACCGATGAAGATGACGGAATTCTTGATATTCGTTCATGCACAAACACATTGAATCCCATCGTTCTCTATCATGGATTACTCGAGGTTTGTTTAAACCCTAGAAAGATATTTTTCGAGGGAAAAGACCGGAACAAATTTACAGAACATTTAGATGTTTACTCTAGAGGTAGAGAAGTATTTGGGGATGATTTACCGGAATCGTATTTTCAGTTATTGGCAGAAATACTCTGCACCTCGAACTATAACCTCACCGAACTAGCGATTGCTGGTGTACGCCCATCACCACGGGTATTCAAAAAACAATTTTTGAACAAACTAGAAAAAGAAAATGTCGCTGTATCCGATACTCAAACCCTAGAGGCTTTCGTATCAAAACGGCTTCGAGATTACCTCAGCGTCGGAGCGATCGCTGAAATTGAGGGGGCATATTTAAAAGAGGCCCTACGATTCATTTGGGACTACAGAGGTCGGGGGCCAAGCTACAAACTCAATCCCAACAAAAACCATATGTTCTCTTCTAGAAAGGCCTCGAACTTGTTGGGGAATGATGCCAAAAAAATAAACGACTGTTTCAAAGATGTGTTTCTCAAATCTACTGGAGTTGATCCGGCCGATCACTTTAATCTCCAGCTAAAACACGTCGCCCTAGCAGTCGATCTCGATGGAAGTTGGTATCAGTGTTCCAAATGTCTTTACCTCACAGATATATTGGCAAGTAATCACAGATGTCCAGCATGTGGATCTGCGGAAGAGCACATCAACGTATTCGACCAAGACTCACCATACTTCAGTGCCCGAAAGCTTTTCTGGCGTAATCCAGTGATCAATGTCTTAAGAAAAAATATAGAAGAGTTATTCATCGACGTTGGAGAACATACTGCTCAACTCAATTATCGGGATAACAAAGAAAAGATCATTTCGAAGGTCGCCAAAAATGAGTTGATATTTCAGGGCTTCCTAGACCCTTCGGATAAGGAACATTCGAAACCGTTAGACATCCTTAGTTCGACTACTACCATGGAGGTTGGTATTGATATTGGTGGACTCATCGCTGTAGGAATGAGAAATGTGCCACCGCAACGCCAAAACTATCAACAACGTGCCGGAAGAGCTGGTCGCAGAGGGTCCTCATTTTCGACAGTTGTGACTTTTTGCCAAAATGGCTCTCACGACTCTCATTACTTCAAAAACCCAGACCAAATTATTTCTGGTCCAATGGCACCTGTACACCTCGAACCTGTAAACAAAAGCCTAGCAAAGCGACATTTATTGTCTTCGCTTCTTAGTTCATATTTCAATTCACCAGAATTTGAAGCGAGCCAAGGGAGGGGCCGCTCCAACGATATTTTCGAGCATTTGGGACGATTAGAAGACTTCATGGGCGACACCCCGCCGTGTATGTCTCATTTAAGGAGCTGGGTACAGCTTCCTTCCAATGCCGAGCTTATCAATAATAGGAGCGATTGGTTTCTGAAGCTCTTCGGACAAACGAGCGCAATACCAGACATCGAGCCGTTACTCGAATCTCTAGAATCAAAACTGGAAATATTTTTAGCGGAACTTAAGGATCGAGCTAACAACATCCGAGGTACAACAGGGGTCAATGCGAAACTGATGGATGTACTATTTGATAATGGAGACCTCCCCTCATATGCATTCCCCAGAGACCTTGTCGAATTTCAACTGTTCTCCTTTGATTCAAAAGTCAACATTGAGGAAGCACCTTCTTCATCTATCGGAAATGCGATTTCCGAATCAGCACCGGGGCGGGTATTAGTCATTGACAAAAATACATACCAAGTAGGTTCTGTTCTCGGAGCTTCGGTAAAAGATCCTGAAAAAAATAAGGCCGCCAGTTTATTTGATCCGCTCGCTTCTAAGAACTATGAACACTGCAACTCTTGCGGGACTCTCCATGATATTTCAGCGGAGACGAAAAATTGCTGCTCGATACCGACTCTTAAATCGATAAAAGTTATACAGCCGAGATATGTCATTAGTCGTAGACAAGGACAGTTTAGTATTAATTTGAGGGATGCCATCTTCACAAAAGCAAATGATCCGCAAATCATAGGTGAGCCCTCGAATAAGCTTGATCAAAAGGAACATCCACGAATAACGGGCTGCAAAAATCTCATCTATACGGCAAGCAGAGTGCGGTTTGCACGCATAAACCCGAACAATTCTTCAATCAAGGATGGCGGCCCGAAACTTTTTACGGTTTGTTCTCAATGTGGAAAGAGTAGTCCTCCTTATTCCGAAGATGATATAGCTCAGTCGCACAGAAGAGATTACCCAACACGTCCCGAAAAGGGCGGGAAGCTCGATTACGAAATCTGCTACGGAACGCCAGAAAAAGTAGCTTTAGGACATGAAATTGTGACCGACATGTCGGCTATACAATTTGCTTTACCTGAGGCAATGAAAAGGCCTGTGGGGAACAGAATCCCAGATGAACTCCAAATTGCTTGTACATCACTTTGCGTCGCAATCGTTCATGCATTTGCCAAATTGCAAGATATCGATGAGCGTGATGTTGGCTATGGAATTAGGGTGGCCGGTGAAAAAAAATTCGATATTGAGCTGTACTTCTTCGACGATGCGCAAGGGGGTGCTGATTACGCTAACAAGGTTATTCCCAGTTTTTATGAGGTCTTAAAGGCTAATCCGAATTTCAATGCAATTAATATCCTAGAGGATTGTGACTGCGATAGTAGTTGCTATAAGTGTCTCTCAAGTTATCAAAATCGGTTTGTTGACCATTTGTTGAATCGGTTCATGGGCGCAGCACTTGCCAGAACGCTATTGAGCGGGACTATGGAACAAGATGGTGACGAAAAATATTTACAACGACTCTCTAGACGCCTAGTAGAGGAAATAAGACAGGTTGGTGGGAATATCACCGGCGATCGTTCATTTAACTTAAATAGTAGAACTCGTAGTTTTGATTTTATTCCATCATTATCCGAGCCCCATAGTCTGGACGCGGACCATTTTTCACTCAGGCCCATAGACGTCGCTTTGAGGCTTCCGAACATTATTGACGATTTATTGCAATGATCGATACCGCAAGAAAAGCTGAACTTAAGCATCTCATTGAGACAAGTATGGACCAGGAGAAAAAGATACTTAATGGGAATCACAGTAAGTCCTCAATTCGAGAGATGCACAAAACGCATAAGCAAGATTTTCTCCAACGAAATCGAGCCTTCTGGGATAAGAATAAAGCTACATGTAAAGATTTCTTAATCGATGGAATAGGCATCACACCAAATAAAATACAGCCTAAGTTGATACCTATGCCTGATTCAACACACCCAACTGCAACGATATTTCGGCTAGCTAGTTTCAACTGGTCGATCCCTACATCTCGAGGATTTGGTCGACGGCTTCGTTTTCTAGTGTGGGATGATTTTCATAATTCGTTGATCGGCCTCATCGGGCTAACTGACCCCGTCTTCAATCTAAAAGTTAGAGATGAATTGATAGGCTGGAATTCAGACGATCGCAAGGCTCGATTATCTGGAATGTTAGATGCTTTTGTTCTTGGAGCTCTCCCTCCATACAGCCTCATGCTCGGAGGCAAGCTAGTGGCTTCACTGTTAGCATCAGAAACAATCCAAAAAGTATTTGAGGAAAAATACCAAGGCAAAGCTGGTCTCATTTCAGGCAAAACGAAGCCGGCGATACTATCAGCAATAACCACAACATCAGTTTTAGGGCGTTCATCGGTATATAACCGCCTGCGCTTAGACGGTCGCCTAATACTTGAGCCTATTGGCTTCACCTCAGGGTACGGTCACTTTCAATTCTCAGACGATTTATTTTCCAAGCTTAAGAGCCTTGTCACATCTGAGTACCCCGAAAAAGCAAACAGCTTCGATTTCGGAAAAGGTCCAAACTGGAAGATTCGCGTAATTAGGGATGCTCTGAAACTATTAGATATCGACCAAAACGCGGTGAAACACGGTATTCGCCGTGAAGTCTTCTTTTGTCGACTATATGAAGATGCGGAGAACTATCTCAAAACTGGGATAGCGCCAACAAGACCTCTCGTACGTCACGAAAAAACTATTGCTCAACAAGCTCTAGATCGATGGCTAATACCTAGGACTGAGAGAGATCAGTCGTATAAAACATTTTCCTGCGAACAATGGATTAAAAAGATCGATGAGGCATACAAGTAATGCGTTACGCTAAAAATCCAAAATCAACAGAGATCATCGACTCCCAGGATAAAACCTTAAGCCCCCGGGCAATAAAACTCACTCGATTGGTTTGCCCTGAATGCGAGGCGCCCGTGATTCTGCATGTGAGAAAACACGGAAATCACTTTCAGCATAGTTGGGGTGCAGGTAATGAGGCCTGCGAGCTTTATCAACCTGGAAACAACTCGAACCCCGTACCAAATCAAAGGCGAACTCGATACATAAGACCAGACTGGTTACCTGCATCAAGTGGTCGTGAAATTGATATTGAGTTAGGACTCAAAGACACTAATGGTCGGGTTATCGTCTTCGCAAAAGCCACACTTAAACCCCAGCCCATCACATCAAGTAAAGTTCAATTACTTTTCCCACACCGACGCGATGGTCAAACAACGTTAACCCAGTCGACGGATAGTAAAACATTCAGAGTACCGTTGGAGTTCCCAATCAAACATCTATCCCGGTTTGAGACCTCAACAAGTGCAAATAGCGCGACAATTCAGTTTTTGACACAACTAAATGCTCACCTTAAATCACACTCATTTTTTCCTCTCACAAATGATGGCGAAGATTTTTCAATCATTACCGAATCACAGATTTTTTTAGAAGACATAGATGCCATCCTAGTTGCCCTCGACACTGATTTACGTGTTGAGCGAGCAGCCTCAAACAATCAAGCGACAATCTCTCAACTGCTCTCTAACGATAGATATGATGTATTAACCGACAAACCAGCTGGTTTTTATACGGTTACACCTAACGCAACTGCTATCGATGACGAGAATTCGCTGATAAAAGTCGCCTCACTCGACGGCATTGCCATTCATTCAATCAAAGAGCAACTGCTTACAGCTATTTTTACAGGTGAACACCAGGCCCACGTTACCGCTACTATCGAAGTCGGCGGTCAAATCAAAGAGTTAGAATTTCCAGATGGAATGACTAGTTTGTCCTTGATAAGCCAGTATGAGCAGCGATTAGATATACAATTAGATTCGCAAATTCAGAACAACGAATTTACCCCGAGAATAAAAAATGAAATCGAAGATGAAGTTCACTTCACTTCAACTAAAGAAATCGGAATTGCGACCCTCAAGGAGAATTACTGGCAAATAACTTTAACAGCACCTGAAAATGTTAAGTTTATGAGCAAGTATCGGCCCTCTGCCATATCCATGAGGGAATGGAATAAACAGATTCTTCGAAATAGGTAAGTACCATGGCCACAAAAAAAGTTTCTTGGAACGATAAGCTCATCAATGAAACGCTGGTTTCAGCCTATGCTCGAATGATCTCCCACAAAAAAGGTCGAGAGATTTTTAAAAAGTGGGAAACAGCTAACCTTAAGTCTCTCACCCAAACAACCAAAAGTTACAAGATAGGTAACTCGGGCAGTGACAAGGGCAAAACCCTGATCAGATTAGATAGTGAGATCCGCCTAGATCTGGTAGAGAAATGGATAGCTGAACTCGAACTCTCTGGTCCCTTTTCGGAACTGTCTAACACAGATATCGTCAACTTAATGCTCGGACAAATGATCAAAGGGGAGCCTCTTTCTACAGCACAGCTAAAAAGTGACCCACACTGCCTGAGACTGCTCCATCCAGAAGTGTCAGATCAACTGAAAAAGGCTTTGAATTCATTTCTTGATGACCAAGAAAAAACTCAGACGACAAAGACCGTCGAACCTGTGTCAGTCCAACCTGAAATATCTGCAAAATTGCTGGCCCAATGGATAGCTAGTAATTTGGATATCAACCAGACTTCGGACGATACCTTCGATGAGTTGGCTCCATTCTTCAAGGCGCTGCAGCAAACTAATCCGTTCGTTTGGGATGCTCTCTGCGAAACTTCAACTGACCAAGAATCTATTGATGAAGCGTTAAGCATCGTATCGGATGCGACTGGTGAAAGAATTCCTACCGGTCGCGACGAATATTTTGCAGTACTCAACAAGCCCTTTGACCTAGGGGGAAAGGGATTTGCAGGTGATATTGTCGCTGTGCAAGGTGCGGGTGGCAGTCTAATTCCTTTAACCCGAGATCATGCAACAGAGCTTTTTCCATCGAAAGGCAGCGCATTCATTTCGCTTGCGCTGTTAAAGGGTCTTCCGGAGTCCAGCGAGTACTTCCCAGCAAAACTTGTGCGGTCATCAACTGGCGGTCTAAATGAATACCGAGTAGACCAAAAATGGAATGACGTCGCTGAAGTAATACAAACTGAAAGTGGACTTCATCAGATTGAAACTTTGCATGAAGAATTAAAAGCACTCTCCTTCAAACATACCTCCCACCCGATCTGGTTCAAGCTACCGGATGGCGCTCTAATATCCCCGAGAACCCGTCGTAACCAGATAATCACGACTAGTTTTAAAGAAAACTGGCATTACATCGCTCCAAGTGATGTTCCAACAGCGCTGGTTAATAAAGCTTATTCAAGGCAGTCGCTACTTTCTGACTTCGACTTCATCTCAATGGATCTCGACAACGATGTTCTATCAGAATTGAAACAATTTGAGAGTCATGCCAGCGACGACCCAATCCCATCTTTTCTCAGCAATCGGCTGAACTACATGATTGCATCATCGCAGAGAAATACTGTTGGTGCTTCAGTTTTCATTAAGTCTTTTCTACAGCAGTTTGAGAAATCAGAAGCTGTACAAGACATTTTAAATGAGGAGATCCAGCAATTAGCTGCAAAACATGCGCCTAAACTTGATGAATTGTCAGCTGAGGCAACCACTCTTCAAAACACTGTAAACAAATTGCAGGAGCAAATAGAAAATAGGAAAAAACAAATCGATCGATTCGAAAAAGAAGCCAAAACACGCGTGCAAAAAGCTATCGACAAGTCGGCTCAAAACCTGGCTAGCGTTCTAGACGATCCTCTAATCAATATGATGATACGAACCAACTCTCAAGCGGGTAACGCACCCCCTTACGCAAATTCTTCGGCAACCAATTTGACACATTACCAACTACCGATACTCGCTCTTTCTAAAAAGGCTGAGAAACGAGCCGCATTCAAAGCGGCTGGGCTAAGAATAGTTTCTGAAAGCGATATTGAGAGTCTTTTTGGTGCGCTTATCGAGTTTACAGCGTCAGGAGCCACTCCCATGATATCTGGGCCTGGGAGCTTTCTGTTTGCGTCTCAGGCTTTGGCGACCGCAGGCTATCTTGAGTGCCAGGTCGCACAGCTACTATTTGCCGAATCGATTGCCGAAGCCCAAAAAGCTCTAATATCGAATACAGGAAAAAGCACTCTGATACTGCCTTCGACAGAAGTTGATCACAACGTACTCGAGAATGAACTTACGCTGCGCGCGGAATTAGGGAATCCGGCCGAGAACCCCTCAATAATCGCTAGGGCAACCTTAACTAAAGAGCCCGCAAACTCCATACTGATGCAGTTTCTAACTCCCACATTGGCCAAAGTAGATCCCGCGAGGCCGGTAACAGCAGATGATATCACTGAGTTTTATGATAACGCCGGCGGAGAACCAACAAGATTAGAAACTTCTTTGATAAGACGGATGCCTGATTTACTCAAATGCTGGTATCTAGAGAGCTTAAAGTACGAGGAATAACTTCCTGTTCCAAAAATCATTCGGATTACGCTGATTGGCCCGTGGGCAAAATTACGTCATGTCTAATCAAACACAGGGATCAATACTCACTCCGAAACTCAGCCATTACTGGAACATAACTAGTGCGTCAACGTACTCGGTTTAGTCGGCAACTTGAGATTCGGAATAGGAATAACACCGCATTGTTCTTCAGTACGACTAGATTCAGGCATCCGCGGTGGAACAGACTCCCATGCCCAATAGTCTCCACACATTTTGAAGGTAACAAGCCTGTCAAAATTGTCTGTTAACCATGGTTCCGCTGGAATTGGTTTAGATGGAGTCAACAGTGCGGCAACTGACATTGTCAGGGAGAAAGCAAGCGTAGATACAAAAACACCTCTCATAATAGTTAGAGCAAACTGTCGGAAAAAAGTTCAAGAAGTCGTGTAGATTCAATAGCTGATGAACGAGCTGTTGAAGCAACTACAAATTCCATTCGCCTGTATCTGGTTTTTCACAGGTTCAGCACTTTTGTGGGCTGGCCCTTCTGAATTCAAAGTAGTGTGCGAGGGTATTCGCAAAGATATAGGTACTGGTCTTGCCCAGAATCTGACCAAGATCGAATTAGAGCAGCTAGAAAAGCTCGTCACTATCAGCGTGTATAGGAAAAACTTAGGGTTCGCCGTTGAGTCGCAACTACCTTTCTTTAAGCAAGCAGAATATTTATTTGAAGAATTTTATGGAGATCAACGAGGTCTTTATTTTAAAAATGCGAGAGAGAAACTTTTCGTCGCATTGCTAGTCGAAGCTAATGAAACGACGATTTATTATGTGACTTTTCCGTTTGACAGTTTCTCCAACGAATCATGGGATGGCGCTACACACTTAAGTCTCCGCTGTAATGACGACAGCCCTATGGGGTAAGGAGAGAGCCATTTTTATAGTCAAAGCCATTTTTATCCTTACCCTTTTTTACGGTTCGGCACACGGAGTTCTCTACTTCATTGCCAATACTGACCTAGCGAATCCAATATTTTATTGGGGTATAGCCCTAATCATTGGCTTTGCATGGTTTGTAGCTAACGTTATTGATTGTATTTTTGATCCGCCAAAAACCACTGCTGAATCTCAAAGTACGAATGGATCTTCAATTGAACCGGTTGAAGAAACGGAGCGTTGGACTAAAACGCGAACAGAGAAACTGTTGGCTCTCGCTGAAAAAGGTGAGTCATTGGAAGCCTTAGCGATCGCGATGGGAACTTCTGTAAATGCCGTAAGAGGGAAATTGGTTAGTTTTGGTCACTATGACAACTATCAACTTGCTCGACTGGAGAGGATGGAAGCTGACTTAGCTGATCAGAGGTCCAAGTTTGCTAACCGAAAGCGTCGAATGGCGAACTCCAAGACAGCATCAGAGTCTCCCATGTCTGTCCCTGTGGATCTGCCTTATTTAGATAAACGGAAGCTGAATCGCGCTCTCAAGAAGTTAGACGGTCTTGTGGGGCTCAAAAATATCAAAGACGAAATTCGATCTCTCATTGCATTGACTGAAGTCCGGTCGATGCGAACTCGCCAAGGACTTCCCGTTAATCGCCCAACATTCCATCTCGTGTTCTCAGGAAATCCCGGAACAGCCAAAACCACAGTGGCAAGAATTGTTGGCGAGGTGTATCACGCTCTTGGATTGTTACGCAGTGGTCATTTTATTGAGGTGAGCCGTGGCGATCTCATCGGTGAATACCTAGGTCAAACTGCTCCCAAGGTGACAGATGTCGTGAATAGAGCATTGGATGGGGTCTTATTTATCGACGAAGCTTATTCACTTACTCCGCGAGATTCAGGTGATATTTTTGGTGCAGAGGCTATCGATACTCTGTTGAAGCTGATGGAAGATAATCGGAATCGGCTTGTTGTTATAGTGGCGGGTTATCCGGATCTGATGAGCATATTTGTACGAAGTAATCCCGGATTAGAGTCTCGATTTAAAACAACATTGCTGTTTGAAGATTACTCGTTAGAAGAATTACATACGATATTTTTAGCCCTATGCACGGACTATAAGTTTGGGCTAACACAGGAGCTCAAGCTGATTTCTCAGGAAGTCATTAATGATTTGATGGCTGGGAAGAAAGATAACTTTGCAAATGGCAGGGACATCCGAAACCTATTTGAGCGGACAGTGGAAACCCAAGCGTTGAGAATCCGATCAACAAAGACTCCATCATTGCTTACAGAACTAAAGCCTGAAGACTTATTCAATGCTTTAGAGAAGACAAACTAAATTAAGAAGATGATAAAAGTTCCATCAGTTATCCCTGTGGTCCAGCTCAATCTAAATTCAGATTTTGGAAGATCACTTTCTTAGATTTCATCTGATCAATCTTTGCCATGGTCATCCAACAAGACAGATAATAAGTTCCGTCTGCGATGTCTAATATGAATTGACTAGGAATCCATCCTTTTGAGTTCTCACCTTGGTCTGCTGAGCAATTGATCTCCTTTGCAAAAGAGCCACTGGATATTAGAAGCAGACCGACCCAGCAATATCTCCTCAAATTCCGCAACCACTGTCTTAAAAACATTTGTTGAATCCGCAATTGCACTTTTTGAAGCTCGTCGCCACACATCTTTTAGCTCTCTGCACAGCCTTATCTTTTTCAGAGGCATCCAGTTGATCGAGATACTTTTTTACTGCTTCCTGATTAGCTAGGGTTGCGGGCTTAAGTTCTCCAGCTATAAATAAAAGTGTTGCGCCTTTTGATAAATTTTTTGATACGCCGTCACCTTCTAAATACATATACCCAAGACCAGCAAAACCTTCCGGTAATCCGCCATTTGCAGCTTCTGTGAATAGCGATTTCGCTTTTGAAGCATTTTTTGGCACGACCTTACCACCCAGATACAAAGAAGCTAACGTGCCCTTGGCAGTCAAATCTCCTCCTCTTGAAGCATCTTCCAGAAGCCCTAGTCCTTTGGGAATAGACACTGACACTCCAGAACCGGGGATTTCAACTAGGTAAAATATAGCTAGATTTGCTTTTGCTGTGAGGTTTCCCAAATCGGAAGCTTGCCTAAAATAGGAAATGGCTTCTGGAAGATTTTCTGGAGTACCCCTACCCTCCATCAGCGCACGACCGTAATTCAACATTCCAAGATCGTTCCCTTGATCAGCAGCTGCTTTGTATAACCCCAACGCTTTTTCGTGGTCGACTCTAGGGACACCTTTGCCTGTGGTCCAAAGGCTACCTAAGTGAACCAGGCTAACGATATTCCCTCTTTTTACACCTAGCTCATACCATTTAGCAGCCTCTCTGAAGTCACGCTCAACCCCCAAGCCATTCTCATAGTGCCAACCGACAAAAACAGCTGCTTCTCCGTTGTTACTCGTTTCAGCAACAGTCTTTGCATATTTCAGTGATAAATCGTATTCCCCTTGATGGTAGTGGTAGCGAGAACCTTGTAAAAGAAAATCGTCACCTTCGGCAGGGGTGATGATGCGAGCGTGAGACGAGGCTAAAGCTACGCCGGACATCAATATCGCAAATAATAAAGCAACGCTTAACCTAGGTGCGTAGGTTTTCATATTTATTCTGTCCTGATGCCTATAAGTCAGAACGTATTCAATTAGCTTGCAATAACTATCAGATGTTCAAGCTTTTGAGCTGCCCTAAAGAGCTAAATGCTTGGGCGGACAATCCCTTCTATTTATTCAGAACGTACACTTATGAACGGGGAATGTCATTAGGACACCTAGAATTTCAATAGTATCTATCTGGGTAAACACCCCTCTAGGCCACTCAGGCATTCTCTTACCCTAAAAGGGCACATAAATACTATCGAAAAAAGCCTTCACGGCGATTTATAGGCCCTGTTTAGGTTGGTCAAGAACCAATAGCTCGACGAAGCAGCAAGTAGATAACAATCTCATCATCTGAATAGATTGAGAACGAGTGACAGAACAACACTGATTACGATACAGGTGACAATCGGAAAGAAGAACGATGTGTCACCTGACTTGAAGGCAATGTCACCGGGCAATCTGCCGAAGGGTAGTTGCTTCAAGTAGGGGTAGAGCAATCCTGCGACTACCAAAACTACCCCTGCACCAATGAGAAGGTTCTGCACCCGTTACTTCACCCCTCTTTCGTAACAAGAAAGGTCGCTGTACATCTGCGTGTTGACCAACAGATACTGTGCAAGTTCCCTCAATCCCTGCTCTGCTCGCTGTGTATTTTGACCTTGTGACTTTTGCTGTTATATCTGCTGTTCCAGTGCATCCATTGCATTATGGATTTTGATTGCGTCAATCCGTGTCTTCTCACAGATGTATTGCAAACTCTCCGCAGTCGCACTGGATGCCATTATCACCAAACCTAAACCAATCAATAATCGTCTCATTGTCTTGCTCCTTTGAACCCACCACACTGCTTGAAATCAGGTGGGAAACATATTGCTCCACTAACTTGGCTACCCATATCCTCAAAACTTATTCGCCCAGAACCAAACGGATCGGTTACGTCATAAATCAACCACTTTCCTGATTGGTCTCGTCCCACAAATCGCATTTCACCCTTTTGGATTTGCCCATCCTTCACAAAATAATAGTTGCCTGCTCGTGCATCACTCGTAAGTGCAAATGACACACCACTATCCTGTGTTCCAAATCTTTGGAAGTAACCCTGATATTTGTATGTCCAAGAGGAATGCCAATCTATAGTTGGTGGTTGCTCCTCAAGTGCTTTGAGGTCTTTTGCCTGTTGCTCTCTTATCCGTGCTTCTTGTTTTTCCCGCTCTCGCTTTGCTTCCGCATTTTTCAGTGCTGTGTTGATGGTGACTTCCAGTAGTGCCAAATACCCACCACCTTCACCGCCTTTAAGTTCATCTTTATCCGATCGGCAGTAGATGTTGTTACAAATGAGCAATTTTTCTGCGTCTGGATTAACCTGCCCAGCAACATAATGTTCGCTGAGCTTTGATGCAGTTACTGCATTTGCTTTTGCTCGCTCGTCGTTGGCAGGATGTGTGGAAAAATAGTTGTAAACTGAACCTTGTTCTTGTGCTTTCTTTGCCCATATTCCTGCCGCAGCAATTGGGTCATAGCCTGCAAGTGTTGAGTAAAGCAAACCGATTTCATCTGCTTCTCTCTCGTCCACTACGCTGAGACTCTCTGTAAATCCCGTTTGCACACCTTTACTGTTTACCGCCGCCTTCAAACGTGATTGCCATTGCGATTCAGTGATGTGCGAGAGCGAAGAGTGAGCAAGTTCGTGGCCTACCACCACAGCAATTTCATCGTCAGTAGAACTATCCACTAATCCTGTAAAAAAGATGGTTCTTCCACCCGTGGTCGCATATGCGTTCCACATCGGGTCATCTATCACAGCAAGTTCTGGTGTGTCCGCATCACGGAAGTGTGAAGCAGCAATCACTCGCTGAAAGATTGCTTCAACACGAATGTATCGAGGGTCATCTTTTGGAAGAACTTTTCCCTCGTATTGGGCAACGATTTGGTCAAATATTTGTTTGCCAAGTTTAAGTTCACCCTCAACAGAGGTCAGGTTGAACTCTCGCTTACCCGTGACTTCATCTTTACGGGCAACTTTGTCGGCGTTTTCGTAAATGAACTCGTCACTCTTTTTCACTGCGGTCTTGATTGTTTCACCACAACCAACGAGTAGAAGAGTGACAAAGACAATCAAACAGATTTTGATCGATGTCGTAAAAACGTTCTTCATATCAAAACTGATCTTCATTGATCCACGAACCATGGCTGCAGTTTAATACTTGTGGAAACATTAAAAAACTTACGGGTTAATTTGAATAGTATCTATGTGGGTAAACACCCATCTAGGCTACTCAGGTATTTCCTTGCCTCAAAAGGGTACATAGATACTATCGAAAAAGGCCTTCACGACGATTTACAGACCTTGTTGTCGACATCATTTGCCGCTGACAGAAGGATCTTAAAGTGACTAATTGAAAAAATCAGGTATGTTGCAGAGCAGATATACACATATCAGGCATACCCCCACTGGCCCATGCCTCCCTCTTACGAACAAAACCATTTGAATGCTTACAGCTAGCAACAGCTTAAACGGTACAAGATGTGGTACAAATTATTGATTGATCAAATTAAATGGAGAAGAAATGCTTTTGATATCAGAGAATTGAGCGAAATAAGTGGCGGAGAGGCAGGGATTCGAACCCTGGATAGGCTATTAACCTATGCCGGTTTTCAAGACCGGTGCATTCAACCGCTCTGCCACCTCTCCGAATATCGCGACCACGATGGAGGCGCATGGTAGGTGATTCAGAACATGGATTCAATAGTTGAATCCCGCAAATAAGTCGAACTGACGTTTGACGCACGCATGAAAGGCTTTATCATTGGACCACTTTTAATCGGGATCACAAAAAAGGAGTTAATTGTGAGCAACGCGAAAATAATCGTTCCCATCTTTCTCGGAGCCGCAGTGCTTCTCGCAGGCGCACGCTCTATATCGTGGGAAACCGATCACCCACCAGTCGGAATGTGTGTGGGTGAATGTTATGAAGCTTATAAAGTTGAAGATGCTAAACGTCGTGAAGCTGAAGCGGAAATGTTGGCGGCGGCAAACCCCGCTGATCTCGGCAAGAAAATCTACGTAGCCTGCGCTGGTTGCCATGGCTTGAACGGTGAAGGCGGTGTTGGACCAAAGCTTCAGGGAGCAACCAAAGACGCGATCATATCGATGCTCACGCAGTACAAAAATGGTGAGACCAGAGGCGCTCAGAGTGCGCTGATGTGGGGACAGTCCGCTGCGTTAAGTGCTGACGACATGGCAAACATTGGCGCCTACGTCGAGTCTCTATAGATCACGCTCTCACCTTAATATCAGTCCACTCCATGAACGCCATGGTGAGGCTTGTCGCTAAGAACAATACGTGAATACTTGCAGTAATCTTAATCTCTAGTGGAAACGTCTGTATCCCGAATCTGTTCTTGTAGGCCTCTGCAATCTTTAATGCTGTGCCAAGTAACGCAATGGAAGACAAACCGACCACCGCTGATATGAGCTTACCCTACAGTTGGTGTGGATGTATCATGCCAAACTTCTGAATTTCGAGCAACGCTTCCGAATCCATTGTCTAAAGATCGATATCATCAACGAAGCTAATATAAGAGGATAATGCGATGATCGTAATGAAGACTGCGATCAATGCTAGATCAATAAGTTTCGATAAAAGAATAAAGATGGCTTCAAGCGGGCCTGCTGAATCGAAAATCAAATCGACAGCAACTGACGATTTCACAAAAAGACCAATTTGTGACAGCAAAACAAACACGAGGCCCGCCATCAACATGATCTTGGTGGCCCCGAATAAACGAAAAAATATCGAGATTCCTTTCTCCAACAGCGCCGCGATCTGAGAACAATCTTTCATGAGATACCTCTGGACGTAGAGCTTAGGGGGATTTTTTAACAGAGCGATCGCATCTATCAGTATTTTCATTTCTATTCAGTTATCAAACAAAAGGGTCTCGCACAAATGGATACAATTATTTGTATTCTCGACTCAATCGATTGAAATAAAGGCCTATCAAGGGTCTTGCAAGATGTGCAAGAACCATTACTATAGATATTGCATCATACGAAAGTTGAGTACATCCGGTGCTCAATCAGATATAGGAGATCTTTCGATGAGTGATCGCATTACTCAGGCCACAGTGACCGCTGGATACGGA
This sequence comes from uncultured Litorivicinus sp., assembly GCA_902558075.1. Lineage (GTDB taxonomy): Bacteria > Pseudomonadota > Gammaproteobacteria > Pseudomonadales > Litorivicinaceae > HIMB30. The sequence goes on along the minus strand of CACECO010000011.1, from coordinate 23,253 downwards.
GCTTCAGAGTCAGCAAACAAGGTATTGCGCAACACCTACATGTTGCTCTCAATGACTTTATTCTTTAGCGCAGGAATGACTGCGTTGGCCGTCTCGACTCAAGCACCGCCTATGCACTGGCTTCTTTCACTAGGCGGTATGATTGGGCTGCTATTCGCCCTTCAAGCAATGCGGAACAGCGTCTGGGCTCTGCCACTGGTGTTCGCGTTCACCGGGTTCATGGGCTGGACTCTCGGACCAATGATTTCTTATTACTTGCAGGCCCCTGGTGGGGCGTCGATTGTCGGTAACGCCCTCTTCGGCACTGCCGCAGTCTTTTTGTCGCTCTCAGTGTATGTGTTAACGACCAAAAAAGACTTTAGCTTCATGGGCGGGTTCTTGTTCACAGGTCTCATCATCGCGCTACTCGCGTCAATCTGCCTGATTTTTTTCCAGGTTCCAGCCTTGAGCCTCGCACTCAGCGCGATGTTGGTATTATTGGCAGCCGGTTATATCCTATTCGACACCAGTCGAATCATCCATGGTGGTGAGACAAACTATGTGATGGCGACTGTCGCTCTCTATGTTGACATCTATTTGCTATTCACGAATCTACTTGCGCTATTGGGCGTCTTTTCTGGCGACGAGTGAAGCAGTTTGCCATCTTGCTGGCGGTGTCCCCGGAGAGTGGAACACTGCCACTAAGAGCCCTTGACATACTGAAGGCCGCGTTATCCAGAGGACACGCGGTCTTTTGCTTTTTATATGAAGATGGAGTCCTATTTGCGGATAAAACTCGCGACGTACCACAAGGTGAGGCAGACCCCTCAAGACAACTTGCAGAACTGGCTACCCTAGAATCATGTGAGGTCGTCGCTTGCATCACGGCGGCCGAAAGACGCGGGATCTGTAAGGAATTACTCATTGATGGCATTCGACTCGGGGGACTTGGAGAATGGACTGAGCAACTTCAGTCAGCTGACCGAGTGGTTCAATTTCGATGAAGTCCGTCACCCTAGTCATCCGTTCAGGACCAACCGAGTCCTTAGGAACGCGCGAAATGCTCGATATGGCCCTGGTACTTGCGACCTTCGAGTGTCCGGTCTCCGTCATCTTGCAAAATGCTGGCGTATCTTGGGCCTCCCTGCCGACTATGCCGGATAAAAGCCCACTGGCACTTAGTGGAAAGCTCAAAAGTCTGCCGTTGTATGACATCGACAACGTCTTGATCGACGAGAACAGCTGCAAAGAACGGGGTATTAAGGTGAACGATCATTTTCCAGGAAAGCTCTGCGAGCGCGATCAGATCTTGGATTGCCTTAATATAAGTGACGTGGTTTTGGAGGCCTAATGATTCATCTAGTGACCTCAGCGAGTGCGCTTCACGACGCCACTGGTTGGCTTACCCCAGATGATATCGTAATCGTTGCTGGTGAAGCGATGAACGCCGTGCACGAACTCGACGAATTGCCATGCCAGGTACTTGCCTTTGCCGATGATCAGGTACTCTTCCCACATGCCGCGATCGAAACAATCACACCTGATGGGTGGATCGATCTTCTTGAAACATCGACTTGTCGCACGTGGAGTTAACATGTCGCTCCAACTCGATACCGATGGCTATTTAGACAACCTCAGTAACTGGAATGAATCAATCGCGCAGGAACTGGCAACCCTTGAGTCAATCGACCTCAGTCCCGCGCATTGGGAATTAATTGAATTGGTCCGTCGATACTATGACGAGTTCGACCATGCACCAGCGATGCGTCCCTTAGTTAAGTGGATCAAACTAGAAATCGGTCCAACCAAAGGGAACAGCATCTATTTGCATCGACTGTTCCCAGTGAGTCCAGCCAAACAACTTGCCCGTGTGTCTGGCCTCCCAAAACCAACCAAATGCCTATAGTGTTGGCGTCAGGTGATCTGCCTTGAGGTAGGGCCTCAGTGGGTCAGGTACCGTAATCGAGCCATCGTCATTTTGATAGTTTTCAACGACTGCAATCAGACAACGCCCGATCGCAACACCAGAACCGTTGAGCGTGTGGACAAGCTCGGGCTTACCATTTTCGTTTCTGAATCGTGCCTGCATCCGACGTGATTGGAAATCCAAACAGTTCGAGCAAGAGCTGATCTCCCGGAACTGATTTTGCCCCGGCAACCACACCTCGAGATCATAGGTTTTTGCTGCTGAAAACCCGAGATCACCGCCACATAGATCAACCACTCGGTAATGTAGACCTAAACCTCTCAAAACCGCCTCAGCGTGAGCACGCAGTGCGTCAAGCGCTTCCCAGCTCTTATCCGGATGAGTGATCCACACCAACTCAACCTTATCGAACTGATGCTGACGGAACATACCGCGCACATCTCGCCCATACGAGCCGGCTTCTGCACGGAAACATGGCGTATGCGCGACATACCGGAGTGGCAGCGATGAAACGTCCACGATTGAGTCACGGACAAGATTGGTAAGTGGCACTTCGGCCGTTGGAATCAAATAGCGCTCACGGCCGCCGCCATCTTCTGGAGCAATTCTGAACAAGTCATCTTTGAATTTCGGCAACTGCCCAGTACCTTCAAGAATCGATCCATCCACCAGCAAGGGGACATAGGTTTCGGCATAACCGTGCTGTTCCGTATGCAAATCCAACATGTATTGGATTAACGCACGATGCAACTTAGCGAAGGCACCATGAATCGTAACAAATCGGCTACCAGAAAGTAGCGCTGCGCGGTCAAAATCGAGACCTGAAAACAACTCGCCAATCTCGATATGGTCACGAACGTTAAATCCAAATTCTGGCTTTTGCCCAACCAAAGAGACTTCAACGTTATCGTCTTCATTGGTGCCTTCCGGAACACTGGCCTCTGGTAGGTTCGGCGTTTCCAAAAGAATTTGGTCAAGCCCAGCTTGCACCTTTTGGAACTGTGACTCGATCGCCGCCAACTCGTCACCAATGCCCGCAATCTCAACCTTTAAAATCTCCGCCTCTTCTTTCCTACCCTCTTTTATCAACAAACCAACAGACTTGGATCCATCCCTCCGCTTGTTTTGCAAAGATTCAGTCTCAAGCTGCAATGACTTGCGCTTTGTTTCTAGTGCCTGATATGCCGATACGTCAAATATAACGCCTTTCCGTAAGAGTTGCGCGACAACTGAATCGAGATCTTGACGAAGAAGTTTGGGATCAAGCATGAGTGAATATATTCCTTAGAAACCGAGTCACCGGCCAGCAAATAAAGAGATCAATAGAGCATGTGAGCATACCAGAACACGCGCTCAGCTATCGAGTTCAGCCTTGGTCAACCGCCCCGTCTCTTGGATAACAACTACTGATTACCCAACGCATAAATTACATCAGCGCCGTCAGGTGGTTTGAATTCGAACAGAGCATCAGCCGGCTTTCCGTACTTTACTTCCGTCAGCGATACAAGCGATCGATTGCCAAGCGCGTCCTCAATCGATAAATCCAGTAATCGGGTCCCGTCGAATCGCAACACGATTTGTCGAGTCACTTCATCAGTTGCCCTGGGCTGCAGAGCGTATATCGCGATGGTTCCAGATCGTTCTTCTGTAATTTGGAAACTAGAACCCAAGACATCGAGATCACCGCTTAAGATTACTGCTGGTGATGCCGTCAATGTGTCTTCAAGCGGTCGCACCTGAACCTGATACAGATCCTTATCAAATACCCAGAGTACCTCGCCATCAGCCACAATGACCTGCGAGAAGGGTGGGTTCGTTTCCCAGTAAAAGATCGACTCCGAGGCGATTGCAAGCGTGCCCGTCATCTCGGTAATCGACATACCTTTCGAATCTAACGTACTTTGTTGGAATTCTGCTGAAAACGTCCGATACGGCTCCAAAAGTCTTGCGAGACTCTCAATCGGTGAAGCAGTAGCACTAAGCGACAACAATAGCCATCCAAATACAATTACATAACGCATCAACGTGGTCCCGGTGCCAACACTTCACGAGATCCATTCGAGCTCATTTCACTCACGACACCGGCCGCTTCCATGGCTTCAATCATGCGAGCCGCGCGGTTGTATCCTATTTTTAGTTTCCGCTGCACCGCAGAGATCGACGCACGGCGCGTTTTCGTAACAAAAGCAACGGCTTCGTCATACAACGGATCCGCTTCATCATCACCATCAAGCAGTGATCCCTGCGATTCAACATCACCTGAAGCTTGTGCGTTGAGAATTACCTCTTCATAAGCAGGCTGACCCTGAATCTTCCAGAAATTCACGACATTATGAACTTCATGATCATCCACAAACGCACCATGAACCCTCACTGGTACAGGTTTACCTGCTGGTAGATACAGCATGTCACCATGACCCAGTAATTGCTCCGCACCACCTTGATCTAAGACAGTTCTGGAATCAATTTTTGAACTGACCTGAAAACTCATTCGGCTCGGTACGTTCGCCTTAATCAAGCCAGTGATGACATCCACTGACGGACGCTGCGTCGCGAGAATCAGATGGATTCCTGCAGCACGAGCCTTTTGCGCCAGCCGTGCGATCAATTGATCTACTTTCTTACCCACAATCATCATCATGTCGGCAAACTCATCAATCACGACAACGATTAATGGCATCGTCTTCAGCTCAGGTGAAGTCTCGTCCGGATCAAAACCTCTCGGAACAAATGTTGGATCCAGGATGGGCTCTCCTCGCGCTGTGTGCTCATGCAGCTTTTGGTTATACCCATCCAGATTTCGAACCCCAAGTGCAGCCATCAACTTGTAACGACGTTCCATTTCGCCAACACACCAACGAAGTGCATTCGCCGCGTCTTTCATATCAGTGACCACTGGGGCTAACAAATGCGGAATCCCTTCATAAATCGAGAGTTCCAGCATTTTGGGGTCAACCAAAATCAAACGCAGATCATCAGGCCTTGCTTTATATAACATGGATAAAAGCATTGCATTCACACCCACAGACTTCCCTGAACCTGTAGTTCCCGCTACCAGTAAATGTGGCATCTTCGCCAGATTAGCGCACACCGACTGTCCAGAAATATCATGACCAAGTGCTAGTGTGAGGACTGATGGATCCTGAGTGAAGGCATCACTACCCAGAATCTGGGATAAACGCACCATCTCGCGATGTTGGTTCGGGATCTCGACGCCGACCGTGCTTTTACCCGGGATCACCTCAACAACGCGGACGCTGATAACAGCCAAGCTCCTTGCGAGATCTTTGGCAAGATTGGTGATCCGAGAGACTTTGACACCAGGCGCTGGATCGATCTCAAAACGCGTCACGACGGGACCTGGATTAATCGCAACAATCTCGGCATCCACGCCAAATTCACCAAGACGGCGGATCAGCAAATCACCCATTTCGGTCAGCTCATCCTGAGAGAAACCTCTATCTGAAGACGGATCAGCCGGATCAAGTAAGGACAAGTCAGGCAATGACATCTGTCCAAGAACTGGTTTCTTTGCCTGAGCTTTCGCTTTCGGGAAAAGAGGAACAGGCCTATCCTCAAGGAGCGTTTGAGCCTCGTTCAATGGCGCGATCGTGATGTTTCGCTCAACCAAGCCGGGAGCAGCGTCAGTATCGATTACCGGGTAACCACGACCATCCTCCATCTGATCTAATTCTGCGGGATCAAGATGAGGCCCTTGATTATCCGACGGCTGTTCGAGATTAATTTCTGGCATCGACGCTTCGGGGTGATAAATATCCCGTGATGCCCTCAGTCCAAGGAGCTCCGCTTCAATCTGGGCAACATCAGCCTCTGGCGGACGCGGTGCAACCTTTCTGAGGGTATTGCGAATCGTTTTTGGAAAAATCGCTCGGTTAATCGGGGCTAAGAGTCGCCCTAACAACGATTGACGACTTTCGATGCTTAACTGCGCAGGCCGACTTTGTCCAGTCAAGACGCCCACCATTGATCGACTCAATTCGAGGACCGCGGATCCAGTGGCTGCAAGGACGTCTGGCCAAGACAATGAGAAAACAATGGTCAGTCCAACGATACTCAACGCCAGACCAGATAACGCTGTGCCAGTCAGACCAAAGTCAGCGACCAAGCCTTGATTCAGTACTCCCCCCAAGATACCACCACCGGTCGTCCCGATCGGTAACGAGGTTGTGCCCGATCCAATGTGCAGACCAAGCACAATACAAAGACCCGGGATCAATAGGATCAAACCCAAGGCGCGCGCGATCCAGACTCGTCCATCTTGAGTTCCCCGGACGATCCACCGAACAACCATCATTGGGACCCAAGCAACACCGAATGCCGCATAGCCGAACCAAGACAACATCCAATCAGACACATATGCACCCACCGGACCGATCGCATTATTCACATGAGAAATCGCTCCTTGATATGACCAACCTGGATCTCTCACATCGAAGGACAAAAGCGCTAAAAAAATAAAAATCGATGATGCAAGGCCGAAAAGCCACGTGACTTCTCGGGTTAAGCGGCGATACCAGACTTGTGACTTGGATTCGTTCAACCGAACTCCTTGGAGGATGGACTCATGACCTTTAATCTATAAGCATTAAAAGGCATTCGTAAAGTTTAACAGAGAAGGATAGACCAATCGTGCATCATCAACTTATCATTCTTGGTTCCGGGCCAGCCGGCTGGACAGCTGCCGTCTACGCCGCCCGTGCAGGCCTCTCTCCTGTGGTTATTACAGGAACACAGGTTGGTGGCCAGCTGACAACAACCACAGAGGTCGAAAATTGGCCCGGTGGCGTTGCCGATTTGCAGGGCCCTCAGTTGATGATGGATATGCAAGCACATGCAGAACGCTTTGATACACAAGTCCTCAATGATCAAATCCACACCGCTGATCTCAAACAAAAGCCATTTCAGTTAAGTGGTGATCAGGGGACTTATACATGCGATGCGCTCATCATCTCGACCGGTGCAAGTGCGCAATATCTGGGCCTCGACTCAGAAGACGCCTTCAAAGGGCGCGGTGTCTCAGCATGCGCAACCTGTGATGGATTCTTTTATCGTGGACGTGCAGTGGCCGTCATCGGCGGCGGTAATACCGCAGTAGAAGAAGCCCTGTACCTGTCGAATCTGGCTGATTCCGTCAAACTGATTCATCGCCGCGATTCATTGCGCGCTGAAAAGATTCTTCAGGACCGATTATTTGCAAAAGACAACATCGAAGTTATCTGGAATCACCAACTCGATGAAGTGCTCGGCGATGACGCGGGCGTCACCGAATTGCGTCTCAAATCAACACAGGATGAGTCCACACAACAACTTGATGTGCATGGCGTATTTATCGCGATTGGCCACAAGCCAAACACCGATCTGTTTACAGGCCAACTCGAAATGAATGGCGGATATCTGATTGTGCGCTCAGGTCTCGATGGATTTGCCACCGAAACCTCTGTTCCCGGAGTATTTGCAGCAGGTGACGTCGCTGATCATATCTATCGCCAAGCGATCACGTCATCTGGGTTCGGCTGCATGGCTGCGCTCGACGCCGAGCGATACCTTGACGAGTCTAGCCACTGATTCCCTGGATTCCACCACACATCATGGATTTTCCAGATGTCACTGAAGCACTCGATGATCCGAATGGATTGTTGTGTGCCGGTGGTGATCTATCTCCTGAACGCCTCAGGCTTGCATACTCTCGCGGAATTTTTCCATGGTTTTCAAAAGGTGAGCAGATTCTTTGGTGGAGTCCAGACCCACGTCTTGTGCTTGAACCCTCAGCATTTAAGTTCAGACGAAGCCTCAAACAAGCCATAAAAAAGCAGGGCTTTGAAATTCGCACCAACACCCAATTCGAAACGCTAATTCGCTTGTGTGCATCTACCCGAGAGAATGATGAAGGTACCTGGATTACCGAAGAGATGATTCAGGCCTACATTGTGCTCCATCGCGAGGGATGCGCAATCTCCCTTGAAACCTATCGCCAAGACGAGCTCGTCGGTGGCCTATACGGTGTCAAACTCGGCCAGGTCCTATTCGGCGAATCGATGGTCTCTCTTATCCCTGATGCTTCGAAAGCTGCGTTAGCATCCCTGTGCCAAGAATCCGAGCACCATCAAATTCGACTCATCGATTGCCAGGTTCCAACATCGCATCTTGAGTCACTCGGTGCTAGCCTGATTACACGTGCTGAATTTGTTGAACAGATTAACGAGCTCACTATATGAGTGGTTTTGAAACACTAAAATTTTTTGCCACAGCACCGCATCCGTGCAGTTACCTCGAAGGGCAAGAGGCAACAACCCTGTTTGTCGAACCCAGCACCACCTTGACGAGCGAGCAGGTCGTGAAGCTGGCCGAATCTGGATTTCGGCGATCCGGTCGCTACACCTACAGGCCACACTGTGCACAGTGTACCGCCTGTATTTCAGTGCGGGTTCCCATCGCATCATTTCAACCCAAACGTCGCCAAATCCGCACGCTTAAAAAAAATAAGGATGTCAGCTTCATCGCTCGGACGCCAGTTTTGGATGAAGCGCGTTATGACTTGTATCGTCGATATATTGAGGTGCGTCACGCCGATGGCGATATGTATCCACCCTCACCATCGCAATATGAATCCTTTCTCGCCTCGAGCTCAGATCACGCGTTCTTCCTTGAAGCGCACCTGGAGGAACGTCTCATCGCGGTCACATTATTTGACGAAATCCCAGGGAATGGACTCTCAGCAATCTACTCATTCTTTGATCCGGACCCCCAGTTTGATTCCCGAAGTCTGGGGCGTCTGATGGTTTTGCAGCTGATCGAAATCGCCCGTGGTCTCGAGCTTCCCTACGTATATTTAGGGTATTGGATTCGCGATTCAAAAAAGATGGCCTATAAAAACGAGTACCGGCCAATCGAGATGCTCATCAACAGTAGGTGGATTCGTGCGGAGTAAGCGGGCATAATCGCGCCTTTCAGTACGTTCGAAGGGAGCCAAATGGCAAAAGAAGATTCAATTGAAATGGAGGGCACGATCGTTGATACGCTGCCGAATACCATGTTCCGTGTCGAACTCGACAATGGTCACGTCGTCACTGCACACATCTCCGGGAAAATGCGTAAGCACTATATTCGCATCCTGACTGGTGACCGAGTGACTGTTGAACTCACACCCTATGACCTGACTAAAGGTCGTATCACGTTTCGGGCACGCTGATCTTTCGCCATCCCGAAGTGACGGGGATGTCCAAACCTCACGCAGTTTCTTTCGATTTCACCACGCGAGGCGTCATTTCGAACGCAAGCTCGTCGTTTTTATCAGCTGTCACCAGAACACTGCCACCACCGGCCAACTCACCGAACAAGATGGCATCAGCCAGAGGCCGTTTGATCGAATCCTGAATGAGTCGCGCCATCGGACGAGCGCCCATGGCTTTGTCATAGCCGCGCTTGGCAAGCCAACGCATCGCAGACTCATCTAATTCAATGGACACTTTTCGATCGTCCAATTGTGCCTGTAGCTCAGCGATGAATTTGTGAACCACTTGCTCAATTACTTCTTCGTTCAGTGCACCAAACTGAACGATCGCGTCCAGACGATTACGAAACTCCGGAGTGAAGTGACGCGTGACCGCCTCCATCGCGTCCGTTGTCTGATCCTGCTCGCTGAATCCAATCGAGCGTTTTGACAAACTCTCAGCACCGGCATTCGTGGTCATAATCAAAACCACATGGCGGAAGTCAGCCTTCCGACCATTGTTATCGGTCAAGGTCCCATGATCCATGACCTGCAACAACAGATTAAAGACGTCCGGATGCGCTTTTTCGACCTCGTCAAGCAGCAAGACACAATGTGGATTTTTTGTGATCGCTTCGGTCAACAACCCACCTTGATCAAAGCCTACATAGCCTGGAGGCGCACCGATTAGACGACTGACCGTATGCCGCTCCATGTATTCCGACATATCAAAGCGAACCAACTCAATACCGAGCGTCCGCGATAACTGGCGGCTGACTTCTGTTTTACCAACGCCTGTCGGTCCCGCAAACAGGAAACATCCAACCGGCTTCCCCTCTTGCTTCAGCCCCGCCCGCGATAGCTTGATTGCTGAACTCATCCGCTCGATGGCTTCGTTCTGTCCAAAGACCGTCAACTTCAAATCACGCTCAAGATTCTCTAACACTTCAGAATCTGATTTCGAAATCTGTTTCGGTGGAATCCGCGCAATATTCGCAACAACTGCTTCGATTTCCGGCACGCCAATCACTTTCTTACGACGTGATGGTGGCATTAGCCGCTGCATGGCACCTGCCTCATCGATGATATCTATCGCCTTATCCGGCAAGTGCCGATCGCTCATGTATTTCGCAGATAGTTCAACAGCTGACGTAAGCGAAGCCTTGGTGTAACGCAGTTCATGGTGCTCTTCAAACCGAGACTTCAGGCCATTGAGGATCTTGATCGTATCCTCGATCGAGGGCTCAAGAACATCCACCTTCTGGAATCGGCGCGCTAGGGCGCGATCTTTCTCAAAAACTCCCCGGAATTCTTGAAAAGTCGTCGAACCAATACATTTTAACTGCCCCGATGATAGCAAAGGTTTCAGCAAATTGGATGCGTCCATAACGCCCCCCGAGGCAGCACCTGCGCCGATGATGGTGTGAATCTCATCGATAAACAAAATGGCGTGTTCTTCTTTTTCCAGTTCTCCCAACAAAGCTTTGAGGCGCTTCTCGAAATCACCTCGATATTTCGTACCGGCTAATAATGATCCCAAATCGAGCGAATAAACCACGGCATCATGAATCACCTCCGGGACTTGCCCTTCTTCGATCCGATAAGCCAAGCCTTCAGCAATCGCTGTTTTGCCAACGCCAGCTTCCCCGACAAGTAAAGGATTATTCTTACGACGACGTGACAATGTTTGAATAACCCGAGATAGCTCCTCATCACGACCGATCAACGGATCGATGCGTCCCTTCTTCACTTCTGAGTTCAGATTGGTGCAGTAACCATCAAGGTTGGATGTACGCTCATCACCTGCTGTAGCCTGATTAGTTTGCGATTCCGATTCGGTCTCACCGTCAGCCCCGGTTTCCTCAGACTTCGCAATCCCATGACTGATGTAGTTCACGACATCGATTCGCGCGATCTCTTGCTGTTTCAGGAAATAAACGGCCTGCGACTCTTGCTCCGAAAAGATGGCGACTAACACATTGGCACCAGTCACTTCCTGCTTACCCGAGGACTGCACATGGAACACAGCACGCTGAAGTACCCGCTGAAATCCCAGGGTCGGCTGTGTGTCACGATCAGAATCCTCCGGAAGCCCTGGCGTTGTCTGCACCACAAACTGCTCAAGCTCTTCGCGTAGCTTCGACAAATCGGCACCACAGGCATTGAGTACCTTAACCGCTGAAGCATTATCTAGCAGCCCAAGCAACAGATGCTCAACGGTCATGTATTCATGACGAAGCTCCCTGGCGCGTTTGAACGCGCTATTTAAGGTGACTTCGAGATCGCGGCTCAACATACAGTTCTCCTCCTCAATCCTCAGCGGCGTCAATCTGACACATTAAAGGATGCTGATTTTCTTTAGCATACTCAACCACGTGCTCTGCCTTGGTTTCCGCGATGTCTTTGGGGTAGACCCCGCAGACAGCAGCACCCTTGGTGTGAACGGTAAGCATGATCTGCGTCGCCTTTTCCTGATCCATTTTAAAGAATAATTCCAACACATGAATCACAAATTCCATTGGCGTATAATCGTCATTGAGCATAATGACTTTATACATCGGCGGCTTTTTCAGCTCAGGTTTGGCAACAGCTAAACCTAAATCGTCATCTGGATCAAAGCCGGGGATGTCTGGTTCACTCATTGAATCGAAACGTCCTTTTACACACAAATTTACTATGGGGACGAAACTCTCTGAGTAAAGAGAAAGACATTGAAAAGTGATGCCAAGGCCGTTCGATAATAAAGATCCCATACGTCATGACTTATCAGTTGAGCGTCGCGCAAATAAAATAAGTAAAGGATGCACCTGAAATGTAATCCTTCTTCCACGCGGTCCCAAAGGTGCAACGACTTGTAGAATAATCACCCGGCTTTAGCTGGCGCGAACTCGAAGAAGACGACTCGAAGATTGCCAAACGACTAGGACCTGATTTCATTGTCAACTTGTCCGCTTGGGCGAGCTTAGATGCACTCTACGCATTTGTTTTCAGCCAGCCGCATCAACAAATAATGATGGCATGTGACTATTGGTTCACACACGTTGGTAAGACGTTATCAGTTGTTTAGTTTGCTAAAAACGCACCCTATCCAACGTGGGACCAAGCCATTGATCGTCTCGAATTTCCCCGGCAGACAGGCCCAACCCATGATGCCTTTGATTATAGTTGGGCGTACGCAAATGCTTTAACATCCAAGTCGCTGGAGCTTTGAACAATAGTATTTGCTCTGCCGAGTTCTTAGCAGGTTAAGCAACCGAGATAAATTCAGGTGAAAACCAAGATATCAGCGAGTTAACACTCTCGGAAGTATTTTATTATACTCCGTGCCCCATCATCTCGGCTCGCCGATGATTGATGGATCAAAAATAATAGAATGTAATAGGAGGGTGCGCCGGACGGAAAAGACCCGACATAGGTCCGAATTGAGAGTACCAAAAGCTGTCTACCAAGTGGGTGATGTCGACAAAATTCTTAGCACAAATACATAAGGGATATGATTGTGATTGATCAAAAAACGGAAGTGGATATAACCCTTACCCTGGTTGATGAAGCGCCGAGACTAGCGAGCTACTCACTTTTTCCAATTGTTGAAAAATTTCTTTCACTATGCGGGATAAGCGTCGAGAAACGTGATATCTCGCTAGCGGGTAGAATCCTTGCCCAGTTTCCCGAACGTTTGACTAAACAGGGTCTCGTTTCCGATGATCTCTCCTATCTCGGCGAATTGGCCAAAACTAGCAAAGCTAACATCATCAAATTACCGAACATAAGCGCCTCCGTTCCCCAACTCAAAAGTGCTATCGCTGAACTCCAAGGCAAGGGGTTTGATATCCCAAACTTTAATGATCAACCAGTCTCGGATGAAGAAATAGAAAGTCACAAAAGATACGCAAAGGTACTTGGAAGTGCGGTCAATCCGGTGTTACGGGAAGGAAACTCTGATAGAAGAGCACCAGACGCAGTTAAAAAATTCGCAAAAAGAAACCCTCACCGGATGGGGAAATGGGAAAAAAGTTCTTTGACTCATGTCTCAACGATGAAGTCCTCTGATTTCAGACACAATGAAAAATCGATCACTATCAGCAAGCAATCTGTCGGCAAGGCTTCGATCTGTTTCACAGACCGCGATGGCCGGGAGATTATACTAGCGCCCTCTGTCCCGCTCGAACTCGGGACTGTGGTCGACACAACATATATGGACGTAAAAGCTCTTCAGAAGTTTTACAGTACCGAAATAGCTGACGCGAAGAGACGTGAGGTACTGTTTTCAGTTCATTTAAAAGCAACAATGATGAAGATTTCTGATCCGGTGATGTTCGGATACGCGGTAAAAACTTTCTTCGGTGAACTAATCGAGAAGCACCAGGAGACCCTAGATCGTATCGGTTTTAACCCAAATAACGGACTGGGCGACCTTGTAGCCAAGATTGATCATCTTGACGACAGCATCAAGGAACAAATTTTGTCGGACATAGTATCCTGTCTTCAGAATCAACCTGCCCTCCATATGGTTAACTCGGATAAAGGTATCACCAACCTTCACGTACCAAATGACGTGATTATAGACGCATCTATGCCCTCGATAATCAGAAACGGCGGGAAAGGATGGGCGGCTAACGGATCAGAAGCCGATATAAAATGTGTGATCCCCGACAGTTGTTATGCTGGAATCTATGATGAAACCGTCAAGTTCTGCATTTCCCACGGGGAATTTAATCCCGCAACCATGGGGAGCGTATCTAACATCGGCCTAATGGCTAAAAAAGCTGAAGAATACGGTTCGCATAATACAACGTTCCTGGCTTCGGAAGCAGGATCCATAAAACTTGTTGATGAAAAGGGGACGGTACTCACTGAGCATAATGTAGAAAAAGATGACATCTGGCGGTTATGTTTAACGCAGGTCGATGCGATAGAAAATTGGATCGAACTTGGTATTTCACGTGCAAAAACAACTCAACAGCCTGCCATTTTTTGGCTTGATGAAAGCCGACCACATGACGCAGAGTTAATTAAGAAGGTCTTACTAGTTTTGGACACGCAGGACACCAGTAGCACTAAGATAGACATCCTCTCACCACGCGAGGCCACCAAAATTTCGCTTGCTAGAGCCAGCGAGGGGCTGAACACGATAGCTGTAACAGGCAACGTCTTAAGAGATTATCTGACCGACCTATTCCCTATCCTTGAATTAGGCACAAGCGCGAAGATGCTATCCATCGTACCCCTAATGCAAGGCGGTGGCTTATTTGAAACAGGTGCAGGAGGTTCAGCTCCAAAACATGTAGAACAACTATTAACAGAAAATCATCTTCGCTGGGATTCACTGGGAGAGTTTACTGCTATTGCTGCGTCTCTAAATCATCTCGGGAACTTCAAGGAAAACAAAGCAGCAATAATTTTAGGCGATGCCTTGGATGTCGCGATACAGAAAATTCTAGAATCTGGTCGGTCGCCCTCACCCTTTGTAGGAGAAATCGATAACCGCGGTAGCCATTTTTATTTGGCTCAGTTCTGGGCAGAAGCCCTAAGTGAGCAAGCTGAAGATCCAAGCCTAGCTGCTCGTTTTCAACCAATTTATCGCGCGTTAAAGGAAAACGAATCGCTGATTATGAAAGAACTAAATGCTGTCCAGGGTGAGGCGGCTTATATCGGTGGGTATTTCCTGCCAGACCCCATCGAAGTATCAAAAACTATGAGGCCTAGTCAGTGCCTCAACAACATTTTGGATGAAATACATCCATAGATCAGTACATGCAAAACAAAGATACCCAAGTCATCGTCGGCATGTCCGGCGGCGTTGATTCCTCAGTCACAGCCTATCTACTCAAAGAACAAGGATATGCCGTTAGCGGCATGTTCATGAAAAACTGGGATGAAGATGATGGCACCGAGTACTGTACGGCAATTGCGGACCTCAAGGACGCCGAACAGGTTGCAAGTGCACTGGGCATCAACTTGCATCGAGTCAATTTTGCCTCCGAATACTGGGATGATGTGTTTGAACATTTTCTCTCTGAGGTCAATGCAGGCCGAACACCCAACCCCGATATCATGTGCAACCGAGAGATTAAATTTCGTGCGTTTCTAGACTACGCGCGCGAACTCGGTGCTGATTTAATCGCCACGGGTCACTATGTCCGACGCGTGAAGGCAAAAAACCCATTGCACCGTGGCCTTGATCGCAACAAAGACCAAAGCTATTTCCTTTGGGCACTGACCGCAGAGCAGGTCAACGCGTCACTGTTCCCCGTCGGTGATTTATTGAAACCCAAAGTCCGTGAGATCGCGGATCAGCAAGGATTCATTACCGCGCGAAAAAAAGATTCGACCGGCATCTGCTTCATTGGCGAACGCCGGTTTAGCGATTTTTTAAAAACATACGTTCAACCAAAACCAGGCAACATTGTGACCGACTCCGGTGACGTGATTGGTCGTCACGAGGGGCTGATGTTCTACACACTAGGACAACGTCAAGGCCTAGGTATTGGTGGTCTCAAAAATTATTCGGATGCGCCATGGTTTGTTGCTGAAAAGTGCCTGGAGACGAATGATCTGGTCGTTGTTCAAGGTACAAATCACCCAAAACTATTGGCAAAAGGACTCAGAGCCCGCCAGATCAACTGGATCGGGGAGCCCCCAATCCTCCCCGGACGATTTACCGCCAAAGTGCGCTATCGGGCCCCTGACGCACCCTGTGTAATTGAAATGCAAGGGTCTGATCTACACATAACCTTTGAGAAATCAGAACGTGCAGTCACACCCGGACAGTCGGTTGTAATCTACGATGGTGAAGTTTGTCTGGGTGGCGCTGTCATTGAGGAAGCGGCCTATGAGTAACCCAAATCGTCTGTACCCCCTATGCGCTCTGTCCATGACAGCGCATTTGGTCGACCGCCTGGCAAATACGGGCCTCGTGCCGCATGACGAATTTGAGTTATTGATCCAGAGTACACTGGACCTAACACCCGATACGCCATTGGATGTCTATGGTGGTTCCATTGATGATCTGAAGCCTGGATCGAAATTGATCAAAGAGATGCTCGGTCGCGGCGGAAACAGGAAATATCCAGAAGTGATCCGGTACTTTATTAGTCTGATGCAAGTCGAACGACAACTCGCAAAGCAACCACAACTTCTGAATCAACTCCGTGGGCATCTGGAGGTCGCTGTGCAAAAGGCAGAGCAACTCGGACCAACACATGAGTCAGTCATCGAAACACTCAACACCGCTTACCAAGAAACGGTATCGACGCTTAAATTCCGGATCATGGTGACTGGCAACCATGGCCGACATCTGCAACAGGGAAACAATCCTGCTAAAGTACGCGCACTCCTCTTAAGCGGGATCCGCGCCGCAATGCTGTATCGACAACTCGGCGGTGGTCGTCTGGCACTGTTATTTCAGCGAAGCCGCGTATTCAAGGAATTAGAATCCATCGGATTATAGGAACAACATGAATCTATCCACGCTGACCGCAATCTCGCCGATTGACGGCAGATACGCCTCCAAAGTCGACGCATTACGTCCAATCGCCAGTGAATTTGGTTTAATGCGTGCGCGCATAGAAGTGGAATTGGCTTGGATCAAATCGTTAGCAATTAACCCACAAATCAACGAAGTACCACCGCTGTCAGAGCAAGCCATCGCGCACATCGATGCCATTGTCGATGATTTTTCTGAAACAGACGGTAAAAGCATTAAGGCGATTGAAGGCACAACTAACCATGATGTGAAAGCCATCGAATACTTCATCAAAGAGAAATTCGCGGTCAATCCAGAGCTCAACGCCATCTCCGAATTTGTTCATTTTGCGTGTACCAGCGAAGATATCAATAACCTCTCATACGGTCTGCTACTAACGCGCATACGCGATGATGTACTGGCACCAAAAATGCAAGAAATCATCGATTTTTTACGCGAAAAAGCCAACGACTGGGCGGCACACGCGATGCTATCGCGCACTCATGGACAGAGTGCTTCTCCAACGACTGTGGGTAAAGAATTCGCAAACGCGGTCGCACGACTTGAACGTCAGCTCATGCAGTTCAGAGCAGTTCAGCTTTTAGGGAAACTCAATGGTGCCGTCGGAAATTACAACGCACATCTGTCTGCTTACCCAGAAGTCGACTGGGCTGACCATGCAGACAGCGTGATTGCCAATCTGGGCCTCACTTTGAATCCTTACACCACACAAATTGAGCCACACGATTGTGTTGCCGAGTATTTCGATGCACTCAAACGGTACAATACGATCCTACTCGACCTTGATCGTGATCTCTGGAGTTATATCTCACTAGATTATTTCAAACAGCGGACGATTGCCGGAGAAGTTGGCTCGTCAACCATGCCTCACAAGGTCAATCCAATCGATTTTGAAAATTCCGAAGGAAATCTCGGAATTGCCAATGCAGTCTTTGAACATTTAGCAGCGAAGCTTCCTGTCTCGCGCTGGCAGCGTGATCTGACGGATTCGACAGTTCTCAGAAACGTCGGTGTTGGCGCAGCACACTCACTGATTGCCTATGAAGCATCATTAAAAGGACTCAATAAGCTTGAGATCAACCTCGCCGTAATCACCGAAGATCTGGCAAAACATTGGGAAGTACTCGCAGAGCCCGTACAGACGGTCATGCGCCGCTACGGCATCGAGAAACCTTACGAGCAGTTGAAAGAATTAACGCGAGGCAAACCGATCGATGAGGAATTATTACGGACGTTCATTAGTCAGCTCGATATCCCAGAGGATGCAAAGCATACGCTGCTTGAGATGACACCGTTGACTTACACTGGATCTGCTGAGACCCAGGCACGCAACGTATGACCGTCAAGCGGCTTCAGGGTGTGTCGCTTGCTGATGGACACACCCTACAGCGCTACTGGCAAAGCACCCCTGTGATCCTCGACCGGGCGGTGGACGTCGGTGTCTTGGTTCCAGACACCGAGACACTGGTACAGATTCTCACTGAAACCGATCTCCCGAGCAGACTGTTAACAGGCGTCGAGGGGTCACCGTTTACGCTCGAACATGGGCCGTTCAAGTCATTTTCCGCGCCGAAAATACCGTGGACCGCGCTCATACACGCGCTTGAACATTTGTTTCCGGAATACGGTGAGATCCGTCAATCCTTGACCTGGTTGCCACACTGGCGGTTTGAAGACTGCATGCTGTCGTGGGCCTCGGTCGATGGCAGCGTTGGGCGGCATTTCGATCAATTTAGCGTCTTCCTGATTCAATTAAACGGCCGCAGACACTGGGAAATTGGCCCTCAGGCGACTGATGAGACGCTGATCGTTCCAAATCAACCGATCGCGTTGGTTGAACCACAAGAACCAATGACCACCTGGATCGCAAATCCGGGGGATGTGCTCTATTTACCACCAAATATGATTCATCATGGTGTCAGCCTTGATCCGGACTGCATGACTCTATCGCTCGGCTTTCGGGCACCAGATGCAGGTGCCCTTCTTGAGGGGGCACTGGAAACCTTCGATAGTCATCAACAACACATTCGCTTTGACGATGCTGGTCGATCAATCAGTGGCGCTCCCGCCGAGATCCTTGCAAGCGATCTGGACAAAGCTAAAGAGGCCATCATTCGATACTTAGACGAGCCTCATGTCCTCGAACATCTCTTGGCAACGCGGGTCACAGCTCCCTATCTCGAGATCGATCCGACGCAAGAACTCGAGGAGCAAAACGTCGACCCACTGATCACTTCCGTGACACAATGGGAACTGGACCCAGGCTGTCGGATGGCCTATGTCAATCAGACACTTTATGTAAATGGAGAACGGATTGGTGATCAAACCCCTGCTGACTTGCTTCACTTGGCCAATACGCGCAATATTAAGTCGGATGATATCCGGAAATTAGAAGGCCTCTGGCGTGACACCATCATCGACCTCATCCGATCTGAATCGCTCGTACCATCCGAGAACGACGGTCCATGAAGTCAGTTGGGCAACTGCCCGGGACGCGCTGCAATCAATCAGAACCCAAGTCTTCATCGAAGAACAGCGGATCGATCCCGCTGACGAATGGGACCCGACAGATCAAGATGCTATCCATTTACTTGCTAAACGTGATGGTGAACCTGTTGGCTGCGCGCGCGTCCTTGATCTGACAAAAATTGGGCGCATGGCGGTTCTAAAAGATGTCCGACACAAAAATGTCGGCAGTAAACTATTGCGCGCCGCAATCAGCAAAATCCAAAGTGCGGGAAATACGCCAACGCTCGGGGCACAAATCACTGCGATGCGCTTCTACGCGAATCATGGATTCCTGCCAGAAGGTCCTATTTTTGATGATGCAGGCATCCCACATCGCACCATGACACTCACCGGTGACCCGAAAAAAACATTGATGCCCCTGGATGCGGAATCGCTCCGTTTCGATACACCAACCCTACTGGTCGCGATTGAGCCACATACCACTGACGGTGAAATGCGAATCAATATTTTAAGGCTCTCAGATGACGAAGCCAGTTGGTTGACACCTAGGCTTTGCTGTTATGCCGCCACACATGGCGCATATTCACTCATCCTCGAGATCCCTGAGGGTGAAGTCCGTTTTCCTCTCGATCCACCGGAGCGTTTCGCATGCTCCTCCGAGGACTAACAATCGATTGACCGATAACAACTTGGATCCTCATCCAACTTATTTTATTCATGAACTGACGGCGGTAAGCGGCGAATCCATCCAAAATGGTTTGTGCCACCTACCGTGGTGAATAAATTTTCACAGTGTCGCGACACTCTGTCCGTAGTTTTTCGCGCGGCTGAGAAAACGTCTTTCATTATCGGACGATACCCGAGACATCACCGCATTTCGGTGAGGGAATCGGCCAAAGCGCTCGATGATCTCTTTGTGTTCCAGCGCGTAATTCACAAATGACTGAAATCTTGGCTTGTCCTCATCTGGTGCCAGCTCAAGTAAACGACCCATTCCTTGAACACACAATATCTGATCCGATAACAGTTCACTATGCTCCAAAGGCATCAGTGCAAATACCTGCTGAATCAGCGGTAAGTCATCAAAAATGACGGAGGTTTGGCCACTACGGGCTAGCTTCACCGCACGCGAATCGCCAGAAAATGCGCGGGTCGTTCCACGAAAGATATTCCGAGTGAATTGATCAAGCAGGATGATCAACGCCAAACGACTCTCAGGTTCGCTTTCCCAATCTTTAAAGCCGCCTGCCAGCGCAAGCTCGACAAGGTGCCCAAAGCGTTGACCAATCTCCAGATCAACCTGATCACCGCCCACAAACCAACGTTTATCTTGCTTTTCTGCAAGATTTCCACTGGCGTATTCGGTAAACCAATAATCGAGGACCTGCCGAGCGACTTGGCTCGAGACAATACCATTCTTGGGTTCGCTCATCATGCGCAAAGTGTATCCACGAAGTTTCTCTCAACGCTAGTCGAATCCCTTAACGAATTTTGACGATTTCAACTCGATCTGGCGATAAGCCGGCCGGAGCAACGAGTGGTCCGAATCCATAAGCGTTCTCAATCATGAGTCCGGACTCACGAAGCAATGACTGAACGTGCGCGGCACGAGCAGTTGATTGTGCCAACGCATCTTCAAGCGTTCCACTGGGCGTCAGCGCGCGGTAAGCGATGATGGCTAGTTCATCTGTACCAAGCGACTTCAAATCCGATGCGATGGCCAGGATCGCCGCACGGCTCTCAGGACTCACACGATTTCCTGCAAATTCGACAGGTAAAATCACACGACCCTCCTGTTGAAGCGTCTGTACCCCCTGAAATCGTGGTTCCTCCACGCCAGGTTCAACTAACCGAAGATGCACATATTGACGCCGGTTACCGCGCTCAATCCCATAGGCCGACAGATATCGATCTGTGACACCTGGTAATTTGGCTGCGAAATAGATTTGATTACTGTTGGGACCATAAAGCTCCCGAACTTGAAATAACGAGTTAGCCCACAATCCACTGACACCACACCCTCGACTATCGCAAGAGAATAAAATCTCAGCATCCTGGCTCAACAGTCTGTTTTCAAGGCTCTCCATAAAGGATTGATACGCTTCCCGGGGCCCTAATTGATAGGTGATGTCGATCACATGGCCTTCAATATCGAGTTCCTTATCAATCACAAGTCGATTATTGACACGCTCAACCCGTTCTAATGGAAAACGAATCGCTGATTGCACACCCTCGCTGTAACGAATGATTTCTGAACCAAGGGGGCGTGTCACTTCAGGAAGATCAGCGGATCCCGGTGTATCGGCAGCAATCGATCCGTTCGATAGCAACATCGAACCCAACAAAATCCATCTCTTCATACGCCAGGATGCCTCTTTAATAATCATGTTACGATGGCGCCCTCTGCGCCTTCCAAGTGGAGATGGTGACCACCTTTTAAAGTTTCCACCCCAATGTCACGACAAAGTTTGATTCTCTCGGGGAGAAACAGAGGGTCTTTAAAAAACCCTTGATCTCCAAGACCCAACGATACAGGCATCTCAAGCCGACGAATGCAAACCTGAACCTGTGACTCATCGAGTCGAAACAGTTGTAGCAAGGTGATATGACGATCACTAGCCCACCGTAGCTCATCGGTCGCATTACGTAACAATGCAGGCGCCTCTCCATCAGGGTACGTCCAAGGTCCCAATCCCTCAACCAACCACAAGGCTTGGATGCGATCTGGATAGGCACTCGCAACCAATGCTGCAACAGCAGCACCCATCGAGTGTCCGAGCAGAATTGCTTGCTCCCAACCCAATGTATCGAGTATCCCGATGACATCCGGAACACCATTCCAGATGTGATACGGACGATTCAGATGATTGGTCATTCCTTGACCACGTTGATCGATTGCGATCACTCGACAGCCCGTTAACAGTGCCCCGAGGCGAGTAAAAGATGCCGCATTATCGAGCCAGCCATGTAACGCCAGTACCGGAATTCCGTCCGCCGGACCAAAACAGAGCCCATGGAAGGTTAACCCAGCAACTTCAAAACGAATGGTTTCAGTCATCAGGGTTGATACGCCCCCACCAATGTGGCTGATCCTGGTAAAAAGGTCTCCAAGGCCAAGACATATGCTGTTGCTGGAGCGGCGCACGGCTGTACATCGACGTTGGCGTTTGCTTCTGTCAAATGACCTACGATCTGCGTCAATATTGGCTGATGAAAAACAAATAAGCTCTGATCCGTTGCATGCTGTTCGATAGTCACCGCCGCTTCTATCCAATCATACTCTGGTGTGATCCCCTTTAGCACCTGCGGTTTCATCGCTAACCCAAGCGCGCCAATTACAAGCTCCGAAGTCTGCTGCGCCCGAACCCGTGTCGAACAAAACACTGTTTGAGGTTTCCAACCGGCTTTCTTGAGTTGGGTTCCGGTATTCGATGCCTCTCCTCTCCCGTTGGTCGTCAATATGCGATCACCATCGTTCAGTGCAAATGGAACCGCCTCGCCATGGCGCATTAAAATGATGTTCATTGAGCCTCTCCTTAGACCTGATAGTATGCGGGCAAACCAAAACAAAAAAGGTCCCTATGAAATTTGTCTCATTCAATGTCAACGGAATCCGCGCACGGATTCACCAACTGGAAGCGCTCAAACAGCACCTGAATCCAGACGTGATTGGTCTCCAGGAAGTGAAAGTTGCCGATGAACAATTTCCGTTCGAGGATCTCGAATTTTTAAATTATCGCTTCGATACTCATGGTCAAAAAGGACATTATGGCGTTGCGCTTGCGTCAAAACCTGAACCGCTTTCAATCACTCGTGGCTTTTCGACAGATTCCGATGATGCACAACGACGGATGATCCGTGGTGTTTATGCGCTCGCCGACGGAACTGAAGTCACCGTGTTCAATGGCTACTTCCCACAGGGTGAATCTCGCGATCACATGGTCAAATTCCCAGCGAAAGAGGCGTTTTATCGCGACCTACTGACGACCATGAATACAGAATACTCGCCCACCGATCACATTGTCGTCATGGGTGACTTCAACATTGCGCCTGTCGATAACGATATCGGCATCACTGATGATGCAAAAAAGCGTTGGTTGCGAACTGGAAAATCATCGTTCCTTCCTGAAGAACGAGAGTGGTTCCAACAACTGATAAATT
>CACECO010000010.1 GCA_902558075.1 uncultured Litorivicinus sp. | reverse complement strand
CAGGAGCTCCTCCGAGCGCGTTGCTCCCGAAAAGCAATTATCGAAGAAAAAGGTCGCTGAACGTGGCTTATTCGTCAAAAAAAGAAGCTTTATTTACCCAGACTCTAGCGCCTCAATCCGCATGGGATTCGGTTGCCCATTAGAAATAGGTCGAACCTCGGACCCTTTCCAGTAAGGAATGCCGATCGATTGCATTCAACTATTATTTTTTATGATGAAATCTTGATCTCATTTCACCTTGGTGGCTTTGAGGAGCAGAACAGCAAAACGTTTTTCGGTATCGCACCAATAGTGGGTTAGTTCCCAGCCCGCTGTTTCAGCAAGTCTTGAAAAATCTTCGACAGTATATTTATGGGAGGTTTCGGTGTGAAAGCTTTCGCCTGCTTCTAACTTATATGTCCTATCGGAGATTTCAAACGTCTGATCTACTGTAGCTACAAGGTGCATTTCGATTCTTGCCGGATTGGTTAAATAGCGTGCCTCGTGAGCAAAAGCGCTTGGATCAATTACAAGACCGAGTTCGCGGTTGATTCGCTTCAAAAGATTACGATTAAATTCAGCCGTGACACCCTCCGGGTCGTCATAAGCGGAAATCAATACTTCAGGCGATTTATCAAGATCGACGCCAATCAAAAATGTAGCCTCATCGCCCAACATTTTGTGGCAGTGCATTAACAAGGATTGCACCTCAGTCACCTCTAGGTTACCAACAGTCGAGCCTGGGAAAAAACCTAACCGGTTACGATGTGGAGGCAACGATGGTGGTAATTGAAACTCCGTTGTAAAGTCAGCAATCAACGCCACGACAGGCAACGATGGTAATTTGCTGGATAGCCTAGCAGCTGATTGATGCAGGTATTTTGCCGAGATGTCCACAGGCACGTAGCCCGCTGGCTGATCAAGAGCCTTGAGTAGACGAAATGTCTTTCGGCTCGATCCACTCCCCAATTCTATCACTAACCGGTCACGGCCAATGGCTCTGGAAATTTCCTCTAAGTTGTCATCGAGAATTTTGATTTCAGTTCGCGTCAAGTAATAACTTGGAAGCTGGGTGATGTCTTCGAAAAGTGCTGAGCCACGTTCGTCATAAAACCAAATAGGTGAAATACGATGCTCGGGTCGTTCTAGTGCCTCAACAAGTGCCTCTCCTAGTGTTTGCACATTGCTGCCCAAATTTGTTTGTGAACTAGTTGAAAACATACTTAAACTGCCTCAAGTTTTGCTGGTGTTGTGCGCAAACGTAGTTGCCAACGAATAGTGCGCGCTAGCGAGTCAACACCAATGTTTAGCAGTGCGGTAATAAATATCAGTACGAGAGCTCGATCAAAGCGTAGTTCTTGAATAGCGCTATCGACGTAGAATCCAAGTGTCGTAATACCTAATATCCCAAGAATTGCCGTCTCACGCATGATTATTTCCCAACGATATAGTAAAAAAGATAGGAACGATCGATAAAGTCGGGGTACTACCTCATAGGTGTAGCAGTTAAAGCCACCGACAACGTCAGGTCTAAGTCTGAGGGTGCTACTTTGACGCCCAATGAGATGGCCAATGATGGCACCGTTGTGAATAACTAATGCTACTGCCGCCGGTAGCATAGACGGTCCCCAAAGTTGTAGTAGGATATACGCTAGCAGATACTCAGGCACTGAGCGACCAATTATCAAAAGTCCATGCCCAGGCACCTGACGAAAACGGTCGACAAACAATCGAGAAATTAAAGGGAAAGTCAGTAAAGCAACGATTCCAGTGCCCACCAGCGCAATTTGCGTGAGCACGAGCGTGGTACCAATGCCAGGTAATGCTTGATACAATAGTAAATCGCCTAACCACGATGCCAAACCCGCAACACCCTCACCATTACGTAGTGGCGAGGGAATGATATCCACAGTAAAAAACCGTGTGGCATTGCCCCACACAATAGGCAAACCAGCGCCTAGTAAAAAAGGAGCAGCTAGTAAGTAGAGAACGACTAGTTTTGGTCGTAACCATAGTCTAAGGCTTCCGATAGTTATTAAAAATATAAGCAATATCATTCCGACTTCACCATATTGGCCCTCGGCGTAAGAACTCTCCAGGTAAAATCCTAGCGTTGGCATACCGACAAAACCAAGTACAGCGCTTGAGCGCATACCGCACTCAAAGCGATAACTAGTGTAGCTGGTAAGGTGCGCCCAAAGATCAGGCACGCGCGCATACCAGAATATTGAAATTAGACCACTATGAGCTGATAGAGCCTCCACTGCACCGCGATCACCTTCTTCAAGAATTTCGCTATATACTCGCCCGAAGGTCGCCGCGTAAGGTAGTGCTATAGCTAAAACGCCAGTGATGGGGTGTAGACCAAAAAACTGCAAAAAAATAAGTGCCCAAAACAGTTCATGGATGGAGCGAACGAATGCACAAAAAATTCGCACGACTCGGTAATGAAAAATCAAGGCCAAACCCATACCCAAAACAGCCGCGGCGCCTACGCCAGTGAACGCAAAGGCTAGTGTTCGAGTTAGAGCAACAATCGCCGTATCAAAAGTTGCAAAATCAGGCTGTATTAAACCTCGGCCAAAACGAGCTAATTCGCTCCAGGGCGCAGTTGATCGAATTTGGAGATCAGCCAGCCAAACACAAACTAGTGCAATTCCGAGTAGCCATAAGCTGGTGCGCACCAACGGTGCTGACAGCACACTCCAGCGCTTGTGTTCCGGTCTAGTAGAGCGCATCAAGGTCGTGGGTATTGACCGCCCTGCTAGGTGCATCTAAAGCAATAGTACCGTCTTGAATGCCAATTAGTCGATTGGCATAACGACGGGCCAAATCGAGATCATGCATCGCAATGATGGTGGTAGTGTTCTGTTTGATAAGCGCTTGCATCACCGCTTCAGAGCGTGGCCCATCTAGCGCGGATACCGGCTCGTCGGCCAATAGCACGTCGGCATCTTGAAACAATGAGCGGGCAACGGCCACACGCTGACGTTGGCCGCCCGAAAGTTCGCCGACTCGGCTCCAAAGGGTTGACGCCATGTCCAATTGTTCTAATACGGCCGTCACTGCTCGAATTTGAGTGCGAAATGGTCGAATTAAATTGATTAGATTATACGCGCCCGAGTGCGTAGCTAATTGCCCCATGTAGACATTATGAAATACGCTAAGCGTATCCACCAATCCTAAGGTTTGGGGGATGAAAGTTATGTCACTACGGCGGCGATCATACAGTAAGGATAACAACGTGGTTTTGCCCGCACCGCTACGTCCCACCAACGCTATATGTTCACCTGGTTGAACATGCAGACTAATCGGCCCTAAAACCCGAGTACCACCGAAATCAGCATAAGCTTGATTGAGAATTAACGGGCTCATCAGTCGATTAAACCAACCTGCTTAGCGGTTCGCTTTATAGGTGCATAATCAGAGTTCTGCGCGGGAATAAAGGCACTTCGTGCAAAGCTCTGCAGTAACTTGGGATCATCCATCGCTAACAGGGCCGCTTTAACTTTATCAGAAAATCCGGCACCAAACTGCCCATCTACGTCTCCGCGAATGCTCCACTGGTAATTGGGATAGGCTGGCGTCTTCCAAATAACTTTGACTTCATCAGTATCAATGTTGCCCGCGGCCAGCTCACGTTCCCAGACGGCATAATTGATAGCACCGATATCATAACTTCCGCTCTCAACTAAGCGTAAAGTACGACTGTGATTACCGCTGTAACCTACTCTTTCGAACACTTTATCTGGTGACTCCCCAAACCGCTCGGTCAAATAAAACTCTGGGATCAATCTGCCTGAAGTTGAGCTTTTCGAGCCGAAAGTCATGGTCATGCCGCGCATACTCTTGTCAATGACATCTCCAGCTTTAAGACCGGTGCTTTTGTGGGCGATTAAGTAAGTCCAAAACGCTTGATCTTCAACGCCTTGAGCCAAAGCTTGCGAATTGAGTACTGTAGAGCGCGCTTGAACGCCAGATAATGCACCAAACCAAGCGAGCTGAACTTGACCATTTCGAAATGCGCTAACTGCCGCAGCATAGGACTTTACAGGCACATAACGAACCTCAATATCGAGAGTCTTTGATAAATACTCGCTCATTGGGCCGAAACGTTCTTTTAACTTGCTCTCATCCTCATCAGGAATAGCAGTAAAAACTAGCACCCCGGCATGAACGTGCAAAATAAGGAGAAGATTAAGTGCGAATGCGCGCCAGAAAAATTTCATAGAATATCCTTTAACTTGACCATTAATTTTTTGATTTGAATTTCCATCAACCGCAGGTACGGAATCCAGCAATGATATCGTTCCGCTCCGGCAGAAAAAAATTACGCGTGTTGTTGTTTAGATATCGGCTGCGTGTCGCCCAAGAGCCACCACGCAGAACCATTCGCCCCTCCCCAAACCAAGGTTCCGAGTACTCGGCGTAAAGATCCGCACTAAAGCCAGGATAGGGTCCAAAACGGCTTGCAGTCCATTCCCAAACATTACCGAGCATTTGACGGCAACCTAGGGCGCTGTCACCGTTCGGAAAAGCAGCTACATCCACACAACCGACTCGATAACCATCCGTATTAGCCAGTAATGCGCCGTGAGGTTCGTTACCCCATGGGTAAAGCATTTTGTGCGGGCTAAGTGTCTGTCCATCACCTACTCGGCTTGCAGCTACCTCCCATTCCAGTTCAGTCGGCAAGCGACGTCCTGCCCATTTACAATACGCCTGCGCCTCGTGTTGGCTGACGTGACATACAGGTGCGTTAAGTGGCAAAGATTGCCATCGATCAAAGATACGGACTTGCCAACCCGCATCATGATAACGCCAATAACATGGAGCTTTAAGTGCTTGAGCATCTCGCCAGACCCAGCCACGATTTGACCAATAATTAGGGTTTTCATAACCGCCGGCTTCAACGAAACGCATGAACGCTGCGTTCGTTACAGGGGAAATGTCAATCGTAAATGAGTCAAACGCCTGGACATGGGCAGGTTTTTCGTTGTCAAAACGAAAGCCAACATTTTCATCTGCACCAAGTGTATGTTCACCGCCAGGAACAAAGACTTCGCCACTTAGATCACCCGAATCTAAACAAGGCAACCCACCGATTGGTGGCACAATCATCGGCATCTGGTCAGCTAAGGTCTGACGGGTATAGGCAAAGGCCTCCCCATGCATATCTTCGTGAAACGTAGCGAGTTGCCAGACATAACTGGTCGCAGAATCAGTCAGACCCTCGGGCAATCGGCTAACCATGGCATCACGAATAATACGCAAGTAGTCAAACGTATCTTCCATACTAGGTAAGTCGAGCGTCCAACGTGCATCGTGTGCTACCCCCATTGAGTCGTAGAGCTGTGAGGCATTTGCAATTTGAAAATTTGACAACCCAAAAAGCTTGTGGAGGACAAAATAATCATAAAAAAAACCAATATGCCCAATCTCCCACTGAGGTGGATTTACGATGCTAAGCTTAGGTCCTAAATGACGCTCAGGCGGCAAATCTTGCGTTAGCTCGACGGTGCGCTGTCGGGCGTCATCAAGCATTTCAACCAGAACATTGGAGGTGAGGCGATGAGTGGATGGTGTCGTAATCATTGTTTACTCCAGCGAGGTAATCAATTATGAAAATGGCTTTGGTGACGCCCGCACCGCCGAGTTCATTATCAGGTAATCGTGCAACCGCAAGGCGGTGGTCCAGGTTACTGCGAGAGGCTGGACATAAAATAGATATCCTTGAGCAGTGGGGCGTGGAAGATCGATCATATGATTTAATGATAGCCCTCCACGCTTGGCGGAGCGCCGCTAGCATCGCAGCATTCGCCAACCGTTTTCCAGATCGAGCCTTGATAATCGTTCTCACGGGTACTGATATCTATCGTTTTCAGCACACCCACCCTAAAGTGACACGAATGAGTTTGGCTTACGCTAGCGCTTTGATAGGTTTGCACGCCAATGTCTCCCACAATATTCCTTCAGAATTTCACACTATTTTACACATCGTTTATCAATCCGCACTGCCTTTGGCAACGACCTATCGTAAGACGGTGGCGCGTGATTTTACATTGTGTGTGGTAGGTCATTTGCGTGAAGAAAAAGATAGCTTGCGTGCCGCTGAGGCATCTCGTTTATTACCTGTAGATTCTCGTATTCGGATCGTTCAAGCTGGCCGTGCTCATACCTCTGATTGGGCCGTTGCCGCACAAGCCCAAATGAGTAATAACGAGCGTTACAGTTGGTTAGGCGAGGTCTCACAAACGGCGGTTCGTCACCTGTACGCACGAAGTCAGGCAATGGTCATCACCTCTGTAATGGAGGGTGGTGCCAATGTGGTCTCTGAAGCTTGCGTGGCAGGTTTGCCGATCATCGCAAGCAATATTCCCGGTAACACAGGATTGCTTGGGCAAGATTATCCTGGTCTTTTCCCGACCGGCGATTCGGTAGCCTTAGCGGCGATGATGACGAAGTTTGAGTCTGATTTCGCCTTTCGTTCGTTATTAACTGATAGATGTCGTGAACTCGCATCACGTTACACCCCGGAAGCAGAAAAAGATGCTCTGCTAGCAGTAATCCATAAGGTCAGTGGAGTAGAGTAATAGGTTCAAGGCTATCTCCCTTTGGATGGATGGCACCAATTATGCGAGTTTGGGAGTAACCAAGTGAGATGAGCTCGCGCACACAAGCATCTGCATGGTCGGCGGCCACGCTAGCCAACAAGCCACCAGCAGTTTGTGGATCAAATACCAAAGGATAGCGTGGATGCTTGACCATCGTCTCCACTTTGCGAATCGCTCGGCGTAAACGCACATTAGCTGGTTGTAAAGAACTCAAAATTCCGGCTCCCGCGGTCTTTTCAGCACCCTCTAAAATTGGCAAAGCTGACAGATAGATGGTGGCATCAACCTCGGAAGGCCTTGTCATTTCAACCAGGTGTCCCAGCAACCCAAAGCCTGTCAAATCTGTGCAAGCAGTTGCCTCGAACCGACGGAGACATTCAGCCGCCAAACGATTCGAGTGGCGCATTGATTGTAAAGCATCGTCTATCCAACGACCCTTTGCCTCTAGACGAGCGTGCGCGGCAAACAAAGTACCGGTGCCGATAGGCTTCGTCAGGATCAAGACGTCACCGGGACGCATGCCTCCTTTACGCATTATCTCATCCGATCGATCATCAATTAGACCATTAATAGCGAAGCCCAATGCAAGTTCTTGGCCTTCGCCGGTGTGGCCTCCAACTAGGGCGCAGTTGGCATCATTGAGGACATCGATAGCGCCCGACATCATTTGAAACAGGGTGTCTTCTACTTTGGATTCGAGGCCTTGTGGAACAGTTGCAATAGCGGTCGAAGATTGTGCCTCGGCGCCCATCGCAAAGATATCGCCAAGGGCATGGTTCGCCGCGATTTGTCCAAAGATATAGGGGTCATCAATAAACGAACGAAAGAAGTCGACCGAATGCACCACAGCTTTGCCATGAGGCACGCGAACAACTGCAGCATCATCAGGAGCATGTAAACCGATCAATACATCGTCGCGCTCCACCGGCCGTAAGACACTTAGTGCTCTATTTAATGTTGAGGCACCAACTTTTGCACCACAGCCGCCGCAGCGCATGGCGATTGCTGAAATAGCCTGCTGAGCTTCCTCGCCCGCCAACGCTACTTTGGAATGAACCGGCGAACTCGCGTTGTCCTCCATAGCAGGTAAATCGTTGAACTTCGCCATGAAGCGTCGGTCAATGAAGTCTTTCCACCGCCATAGCCAGGCACCTGCAGCATAAAAGTTACCACGTGAAGCCACCGCATATTTATCGCCAGTACTGATCAACGCCAGCCAATTGCGCTGCGGATGATAGTCTCGAAGCGAGTTATTCTCGAGCGACCGGCGCAGATTGCGTGCTAGTGGCTGACCCTGACGCACGGCAAAGACGCCAGCTTTTTCGCGGGGATGGTTAACCATAGTGGCTACGTCACCTGCCGCAAAAATATTTTGATCTGTGATTGTTTGCAGCGTATTGGTGACCTCGATAAACCCATCAGCATCGAGTGACAGACCCGTCTCTTTAAGCCAACTCGCGCCACCGGCCCGAGTCACCCAAATCACTTCATCAACCGAATGGTACTCACCATTGACGGTTGTTAGGCCAGAGTCATCAACGGCTACGACAGCAGCATTAGCATGCAATGCTATACCACGACATCGAAGAGTCTGTATAAACCTTTGCTGTACTGAGTGATTATGCGTAGGCAAGATCGAAGCGCCTCGCGTGAATAAACTAAACTTTAGTGTATTGGGATCTTTATCGAGAAGACTTAATTCATGGCGCAGGCGTTTATGCATGGCGAGAATCAATTCAACTCCACCGGCGCCACCACCCACCAAGGCAATGTGCATCGATCCGGGCTGCGTTTGCGCCCGAGCTAATAATGCTAGCCAACGTGCGTTGAATTCACCAATGGGCTTCACTGGGATGGTTCGAGTGCCCTCACTGCCAATTTCGGTGCGATTAGGGGTTGAGCCAATATTTATAGACAGCCGATCATAGCGCACGGGTGGGCGATCACTGCAGAGGACTTGGTCGGTGTGACGATCAAGACCCACTACTTCGCTACGAAAAAACCGCGCATCGGCAAACTCCGCCAATCGACGCAAATCAATATGTACGTCATCGTATTGATAGTGACCTGCTACATAGCCGGGTAACATACCCGAATAAGGCGTATGCGTGTCGCGACAAATCACAGTAAGACGCACACCAGGCATTTTTTTCATCGCAAAATTTCGAAGCACACCCACATGAGTGTGACCGCCACCGACTAAAACAATATCGCGTAAAATAGGGGTAGTGGGCTGTTTCATGTCATTCCTTACTTGCACCTCGCCAACAGATATTCGAGGATTTGGGTCTGTTTAGGGCTCACTAGCAATGTTGCAAGCCACTCTGATCTTACGTAAGCGTGACCGATAAAGCACCAAAGACAATCACGCACAGTTTGCAAAGGTAAAACTTTTTCATTGCCTCACACCGCTCTAACAAAAGACAGCCAGTGACTTCATCTTTACGAGCAACCTTGTCAGCATGTTCGTAAATGAGCTCATCACTCTTTTTGACTGCTGTCTTGATGGTCTCGCCACAACCTACAAGCGAAAGTGCGGCGAAAACAATCAGACAGGTTTTACAGCTTGAGAACTTCTTCACTGTCTGCTCCATAATAATCAAAACTGCACAAGGCAATACACTGTTCCTATCCGCTCCAATGTGACACACCATGTACCTATGCGAGGAAGAACTGAACGATGCTTATAGAAGAAGGATGCTTTTGTACGAAGGTCTTGGCAAACTCTTACCCATTGGATAATCAAGTACGATTGTGAAAATCAAAATCTTTACTTAGAAAATAGGAAATTAAGCATGGCCACTATGCTAGTAACAATTAACATATCAAAAGGCTGGGAGACTTGGTCCAAAATGGCCAACGATCTTGAGCCCCAAATGAATGAAGTTGGCTCAAAAATTCTTTGGGCTGGATGTGATGCCGATGAAACTGCGGTTTATGTTTTGGTCGAGGCACAGGACCCCTCTTTCATGAAAACATTTGGCGAGAGACCAGATATCGTTGCTATCAGGGAAGCTGCTGGTGCTGATGTATCGTCAACGACGACGATTGCGCAGATTGGCAATTACTTCATAGGTTGATTTTGTACTTCCAATTTGACGATCTCGAATTCGCAAGTCCGGACTATCCTGTTGGTATAACTGGGTATCCGCACGGCAGCTGACAAGCGAAGACAAGGGGTTTGTAAGGGACTGATCCAACTCAACTCTTTTGGTGTCACGGCCAACATTGAAGGTCATCCGAGGAGCGTAAATAGAGCCCAGTTGAAGTTTAGCTTTGCAATTGCGGATTCAAGGTTATGATCCTTGGAGACCATTGTGAATACATTGGTTTGAAAATGACTACCGGTAACTGCCCTCTTTCCATCCTCCACAGGGCCCAGTGTAATTTAAGCCCAATTTTCTTTAGTCTTGAACCGGAACGGCCGTCAATAACATCAAAGATTAAGGGTAGATACAGCTATGACTGATAGCGAGCGAAAACTTGTGGTTATAGTCGCCATCGACGTGGTTGGCTATAGCGCATCTATAGAGAAAGACGAAGCAAATACAGTCGCAAGATTAAAGCAACATAGATCACAACTTGATCCAATGATTAACGAACATGGTGGTCGAATCTTTAACACCGGTGGTGATTCAGTGTTCGCTGAATTTGCTAGCGCTGTTCAGGCACTGAAATGTGTCATTGGGTTTCAAAAGCATGTGTATGCAGAAAATAGTGCCCTATTACCTCATGATCGAATGTTGTTTCGTATTGGAGTGAATATAGGAGATGTTCTCGAAGATGGCGAAAATCTACTTGGTGATGGGGTGAACATTGCTGCTCGATTAGAGTCAATTTGTCAGGCAGGGAGCGTTTGCGTCTCAAAGACTATTTATGATCTGGCTCAGGGAAAGATAGATGCGCACTTCCATGATATAGGCCTGCAAAAAGTAAAGACGAACCACTTCCATGCATTCGATGTCCTCATCAATGACACCAAGAAACGACAGAAGAAACTTTCTCAACCCAAAAAAAAGTTAGTGAGCCTTGCTGTGTTGGCTTCAGTTCTGTTGGCCATCGGGGGTTTATATTTGGTCAATTCGGATTTAGATCTGCGGGAAAACGTCGTTGGTTTCACGTTACCAACCAAACCATCCCTTATCGTTTTACCATTCAAAAATCTTTCTGGCGATTCGACAAAAGCATTCATTGCAGAGGGGATAGCCGAAAACATAACAAACCAAATATCTCGGTCCAGTGAAGTCTTTGTGATTTCAAACACCTCCGCGAAGAAGGTTGCGGAAAAAGGACTTGATTCATCGGCAATAGCGGATGCAGTAGGAGTAAGATATTTGATAAGTGGCAGTATTCAGGAGGCTAATGGAAAGCTAAGAGTTAACGTTGAACTAATTGATGCCATCGAAAATCGAATCGTGTGGGTCGATAAATTTTCTGGTAAGACAAAGCAACTATTCGAATTTCAAGATTACATTACCAACAGCGTTTTTGAAAATCTCCAAATCAATTTCGCGTCAAAACTAGGAGGGATGACAAACAACAGCTCACACTGGACCTCGGTCGAAGAGATGCGCTTATTCGGATTAGGGCGAAGGCATCTTCTGAAGTGGACGCCGGATGCCCATAGCGAGATGGAAAAAATAACAAATCTAGTTTATTCAGGTTCTGAAAGTAGCGGGCCTGCTCATCTTCTCCGGGGCTGGCTATATTTCCAAAAAGTAATGATGGAACCCCCGGAACGTCGAAAATATAATATCGCTGAAGGACGTCTAATGGCGGCACGGGCTTTCGATATCATGCAGCAACCCAATCCACTGGTGCTGGGGGCTTGGTTTGACTTGTACGACCGTGACCACGCCGCCGCTCAGGAGAAAGTGGCAAAGGCGATAACGATGGGGTCTCCCTCAGGTGACGTTTTAGCAGTGGCGGGCACGGTTTATCTCCTCTCAATGAAACCACTTGAGGCCAAAAAGATGTTGGCCGAAGCAATGCGTATCTCACCCTTTCATCCAGCTTGGTATGCAAACCGATACGCTACAAGCCTCGCGATGTTGGAACAAAATGAGGAAGCTGAAGAGGTTGCGCTATCCATAGTTGAAAAAGCTAAGTCTGGTGAAATTTTCGCTTTACAGGGAAGCCGTGCATTGGTCACATTGGCATTGATCGCTGACCGAGAGCAAGATTTTAAAAAAGCTCAAGGGTATGTAGACGATATTAAAAAAATTCAGCCATCATTTACTCAAAAAGAACTCGATAAACAATTGGGTATGCTGAAGGATGTACGCCTCTTGGCGGAGTATAAACGGATGCTCGAGAAATATGGCTTACCTCGCGAATAGGAGCGGTCAATCGGATTTTAAGTATCGTAAATCTTAAGAAGTTTCCACTACGACCAGAGAGGCTACTTCTGAGCTTTTTGGGTATGACATGGATCGAAATGTCGATACATGTCGACGAGATCACGTATACGACGAAACATGCCAATGTGGCGTCCCGGAGGCCATCATCTGCGCACTAGAGGCAACATCGTTTGAGGATGCTATACGAAACGCAATCTCACTTGGTGGGGATGCTGACACCTTAGCAACAGTCACTGGCCGTATTGCTGAGATAATATTTGGCATCCTCAATTCATTGATCGAGAGCACAAACCCTTTTTGGTGCCGGAATTGGACGACATTATCGAGCAGTTTTATGAAAAAATTAACTGAAGAAAAAATTGAGGCTGGTTTTACGTATTCTTCGGTTTCGTGTATGGACAGTCAGTATGGTTTGAGGCAGTCTGTGCGTTGGAAGTCAATATTGGTTCGGCTTACAGAAGTTGAACTGGCGGGGACAGGGTCCGCCTCATTTATTCTATAAAGTATTGAATTTATTGAAATATTCTCAGTTTGTGTCCCACAATCTATCCCACACTTGGTATCATCGCGCGCCCGCGCGACAGCTGACAGAAACAGACTATATATAAAAAAAACTGCTAGGCGGTGCCCGCGCAATTACTGCGACTGAACCAACACTCTGTCTGCTCGATTACCGACGCTCTCCGGTGTTTGTTCACGACCACCAATTGCCGCTATCTCTCTCACTTTAGCCTGAACAAACCGATTCAACCTCGATCAATCCGAAAAACACCAAACAGTAATGTGGTGAACCTGATTTACAGGCGACATTTGCGTGAGGTCATGGAATGGTCAAGAAAGGGTCCCAAGCGACCTGATTTTGCAACGAGGCATACAGATCCCGACTTTCGGGAAAAATACAAAAGAATGGTGGTACTACTACGATTAAGAAATGATGAAACAAGCCGCACAGTTCTACCGAAACGCTGGTCGTTGCTACCACAACGGTAGATCACGACGGATAAGATGCGTTATATGTAGTGTACCAAAACGAGGAGAATAAATATGAGCATCATGATTACAGTGGAGTTTCATTTACAAGACGGTAAGCAAGGCGACATGTTGGCAAGTCTGGCAGAGGCATTACCAGACACACGAGCTTTTGATGGGTGTATCTCAGTTGAGACTTACGCTGAACAGGATGGGTCTTCAATTTTGCTTGTTGAAGAATGGGAATCAAAAGCACATCAAGAGGCTTATTTAGAATGGAGAGTAAGCACCGGAATGCTTGATGCCATAGCTCCTCTTGTATCCGCGGATCCAATTTTTAAATCATATGAGATTCGCTCTGAATAAGGAGCGAGGACTTCAAGCATGGACCAGTACACAAAAGCAGTTTTAACCGTGATAGCAGTTTGTTTAGTGATTCAAACAGCAAAAGATATAGTGTTTGTTGAGCCTGCATATGCCAATCAAATTCACAAGGTCGCGATATGTCGAGAGGATGGTTCACTTTTTGCCGGTGTTATCGAGACGCGACCCGTCGACATGAGGGACCACCGTGGTGGAAAATTCGTAAATTGAGGACAGATAAAAGACCCGTCGGCTACGGGCTTTGTACCCCGGACGAATTTCAGATCATTAGAAAATGCTTGAAAGCTTCGGGTGCTGAAACACTGCAACAAGCAAGAGACGCTATTAACGATGACGAGTACTTCATTGAACTATTGAACGGCGTATACGACCAGTTCCGGATCAGCGATAACTCAGTGATCGTTCTTGAAACAGTTGATTTTGACCCCGCATTTGATTACGAAGATTTGGATTTAAGTGGCCCCAATCCGCTAAGTTTAGAATTGGAATGGTTCGCTGAAGGTTTTTTTAACATTCCTCAGAACAGTGAACTTTGGACAAAAACCCTGATATCTAAGTTAAACGCGAAGCCTACTGAGTGGGGAAATTTGACATGCGAATCGCCAGAGGTAATTCAAAAAGTACTTATGAAAGCTGGATACAAGCCCACCATTATTGAGGGAAAGTTTGACTGGACAGATCGCAGTAAAGTGGATCAAATTTTTGAAAGCGTAACAACCTAGGTTGAAACTTTACCCTGTCTGCATTAAGAAATTGACTCGCTTTTCTTAAAAGCTATACTCCGTCCACTTGTTGGGGAAAACCCATTGCCCTGCAAAGTATGCCTACGGTATGCCTAAACGTCGTAGTATGTTATTAGAAATTAAGTAAAATATATTTAAATCAATAGCTTGCGGGTATCGTATAAGGGCATTACCCCAGCCTTCCAAGCTGATGTTGAAGACATACTCAAGGAAGCGTTCAAATGGACGTTCAATGATTCGGGTGACTTTGGTCATATTAAGGTGAAGGTATCGAGACTCGGCAAAGAGCCTGAGGCAATTCAACTAGATTTATCTTAATTTCAGGCCTCGGCTCGATGACCAAGTTAAAGCTATGGGAAAGTAGCGATAGCGTACTTTTCATCCGCAAGCACAGTCATAAATTTTAAAGATCGCTGATATCTAATGCGTCAAGACCGAACGGTTCCAAACCAAATTCAGCAAACTGCTGTTCATACTCTCGGGCTGTGTACAAGGGCGTATGAAAACCCACATCGACTGCACGATTCGGTTCATCAAAATAAATGTCAACCACGGCTCCATCCGAAAATATCCAAGCGATATACTGTCTTTCCGACTCTAGCGGCTCGCCTCGATACGCTATACGCTTGAATGGCATACCATAAACGCTAGTCAACGCCTCCTTCACCTCCCCATGGGTAGCCGGAATCGTGTATTCCACGAAATCTACCAGTCCTTGGTAAAGAGCAACATTGACCTTGGCCGGTCTACCCAACAATGTATACGCAGTGGCATCTGGAGTTCTGCAGTAGTTCCTCTCGCCTGAAGTGGTTGGCTTGCACTTGAAGCCAAGCTCTTCTAACTCAGCGATTGTGATATCGAAGCTGATTGAACCTGCACTTTTCAATTTCTTATTGTTAAGTTGTCCCTTTTCGTAATCCGTAGACGGGAAACCTTTAGGCTTTACAATTTTTTTCGGAACTTCCACAAAGCCAGGGGGTAATTCTGCGGACTGCGCTGTCGAGATTGTTATCAACATAGGGACTATTGCGAGCATTAATTTTCGAATTAGTGCGCCTGTGTCAAACATACTTCTGCTCCGTTGTCTCTGCTGCAAGCATAATTGAATTGGCTAGTAGGTCATCCCCAATCATTGCGAACCGTCCAAGACCTGGAACAAATCTGAGCAGAGAGCATAAACGCATTCCCAGTTGCACAGCATTTCGAACAGAATGCATGCGACCTTGCCAATATTCACCCCAAACCTGCATAGGCTTTAAAGCTAGGCCAGTTGCAGCTACCCCAAGCCCGAATATTATCGGACCGGAATCAGGGGTCCATTTTCCTTTATATCCAGGAAGATATTCTCGAAACCCTGACAGGACATAACCATCAACCATCATGTGCTTCTTGAATAATTCCCACTGCGCTTGACCGTGTACGCTATCAAAATGCTCCATGTAGTAGCACATGTAAGCGTGAGAGCATCCACGAGGCTGATTTGAATACTCTTTCACGCCCATCACTTCAGTGATGTACATGCCTGTTTCAGGGTGCTTCCCATGGGTTTCCATGTACTCAATCCATCTATTTTTTGGTTCAACATGATATTCGGTACCGTTATTTCGGTCGTACAACCACAGTGAATAGATGATTGCCGCTTGATCAGCAGCCCATCGCATTTTGACATGTGGTATCAAGCGAGCATGGGCGTTCTTTTGAGCTAATGATTCATTCCGCAGATATTCAGTGATCCTCGTGTTGAGTCCTAGATACTCGTCACCCGCAATATCTTGGTAACAACCTAGGATGATATTCAGGTGCTCGAGATAGTAACCGTAGTGGTTGAAGTCCGTCACTTTGGTGATGTCTTTCTTCCAAGGATTTACTTTCGGATGAATCGCAAAATGCACAACCCGCTCGATCAGGAAAATCTTTTCACTACGCAGTGCACGAGAAGGACTTCTGAAATTATTGTCGTTTTTCGTGTTTCGAAGCGCTTCAGCCATATTGGATAGCGCTGCGATGTCCTGGCCCCATGCCTTTGGCATAAAGTTCTTGATGAAAAGATCTTTCTCGGTGAATCCATTGAAGGTCTCTTGCCTCAGGAACTTTTCAATTTGCTTGTAATAGCGGCTCATAAACAGTTCCACCCACTTAACCTAGTGAATACCCAGCTTTTATGATCATGATGCGGCTCAAACGCTGTCGACGGTATGGGTTGCGGACTAATTTCACTAGATCAATTGTCATTCCTAAGACCAGCATCACTACGGCCAAAACCATCACACAAATCAAACCGAAAAGAGTTTCCAGCCCCAGTGTTTCCAGAATCAACATCATTTCTCTCTCCTCATTCAGGTCACCTCGACCTGTCAAAACAAATTGTAAATGTACGCTTTACAATTTGTCAACTGTATGTTTACAGTATATGTACATCGTCACTTTACAGAGGAGAAAAACGATGATTCATGCTGGTTCTATTGGGATGCCACTCCACTTTGGAAAAGTCCCTTCATTTCTCACTGATCGCATGGCAAATATGGGAGAAGCTCTCGTTGAGTCGATCGTCGATAATTACGGCAAATCGGAAGTGTTGACCCGAATGTCGGATCCGAATTGGTTCCAAGCGCTGGGAGCGGTCATGGGGATGCATTGGAATAGCTCAGGCGTCACCACCACGGTTTTAGGCGCTCTCCGTAGCAAACTGAACCCACGAGCCAAAGATCTAGGACTCTACATCCTAGGAGGCAAAGGAAAAGCCATTCAAGGTCTCAATGGCCAGATCAGCCGTGTATCCCACACCCATGATCTCGATATGAAGCCACTTGCACGCTCGTGTCGACTCGCCCGACGAATCGATGGGAACGCTATTCAGGACGGTTTCGACCTCTATCAACAATATTTTCTGCTGTCTGATGAAGGTGAATGGACAGCGATCCAACAAGGTCTCAACAAAAACTCACGTCGAGCACGTCGATACCATTGGCACTCGCCTGAGGTACGTTCATTCACGAATGAACCACACAAGGGTATTGCTGGCATCGAGGATCAGTCCATTCTCAATCTCGTGGATGCAGATGCTGAGACGCTTCAGCAGCATATGGTGGCTCTAACTCAAGAGAAACCATCAGAACTCGCTGAAGTAATCAGGGACTCTGAACTGCCTAATCGCCATGATGTCCGCAAAGAAGACATCAATATGGCTCGCTTGGCCTCTGTTCTCGAGCTAGCGTACAACAGAGATATCGAGAATTTTGAGGACTTATTGGATTTGCATGGCGTTGGTCCACGCACTCTGAAAGCACTAGCAATGGCCAGTGAGGTGATTCACGGAGATGCTACACGCTTCAAGGACCCTGCTCGATTTGCGTTCGCTGTCGGTGGAAAGGACGGTCGCCCTCACCCGATTGATACTGAATCATTTGATGATGCGGTGAACATGCTGCAGGACAGCCTCCGTCATGCAAAGCTCGGCGACAAAGATAAATCGGATGCACTGAAGCGTCTTCATGACGTTGCTGTTAATGGTGAAACTAAGGGTGTCCCGATCGATTTTCTCAAAGAGCTCATCGACTCCGAATGGAATCATTCTGAGGCAAATGGCGGCAAAACGTTCATGGGTGACGTTATCAAAGGGGTCACACGATCTCTGATGGACACACAGAACAAACTGCTCTACGGAAAAGATGATGAGCAAAAATAAGGGATACGATCCAATAGCTCTGTCGGAAAAGACAGAGCGCATCGTGGTTGACGGAAACCGACGAAAATATGTTCAGCTCGGTCGACCTCTCCGCTTTTACGGAGGTACAACCTCTGCTACTGAGGTGGGATGCAATCTCCGATGCAAATTCTGCTTCAGCGATCAGCCTGTCTGGAATCCAAAGAACACGGGGCGCTTTTACTCGCCCCAAGAGGTGTTTGATGGTCTCACAGCTTCGGCTCGAAAATACGGACATACGTTGATCTCAGCATCTGCATCAGAGGGAACGATTGGTCTTGATCATCTGTTCGAATTGCTCGACCTCGTTGAAAACAGCGAGTTCATATACATCCTCGAAACTAACGGACTGAATATCGGCGCAGATCCATCAATAGCTAAACGCCTGTCAGGCTATGAAAGAGTTCATGTCCGAGTATCCATTAAAGGAGCTAGTGAGGAGGAGTTTCATAAACTTACTGGGGCTGATCCTGAAGCGTATGATTTGGCGTACAAGGCTCTATCCCTATTAATCGAACAAGGTGTCTCGTGCAATGCCTGTCTAATGGCGTCGTTCTCTGATGCTGATGGAGTAGAAAAGGTGAGACGACGTCTTGCTGGAGTCGCACCGGGGATACTCAAGTCGCTAGAAATCGAGCGAATCAAGCAGTTTCCAAAGGTCAGGTCTCGACTCCAAAAGTACGGCCTCAAAGCTAATAAAGGTGTTTCGTGTGTTTCGCCTGAGATTATTGCGACCGATGCGTGAATGACAGGATGCGTCTCAGATTACTCAGGAGTAAATATTTCCATGATGGTCTGCGGCGCATTCTCCATCGATTCCCGCTCTGGTATGGAATCTCATCACTAATTAACGAGAGATCTTTAAGCCGATTCACCAGAGCTGACAAAGACACATTAGAAAAACCACACTCAGCTTTGAGTGAATTCGCCAGACCAATAGCTTGTGGGAGCGTTTTAGGAATTCGTCGCTGCTTCGTGACTGAATTACATTTGAGAAGAATCTCCCTTGGCATCATCAATGCTGCTGCAAATCGATCCGCCTGTCGCTCAATCAAGGGTTTTTTCTTTTGCTCTCTACACAAGATTTTCGATTGATCGACCACCTGAGATTCGAACAAATCCTTATGCAACACATGATGACCAATCTCATGAGCTACTGTGAATGTGTACCTACCCTCATGCGTTTCAACCGATGCATTCACAAAAATTGTATTGGCTTCGAAAGAAATCCCACCTAAGAAATTAGGATCCGAAAACAGACCCTCATCAGTAATCTCGAGGGTATACCCAAGTAGGTGCTCGGCTATCGACTCAACCGGCACTGGCGAAATATTCTTTCCAGAAAACTCCTCATAACGCTCGAGAAGACTCTCCGCTGCTTCCTCGATTAGATCGTCGTAAATAGTTTTAACTGTGTGATCGGACAGCATCAGGACTTCTTCATTTGCTCAACCTGCTGCATCAGATCAGCCCATTGTTCTGGTGAAAGGTCTTTGGCTGCCCTGAGAAAACTTGGTACAGCTTGGGAATTACCGTTGATAACGTCAGCGACATCTGGCGCTACTTGATCAGCCAATGCAAGCAGTTCGTCCGGGTTTGTGTTGAGTGCTTCAGCAATCTTTTGAATAATCTCAGCACTTGCTGATGATTTTCCTTTTTCAATATTTGAAATATGCATTGCACTCACATCTACTAAGCGACCAAGCTCCCTAACCCCAACTTTTCGCTCTTCACGCAGAGATTTAATTTTATCACCTAGTTTTGATGTCATTTGAATTTCTCAATACTCTGAACACTCACAGTATAGGCTAGAATGTAAAAGTGTCAATTGACAGTTGACACTCTTTGTCTAGCCTCGTAAAGTGTAAACAAATAGATTACATCGAGGCTGTCTTCGTGTTCGGAAAAATTATCTGGGGAATCTTAGCAATCCTGTTCTGGCCCATCACTCTGTCGATCGGGGCGGTCATCTTAATATGGGCGATTTGGACAACATTTTTCACTACCAAAGATCGCTACAGAGCCCCTCGTAACGAAGAGACGGGAGAGGAGCTGAAGAGTTTTCTTATGGGCGGTGAATGGGATGAAGAGGATCCGCCACACGACGAACAATGCATAAACGCCTGAATGTTTTTGTTATCCGATGCTGAGGATATCTCTGAAGATGATGTTGAACTCACGAAGCATCTCATCGACCGAGCAATAAACATTCTTAACTTTGCCGGTGTTGATGAATCCAATGCTGACTTTGATGCAACTGACAGTATCGTCCCCAACCTAATTTATCACCTGAGAAAAAGTGATGCCGACTGGCTCGAGACAAAACTATTATCCGAAAAAGATTCCCTGCTGTTCTCTTTAGATAACTGTTTACAAGTAGCTGCCAAATCTCAAGGCATATCAGCGCTTTTAAACGATTCGCAGAAACAAGCGGACGAAGAGCTAGAAACAGTTAGAAATGGTATTCCAGAATACACAAAAGCCGAGATTGAATTGTTAGCAAAGCAGTTCGCCACTTCCATGCGAGCTAATGAACAAGATCTTGATATCGAAATAGATTTTTATGAAACGACATCTTTCTCCAAACGTCTCCATAGATTCGAATGGGGCGGCGAGACAGTTACAGAGCGTGGACTTGCACATATGTCGATAGTATTGAGTTTCGGAGCAGACAATATTCCAAC
Source organism: uncultured Litorivicinus sp. (assembly GCA_902558075.1). GTDB lineage: Bacteria > Pseudomonadota > Gammaproteobacteria > Pseudomonadales > Litorivicinaceae > HIMB30. The sequence goes on along the minus strand of CACECO010000010.1, from coordinate 26,683 downwards.
AGGTAAAGAGTTAGATCAGCGTGTCTGGGATGAAATATTTGAGGGTAAGGCGTCCAATTATAATTATGATTACGATTATGGATTCTTGTTTTCCACCACAACCTCGAGCCATAAAGGTAAGGATGTTCACGTGATTGTTGATATCGACGAGGCACCGGAGTACTACATCTGGACAGTCTCTGAGGGATCAATGGACTACGATATTTATGAAGAGACGCATGAGGGTAAATCGAATACCGAAATCATCAAGGTACTTTTCAGTACGGGCGATTTTTCGGCTACCTTTGATATTGAAAACAGTAGCTCATTCCAACACTTCCTCGAGCAACTAAGAGATTTCCGTGGTGAGCTTGATGAAAAAGCTACTCAGTTATTAGAGAACTGACTGAACAGAAGGTAATATCCCAATACTATACGAACAAAAAAGATGGCGAGCTTATGTGGATAATTCTTTTTGTTACAGCTTCATTTGATAACGGCATCCTCTATTCCGGTGCAAGTCAAACTCTAGAAGCTTTTCCGGGGCAAAGTTTTTCAAGTAGACAAGAATGCCAAAATGTTCTCGTCGATGGATTTATGAAAGGACTCACGCCAGAGTACGCTGTAAAGTCCAATAAATATAACGGATATATCTGGTTGGAAAGGCCTGCTTATAAAGGTACCGAAAAACTGCAGTGCACTGAAATTGTAGTGAATCAACAAAGCTGAAGATTTGGATAAGGATTATTAAAAGAAATCATGTTTCTGTAGTCAGATGTGCATCCCAACGCATGCTCTCTCAAACTCAGCTAATTTGCTGTTCCAATCTTCAATCGAGTAACTCAATAACTGAGAGTCTTCCCACGACTTTTTCTGGTCTGGTTCGAGTTTCACGGTTTGTAGACATCTTGCTTGCTTGGCACTGTCTTTACTAGACCAAATCGTAGGCTCCACCATCACTCCAATTACATCAGTTTGCCCAGTCTGAAAATTAAGTGACCGAATGACATATCCATCGCATTGGTCAATACCATTCGCCACATCCCGATCTGGCAACCATCCTCCAAACAGATCGTCGCTGAATTGGGTAGTTGAATAATCATCGTCAAACATTGCAAAGTTATGCCACGTCAACGAGTTCGTTGGATTCAATAATCGCCACGGTGTCGCCGCAGTTGCATAGATTACTTTTTCACTGGTCGAAGCCATATACTGAGGAAAGCCATCATGGCATTGATTTCCAAGATTGATGCTCGTTAGAAGCTCTGTATACAGCTTGTTCTCAACTTGCTTGATCTTTACTAATGAAATTGCACCTCTTATTTGCGACTCACCAAACTGGCGATTGCTATTGACTACTACCATGACCTCAGAGCCTTCACTGGGAGAGGCATCAGCAACTTCAAAATAGAAAGAACCTGATTCACCGGATGAATAACGCCTTGGCAGTTTACGATCATCCCAAAGCGATTCGAAGATCGCTGATTTAACGTCTAGACTTGCGAATTCAGCTTGGCATTCGGTCAAATCAATTGGGACTGAATCACCCTCCTCAACAATTAATCGATGCAAGCATTGCGGGTGTAATTCGTCAGCTATGTGCCATGCAATATTTGGGTTTTGAAGATCGAGCGGTTGCTGAGTTTGTTGTTCAGCAGTTATCACTATCAGCATAACCGCTGTTGATACCAAAGCCACAGCAGATCCATAAGGCAGGAAGGATCTCAAGCCGGTAAAAACATTACTGAAGGCGTTGGTAAATTTTGATTCGTGAAATTTCGCTCTCAATTGAGAAGCCCACAGAGCAATCACAGCAAGGGTTGGAGGTAGTAGAAGAGCTATTGCAATTAACCCTCTGCGAAAGGTTAGAGGCTCTTGGCTTTCGAAATGAACACTGAACACCGCAACTGTCCAACATCCCAAAATCAATAAATTAACCAGAAATGCAGTCCACGTGATCATGATCATCTCCTCGCTTAGTCACGAGAATTATTCTGATTCTTAATGATGGAGAAGACTTGAAAACAATCTGGAAAAGAAATGGGTGATTAGTTACTCGCCGGCTACGATAGTTCGCTTACATCTAAGGCTGTTGAAAAAGGCCACATCATCATAATGTCGTGATACGAAACCCTCCCAATCTTCACGATACACCCTTGTCAGCGACAACATCGCTCCTTTACGTGCATTGGCTATCGCAAACTTATCCGCATCCTGAGTCACCGAAAACAGCCCTGCATCACTATGTGCAAATGTTGAGTGAATGCGGAAATTTGCCGCTCGTCCTTCGCAACTATGAAATAGTCTAGCCAGTCATTCGAATTTTGTCGTTCAGGTTCTGGAACTTTTAAAATTTTGTATCTCACAACGAGACTACTTCCGATGAGAGCCGGGTCAGTAGTCAGGCTAGGAACTCCCCTGACAATTTGGATCGCAGTTGTGTCAGTTACTTCACAGGCAAAAGACCCAGTGTTTGGAAATGCGATCACCTGTTGCACAGCCAACAAAGCACCAAAGACAATCAAGCACAGTTTGCAGAGGTAGAACTTTTTCATAACAAGGTCCGATTACTGGCCACATGCCCCATTGCTAATCAACTCTTCAACTCGCCCAATATGCTTTGGACTTCCCTGCTTAGCCCGTTCTATGGCTCTCTCAACTTTTGTTGCTGGATGTCCCAATTCCAGGCCCTGCTTCATCACACAAGCCGCAAACGCAGCATCAGATTTCAATTTTTCACTTATCGATGAAGCTGATCCAGCCTCAGGTTTCGTTTCCACTAGCTCGAATCTCGGTTTACTAAGCTTTTCTCGGCTATCCACTATCTCCCAATTTGTGAAGTAAATAGTTTGCTTAGGCAGCTTTATGGGCCAATCAAATTCAAACGGGGTACCCAGTTTTGAACTTACCGCACCATTACTTTCCCCTTTTGAATCTTGTTGGTAAGCGGCAAAGGAGATTTTGTTTCTTGCTATCCAATCCAAATTCTCAGGTTGTGATAGTAGCCAGCGTGAAGGAAACGTATTGTAAATACCGAATTTCAGCTGAAGTTTCTTAGAGCCGCCATCTTTCAATCCACGCTCGGTAATCAAAGGCGTATATAAGGAGCAAACAGTTCTGCCGTTAATGCGGTAATAAAAGAATGGCTCATCACTCCTACTTCCCTCTTTTCCTTTCGTGTAATCGGCAAATATTTCAACCTCAAGCCATTCTCCACGAGGAACATATCTTTTATTTACAAAGCAAGCACCACCTGGAGCCGTATCTGTGGAAATTTTCAATCGTTCCTTGTGATAGTGAACCATCCAAATTGGCTGATTCTTTCGGTGTAATTTTATTTGATGAATCATCTGCGTCATCGGAAATGTATTCGGAAATTCAGTCTCATTTGGTATGTAGATGTTAGTGCGATAATAACGCTTCACTTGTTTTGTTTTGGAGCCAAAGCTCTGCAGACTCACCTTGTAGCCGTCTTTAAGTTCAACTCGTTGGCGATCATTATTGCAGTCGGACCAGTTTTCATCGCCCCCGCAACCTCCATGCTCAATTTCGAATTTGTAAACAGTCATATTCAGTAACTGTCTTTCTGGTGGATTTTTGGTGATTGCAGATAAGCTCGGATGCTTATTCGAATCAATCTTCCATTGATCGATGCTCTGTGCAAAGGCCATTGGCGTGAATGAAACCACTCCCGCTAGACAAGCAACAGCACCAAAGACGATCACGCACAGTTTGTAAAACATGAACTTTTTCATCAATCGCTATCCCACAGTCGTTTATTCAAACCCTACACCGATGATTTTCCAAATATCACCCTTTTGCAAATCTGGGCAGGCACTACTAATACTTTGAAGACTGTTTAGACGCCCCCGGGCGCTTTATCGATGGGTGACCCACTAAGTTCCTTGACGGTGGAGAGGTCTAGTCCTAGACTTCCCTTCCTTAGGTATTGGTGGTTGCCTAGCTCTGATTTTGACAACACCAAGATCAACGTGCTAGTGAAATATTTAGGAAATTAACATCTAATATCAATAAGTTAAAATATCATAGCGGGTATCGTATAAAGGCTATTACCCCAGCCTTCCAAAACTTAGCCTAAATGTGTTCTATCGGGGCGCTACGATTTCTCTATTATATCCGGAGTGATGAGAGCGAAAGCGAGCACCCCAAGCACTCAATGTCTCTACCGCGTTAGGTTTTACATTACCTAAACACAATACTTCAGTTATATCGATCAGCTCTAAAACCTCAGAGGCTAAGGGACTTGCAGCATGATTTTCTAAACGTATCATCATTGCATCACTATCGGTAAAGGCTTCTATGAGGGTGGCTTCACTTCCGTCTTCGGAGATGTGCCATTCATAACTAATGCTATTTTCTTCTTTTAGCTCATAGACGTACTTCGCTGCACGATCTCTAGCCCAAGTTTTAAATCCCTCTGTATCTTTTACTTTGCAATCAATTATCAAAACCATTCGATTAGACGCTGCGTTTAATTCAGTCAATTTATTCTCCTAATTTTTCCAAGTGATACAGACTTTGATGCATGAATAGCTGATTTATAGGACTTGGTACGTAAGCTGAAACATAGTCTCTTCACACTGTAATGTTCAGCTAAATCCAGAGGCACCCGCCTCACATAATAGAAGACACCATCACGTATTAACACATGATTTGTTGCATAAACATCACTTCTTCGCATGTAACTCATTGATATACGCGCACCTACCGTGTCCAACAGTATAGAAGGTACAATAATGGGTAGAACATTTTCAGCTGTTCCATACACCTATCTCAAACGTAGTGTGTATTACTTTGTGAGACGCATTCCTAGCGATTTACAGACGTTCTATCGCGCTGATCGCGGGATTATGAGTCTGCTGCACGAAGTCCTTGCACAGAGCCTCTCGTGCATCACAAAGACTGTCTTCACGATTGGATGATTACTGGCTTGATCTGCGACTAAAACAGAAGGTGTTAGTGGTCTCAAACAGTCTTCCCAATCATCAGGCCAGCCTTTTTAAATCTAACTATTTGCCGGCCCAAGCTAAACACCAGCCATTTTCGGCAACTAAGTTATTTTGGAGCGCAGCGCAAGCTCCCCAGCCAGGGTCTTTAGAGGCCATATATAAAACGCAATTTGCACAGTTTTGTCCATCGACAGCCGACACCTCGACATACTTTAATGCTATAGCATTGTCGTCGGACTCTTTTACCTTAGCAACAGTACCGCTGTGACTCATCGCGTTGACGAGACTAGGTCCTAACGTGCCGATAGCAAAAAGTGACATAAATTTACGACGATTAATCATTTCAACTCCCATTTCAAAATTACCGATAACTTAAGAATCTTTCTCGATAAACGAATCGCTAATCCAACCATTTTTGTCCATTACGTTCCTAACCTGCGCAGTCAAAGCCTCAAGATGTTCCAGATCTCCACTCTCCGCGGCCTCAGCCGCTTTCACCTGCAACTGCCCGATTTTTTGGACTTCAGCTTCGATGATCTTCAGGCCAAACTAGAACTCCTGTTACCGGCTAAAGCCAGAGTCGGCAGCAGGGTCAGGAAGCCTGAAGCAAGTAACTTCTCATCCGTTTCAACACTACTAAGAGAGTAACCAGCCCGAAAAATTCTCATCGCGTAAGACTTGAGACGACTTTCGATATTTCAACCTTTTTTATAGCAATTCAATAAAAATTTAGTGTTGGATACCCCGCCCTTATCGATTGGTCCTAACACACTGTCGGCAACTCGTTTAAAGCCAACCCTTCCTCTGAATAAGCCGAAAGTCTGATTTCATAAGCCTACGATATAATTTGTCATCGAATATTCATCACAAATTCATGGCGTTGTCACACTTCTCTCCTAGTTATTAGGTTTGCGCAATAGGAGATAGCCATGATTTCGGTAAGTTTTGAAGAATATCGTCAAGCATTTCTAGATCTAGTAAACGGACAACCCGACGCGTATCGTGCGATTTGTAGTCCAGATTGTAGGTACCTTGCTCTGAGTAAGTCTTCATTTGGCACTCAGGAACGCGATCTCGAGTCACACATCAAATCGTGCATGAATATTCATCCAGAATCGGTTGAGGTTGAGCTAATTGATCGTGGTGTTGACTATCAGATCAAGAAAGTCATTTGGATTGGTCAGTTTGTTAGCTTGTATTATCAAAAATTCGAGGACGGCAAGATGGTTAGCGAAACTTATTGTCGCGGCCCACTTTCGTAATTACTCAACACGAGTAAAGCCCCGCTTCGGCGGGGTTTTTTATCATAATAAAATTTCATGTTCGATTCACGGCGTGGCACACTTTCTATGAACTATGGGCTTAACGTGAAGTGACGAGCATGAGGAAGTCAATAATGCCTAAGGGATATGTAGTAGCAAATGTTAGAATCGACGATCCAGATAGATATAAAACTTCTTATCAAGATCACGTCGGTTCGTTAATTGAAAAATATCAAGGAACATTTCTGGTTCGGGGTGGGGACAAAACTGATCTCGAGAATGCTTTCCCCTACGAACGGTTGGTCATCATCGAGTTCCCAACACGTCAACATGCAGAAGATTGGTATAATGATCCCGAGTATCAGCAACTTGTTACTGATGCGAATCCCTTCATCGAACGGACTGTTGTGATTATTGATGGATTCACAGGCTAGATAATGCCCAAATCATGTCTTACCTTGAGTACCCAAGTCCCCGCTTCGGCGGGGTTTTTATTTCTTCCACTCAGAAATTAATAGTGGACTCCGAAATACTCTGACCTGCCTTCTTCTGGGCCTTGTCTTCCGCTTTCGTAGACGGGATATGCTGGTCGGGAATCTCCCCTGTCAGCACGGCTTCCGCTCCGTATTGACGGATCAATAGCTCCTGTGTCTGCGCGAGGGTATCGGACATCGTCCGATCTCCTTCTTGAGAACTTTCTTTAGCTAGCCTCGTAATCAGCTCTGGGATAAATTAGTCTGGCATTTGAAGCTCGTATAGACAGCTTGGTCATTATGTTCTTTCGTTCTCTATCAGTCATCGAACCCCAGCGGGAAATTTCTCGTTTTGTTCGATAACAACCAATACAAACCTTTCCATCAGGATCATATTTGCAAATGCTTTTACACGGAGATTTCACAGAGTGACCTTTGGATCAGTTCAAACAGCCTTAGTATAGTTTACTAGTGGTGAGGGCTTTCATAAGTATCGTTCTCCCAAATAATTTTGCGAGCTACCTACGGGTTAAACACTGTCAAGCCCTCATTAACGCTTAGCTTTGCGTTACGGTTTTCATTAGGTGGCGACTATTGGTTAAATTAACAAGCTAAAAGGAGTAATAAATATGAGTAAATCCGCTCAAGATTTTCTTAGCGAAGCTAATTCGATGGTACCGTCCATCGCTGTGGCAGAGGCTCTTTCCTTGATAAACTCTGGGAAAGCAGTAGTTATTGATGTGCGTGACGGCAAAGAAATTGATCAGTCGGGCACTGTAAAAAATGCTCTGCGTATTCCTCGTGGAATGATCGAATTCGTTGCAGACCCAACAACCTCGTTTTACAACAATCAGATTTCTAACGATAAAGAAATCCTAGTTATTTGTGGCGCTGGTGGGATGGCGGCCTTAACCGGAAAGACACTGATCGAAATGGGGTACACCAATGTCCATAATGCAGGGGGCTTCTCCGCATGGAAAGATGCTGGAGGCCCAACCGAAGATTAAAATCCCAACCGATATCAATCCCAGATTGAACCAGAACCTTAATGGGACTGATCTAACTCAATCCTTTTTCCTTGGTGCCTCATTAAGTAAGAATATACTTAATTTGTGCCCCACATTTGGTATAAACTAAATAAAAACTAATTAAGGATGTTCAAATGATATTTTTCGCTACCTACGAATGCTTCCCGGACAAAAAAGAGCAAGCTCAATCATTTTTCGCAAACATGTCCGCCGATCAAATCTCCAATGAGGTACCACCGAATGTAACTTTGCTGGCGAGGTACCATGATGTACCAAACGGGACGGGCATAACTATCTTAGAAACAGATGATCAAGAAGCTATGACCGCATGGACACTTGGTTGGGCTACGATGTGTCATTTCCCAATTATAAAACCCATGCTCGACGATGATGGAGCACGCGCATTAATTAAGAAAATGGAGGCCGCAGCTGGGTGATTAGCAATCCACCGGGGTCCAAAGCAAACGTTTTGGTCTTTCAGCCCATATCCCCTCCGCCAGTGCAGGTTAAATAGCCACTTCAGCAATGCGAGTGGCCAAGCATAGTTTGCGCACAGAGAAATTGAGCGCCTCACTTATCGATTGCCTCTATAGTTTCAAACTCGTCCTCAAACTTACCAAGCAAACCGACGACGCCTAGAGGGTCAGCGACAGAAGGCCCCCTTCACTATCGGATGGACAATCACGAACAGCCACACGTTGAGCTCCTCATAGGTTATCCCCCACGCGTTGGCCCACCACAACAGGAACCACACGCACCAGTCGAACACGAACTGCATCAGTTGGTCGTACATCTCTAAACCTTACGACTAAATTGAACCGATAGCCTAGGTTTCGATGCGGCCTGAAGAATGAAGGAGCGGCAAATATATGGTGGAGATTCACCCAGGGAGACCCAACCATATGCCGCCGTGGTAGCCTAGGGGTAGATTCAGATATCAGAGGGCTAGCTGAGGCATGGCAGACACAGTAGTCCGCTTCCTCGAGGGTCTCACGACCGACGGGCGGGGCAGGCAAATCACCGAGATCTTGGACCAGGACGACTGGTTTTGGGAGAACACCCACGACTTCATTCAGTGGCTTTTCCCGCTCAACGAGGAGAGCAAAGCGGTGATGGTCTCACTCCAACTAGGGAATGACACCAGAGACATTAGAACCAGAGGTATGGAGAAAAGAGTTCTCATAATACTCCGAGCTCAATCTAAATTCAGATTCTGGAAGATCACTTTCTTAGACTTCATCTGATCAATCTGTGCCATAGTCATCCAACAAGACAGGTAGTAAGTTCCATCTGCGATCATCTGACCCAACTCAGACTTTGAAATATCGGACCTATTTGGCTTTGGCAACGAGACGTTGAAACTATCAGTAATACTTCTGACTACACTGGTTTAAGTAACCACCGTCATCTGTTTAACCTCACTTACTGACGCATGTAACTGTACACTGACAAAGAGGCATTAAGTAGAATATCGAAAAGAATCTTAGTTTCGGGTCCGTAACCGCCTGCGAAATTTCGCTGACATAAAATTTTTTTTAAGTGATCAGCTTCGGGAGTCGAAATAGGTACCACTAGCCAGTCTTTCGGTTTAAATCTGATTTCAGGAAAACAGCTCAGATGGGAATCCTTTACCGCATTCGCAAGGCGGTGGTTACCTCCATCGCCAAGCTTTATTGCAAGCAGTAATGAGTCACTCTCTCTTAGAATAGAAACCAGAGTGTTTTTAGCAAACACATCATTTGGCGGCTCTAACTTGAAGTTAGCGTAACTGACAATCAAGTCGCCACTGATACTGGCCTTTGCGACTTCGCTTCCGTTTAATTCGAAGTGCTTGGGTGGCCGCGTTTCTTTGAAAGAAATTAATTGAGATTCGAGCACATAAGAATCCGAGGCTCGGCCATAGGCTTTTATATCAACATGGTCGCTGAGCATTGCATAGACGGATCTTGTTGTCTCTTCATACTTCTCGGCCTGCTCCTTAATCTGCTCGGCTTGAGCCGCGAGTTTTTCCTTAAACGCGGACGCTTTTTGTTTTTTTAACTCCACTTCGACTGTCGCGGTCACTTGTTTGTACTTCTTTAATTCGGTGCTTATTACTTCATCAAGTTCCAACCCTGACGTCAGTAACAACGCTTCACAAATATACTTATTAAGATCCTTGGCCTCGGCTCTTGATCTCCATTCTCCAGTTCTACGATTTCGCCAGGCGGACATTGCATTTGCGCACAGTGCAGAAGCATCTGCCGGTAATTGATCCAGATTATCTTCAACCCACTCAAACCTCGCCTTACCCAGATCTTCTCGGGTGTCAGCCACTTTCCAGTCCGTATAGTAGATTCTTCTGGTGGGGATTTTAGTTGGCCAGTCATAGTCGAAGGGATTGCCGACTTTGCTCCGCCAAGAAGATGCCTTGCCCCCACCTGTATGGGCGTCACCTTTATATCCAGACAATTTTATGGCGTTCTGCTCTAGATACATTTTGTTTTTTTCTTGAAGAACCAGCCAGTCAGATACCCATGCGTCATAGATACCCCACTTAAAATAAAGGTGATCCTTAGACGTATCTTGCAGTGATTGCTTCGTGATCACTGGAAAATAGGACGAACACACAGTTTTGCCGTTCACAATATAGTTAAAAAAAGAAGTATTTGACCGAACAAATTTAGCGTTCACCGAATAATCAACGTGTATTTCAAGCTCCAGCCACTGGTCTCTAGGAAAATATTTCTCATCAACTATGCACGAAGTACCGTTCGCTAGCTCTATTGATATTTCTCCTCTCTTAGTCTTGAACCACAAGTTCCAAATCGGCTGCGTTTTATCTCCATATTTCACTTGGTTTATCAGCGTTCCTACTCCTAAAAGGTCTGGGAAGTCAGTCGCATTAGGTATTAGTAAATTGCCACGGAAGAACTTTTTTACAGACTTGTACCCGTTGAACGTTTTAAGTTTTGCGAAGTCGAAACCTGCTTCTATTCTTTGTCGATCGTGAACACAGTTGTTGTAGCTACCTGGCCTTCCACTTCCTCGTGGGCAACCTCCGTGATCCAACCTAAATTCGAAAGTATCAAAATCCTCCAACCTATAACTGGCGGGATTTTTGGTAACGGCGGAGAGGCCCGGTCGATATGTCAACCATCCTTTACCATAAGCAATTTTATCAGTTGCCTCACATGTCACTATGGAACACGAGATGAGGATAGTTAATAATTGTTTTAACGAGCTCAACGAAATTTACCTCTTGCTAATAAAAAGCCGCCTTATATCGATACAGAAGTACCGATGTTGCGACAAAGATTCAAATTTAGTCGCAAACAGTCATTTTCTAAAGCGATTAGCGCTAGCTCATTATCTTCCTAGGTTTGCTAGGGAGTGCTTTTGACGAATCGATCGGATACGATTTAGGCAAAGACAATGAGGCTATGCAAAGAGCGTCCAAATCATGAAGAAATTCGTATTTTGCAAACTGTGTTTGATTGTTTTCGGTGCCCTGGTGGCTATGCAAACCTCAAGTGCAGGTAATTGGAATAAAAATTCAGGCTCAAAAAAATCCGGTGATGAGCAATACACTAAGATAGATAGGGCTGGAAAGGGTATTCAATGGCGACTGCGACCGACGAGTTTGATTTCTAGGGCAGAACAAATCGTGTTTGTTCCAGATCCTTTGGGTAGTGATGATCAGGTCATCCGATTTGAGGTTAGCGATGGTGATTGTGGCGAAAATAAGCAACCTGACGGGTCGAAGTGGAGTGATTGTGACGGTGGAAAAGATAGAGCCGAAATAAATAATCGTTTACCTGAGCGTGGTGAGATCTGGTATCAGTGGGAGATTTTTTTCCCGGAAGATTATCTCAGTATTTTCCCCGCTAAGAATATCCATAGCCAGTACAAACTCATCAGCGAAAAGAATAAAAAAAAGAACTCTAGGAAATATTTGTTTTTTGAAGAAATAAAGTATGGCTTGTTCTTTCGGGGAACAAAGTTAGTTGATGACGTGCGTGGAAAATGGACTAAAATCCAAGTCCATGCCAATTGGACAACTGAAAAAAGCGGTTTTCTTCGAGTTTACGCTAACGGCGAGCTGAAATTTAGGAATGACGGCTACGCAACCTTAAGGCCAGGATATGATGCCGTCCGAACGCATCATGGGATATATCGAATTGATCTCTATCGCTATTTAAAATCCAGAAACCTCAAAGCAGCACCCAAACAAACTGTCCTATATAAGAATTTTTTTATTTCGAGAACTGACCCAAATTAAGCGTATTTACGGCCAGCAATCTCTGTATTAACGGTTGCCTTGGCACCCTTATGAATCCTTCGACGCCGAGATAGAAAAAGCAAAAGTAAAAGTACAACCAAAGCTGGTTCAATGAGTAATGAAGCATCACCTAGTACTAAAAGAATAGCATTAACAATTAACCCAAAATGCTGGTGGTAACGGGCCAATCACCTTACACGCTAACAACAAAATCTAGAAAGGTCTGTTAGAGTTATTCAAAATTTACCATATTCTTTTACCCAATCAAGGAAATTAGATTTGTATTTCTCTTTTGTTTCAATTTTAAAGGTTTGGCATCCGGTATTATCAACTTCTTGGTAATTAAACAACATGACAGATTTACCAAATCTTGTAGTATTGCAAAATATTGCCTCTTTCAAATTAGCACCCGAAAATTTATTGTCATTAATTATGGCATCGGTAAAATCTGCTTCTCTTAAATCGGCATTCTGAAAATTTGCATTACTTAAGTCAACACCTGAAAAATTAGCTCCAATCAATCTTGTGTTTTTGAAATTTGCTTCATCTAGGTTTGCTCCTTGGTTAATATAGCTAGTCCCATATAAATTCAGAGGAGCCGAAAAGTTTGCACGTCTCATATCAGCATTAGCAAAATTTGCGTTGCTTAGGTTTGAGCCATTAGTTGAGGCATCACCCCCGAAATCCGCTCTATAAAATTTTATATTGGACAAATTTTTTCCCTTAAATGACGCTCCTCTAAGATTGGAATTTTCAAATATTGTATCTACAATAATTGCCTGCTCTAGATTCAGCATTGACAAATTAGAGCTAGTGAAGTCCGCTCCAGTCAAATCTGCATTTTGAAAGACATTTTTTGGGCCGGATGGATGATAGAAACTTGCATTTTGGATTTGAGCATTTATCAAAATCGCATCTTTAAATAGTGCACCCCATAAGTCAGAACCGGATAAATTAATTCCCGTCATGTTTGCTTCAGAAAAATCTGAATGACTCGCCCAAGTATGGGAGAAGTTTGCATTGCTTAAATCTGCTCCTTTAAAATCTGCCTTCACCATTCTTGATCCTTTAAAATTTTCATTTTGCAAGTCAACGCCAGAAAATTTCTGACTATCAAAATTTTTATTAGAATAAGAATACACTGACATAGTTTTTTCCTTGCAAGTGCTTCCTGATTCATCATCTATTATATAACCAGGTTTACACTTCCATGAATTGCCATAGGCATAAGCATTAGTTGGGATATTTGTTTGGGTGTTAGGCTCTAGGTTTTTAGGTTCTACCTGCTTGGCATATTGAAATACATCATCTTTATAAACACCCTGCTGCTTGATGCTTCCATTAGAATAATATTCAACACCTTCTCCATTTTTGTAACCACCTTTCCATTCGCCAACGTATTTGGTTCCAGTTGAGTAGATAAGGGTGCCCTGTCCATCTATTTTGCCATCGTTAAATTCCCCGGTGTATTTAGTACCACCGCTTAAGGTTAAGGTGCCCTGTCCATCTGGTCTGCCATCCTTAAATTCTCCGACGTATTTGGCTCCGTCGGGATAAGTGTGAGTACCCTGTCCGTTGTACTTATCATCCCTAAATTCGCCAACGTATTTGTGTCCCATGCCAAAGTCGGCAGTGCCAAAACAATTATGACGATATCCACTTAAACAGGGTGGAAGATCAGATCCGTGAACCTCAATAACACCAAAGAGCAAACAGGTTGTCGTCAATATCGTAATCACGTTCTTCATGTCACATCTGTCCGTTCTCGATTGGTTAAATACGGTTTTGAGTGCAGTGCGTGTGCAAATCTTAAAAAACTTGTGGCTTAATTTGAATAGTATATATGTGGGTATACACCTCCCCTAGGCTACTCAGGTATTCCCAGACCCCAAAAGGGTACATAGATCCTATCAAAAAAGGCCTTCATGGCGATTTACAGACCCCGTTGTCGACATCATTTGCCGCTCACAGAAGAATCTTAAAGTGACTAATTGAAAAATCAGGTGTGTTGCAGAGCCGATATACACATATCAGGCATACCCCCACTGGCCCCTGCCTCCCCTTACAAATAAATCCATTTGAATGCTTAAAGCTAGCAACAGCTTAAGCGGTACAAGAAGCGGTACAAATTATTGATAAACAGAAATGAAAAATCCGTCAAAATCAATTAAATCAACGGCTTACTCACAAGTGATGGCGGAGAGAGGGGGATTCGAACCCCCGATACGGTTACCCGTATACTCGCTTTCCAGGCGAGCCCTTTCAACCACTCAGGCACCTCTCCGAAGGCGTCGCACTATACAGATTGAAAGCGCCCTTTTCCAGAATCAAAGGCGCGTCAAAAACGCTTCAGGATCAACCTCTGGCGGTGATGGTAGATCCGCAGCAGGCCGCCCGAGATAGATCATAGCAACCACTTGCTCATTGTCATCGAGTCCGAGCATCCGGGACACTTCCCCAGAATACGTTACATTCCCCGTGCGCCACATCGCGCCTATGCCAAGCATGTGCGCCGCGGTCACAATCAGCTGCGCTGCACAACCGGCTGTCACCAATTGCTCACTTTCAGGGATTTTTTCGTTATCGTTTGGACAAAATACAACCGAAAGAAGAGTCGGTGCACGTAGCGCTTTATTTTTAGCCGCCTCAATTGCATCTTCTGAAACATCCACAAGATCACCATGCAGATAGTGACTCATGGCTTCGCCCAATCGCTCCCTCGCTTCACCTTCAAGTAAAACGAAACGATACGGTTTAAGACGCCCGTGATCACAGGCCCTGAGACCTGCTCGCAGGATGATATCCAACTCTTTAGCGCTAACACCTGGTTCAACGACCCGCGGAACGGACACACGGGATAATAACGCGTCGATCGGCGACATACTCTGTCCTCTTATGAAATTTGTACTAACGTTAGTGCCGAGCAAGCCTTGGTGGCAAGAATTTAATTGGTGCCATCGATCGAACTGGATTGATATCGAGTCCTCCGCGACGAACAAATCCTGCCCAAACAATAAGTTCTGTTGCTTTGAGGCAACTTAACAAATCTTGATAAATTCTTTCGATACACGCTTCATGGAAACCCGTGTGATTTCGATAAGACACCAGATACGCGAGCAACGATTCAGGAAATAACTTCACAGGCGCTTTGTATTTGACAACCACAGTCGCCCAATCTGGCTGGCTTGTTACCGGGCAGTTCGATCTAAAAATGTGGCTATGGAGCCGTTCCGCACCGGACTGGTTTGGATCTGTTTGCAACAGCAGAGGGTCTGGCTCATAGACGGCCAGATCAACAGGCAAATCATCAATACAGACACCTTTAGGAGCCTCAACAACGAACCGTGGATCATCCAATACATCGAGCGAAAAAACAGGACGAACCCCGAGCACTGTTTGAAGGTCATCACAGATCCGACTTGTAAGCTTCGATTCGCTGTCGATTCGCTCGTTTGCAAAACTATTGAGGTAGAGCTTCAACGATTTTGACTCGACCAAATTCGGGCTATTTGCCGGAACCACCAACTGACCGATCCGCATCACAGGCTTCCCGTGGGGATCAAGCCACGAGACTTCCCAACAATTCCAAAGGTCATGCCCTTCAAACAGTGATGCATCAATTCCCTCAACACCGCGAGCAAGCGTGCGAGGCACCCCAACTAAGAGCGATGGATCATAATGATCCGGCTGCTGTGAGCTTTGCCCAAGCGGCAATTGACTCTGAATTCTCTCGAGCCCTGTCTGGTTCATTACGATCGCACCCCGGTGCCGTTTGCGAGTAATCGAGCGGCAATCAAATAAGCCATAACCGTCATCGAGAGAAGAATTCCATAAGCCCAACCTAAAGAAATATCCGACACCCCTAAGATCCCATATCGGAAGGCATTCACGACATAGAGAATTGGATTCAGTTGAGCGACACCAGCCCAGAAGTCCGGCAATAAACTGATACTGAAGAATACGCCACCCAAGTAAGTGAGTGGTGTCAGTACGAAGGTCGGCACAATACTCACGTCATCAAATCGTTTCGCGTAAACGCCATTAATAAACCCTAGTAGCGAGAATAACACCGCTGTAAGCAAGGTGATCGAAACCACTGCAAATATATTGTGGATCGCCAACTGGGTAAAAAACATCGACAAGATAGTCACAATCACCCCCACAGATACAGCTCGCGCCACGCCACCTGTGACATAGCCCAATAGAATGGTCTGATTCGAAATCGGAGAGACCAACATTTCTTCAATAAAACGACCGAACTTGGACCCGAAAACCGAGCTCGAAACATTCGCATACGAATTTGTGATCACACTCATCATAATAAGTCCGGGAACGATATAAGCCATGTAATCGAAACCGCCCATCTCACCAATACGTTGCCCGATCAAACTTCCGAAAATTATGAAATACAACGTCATCGTAATCGCAGGGGGAATCATCGTCTGTACCCAAATCCGGGCAAACCGACGGATTTCACTTCGAACAATTGTCTGATAGGCGACCCAATTTGGATTACCAAAGTCAGTCGCTTTCTCTTCGTAATTAGCCAAACTCATTGATTACCCTCTGAAGTCATCGTCACAAAAAGTTCCTCTAAGCGGTTGGTTTTCGTTCGCATGGAGACGACCGACACATCATGCGCTGATAACGACACAAACACCTCATTCAACGACTGACCTTTATCGACTTTAACCTCGAGTGTCATTGCATCAGCAAATACACACTCATAACCCTCAATGGTAGGTGCAAAATCAATCGGGGATGCTAAATCACAAACAAAAGTGACAGTGTGCAGTGTCGACAACAAATCACGCGTTGACGAGTTGGCGATAATTTCACCATGATTAATGATTGATACATTGCGGCACAATGCCTCCGCCTCTTCCAGATAATGTGTTGTCAGGATGATCGTTGTTCCTTGATTGTTAATCTCTGTTAGAAAGTCCCACATCCCTCGTCGAAGCTCGATATCGACTCCTGCTGTTGGTTCGTCAAGAATCAACAAGTCAGGCTGATGAACCAATGCTCGCGCAATCAATAGCCTCCGTTTCATTCCACCGGACAATGCACGAGACGGATCATCTCGCTTATCCCAAAGACCAAGTCGCTTCAGATAGTGCTCAATGCGGAGCATCGCTTCGGCTCGTGGGATACCGTGATAACCCGCTGTATTGATTAGAATGTTCTGGGTTTTCTCAAACTGATTGAAATTGAACTCTTGCGGGACCACTCCAAGGTGACGCTTTGCCATCCCAAAATCTTGGTCAATGTCATATCCCATGACTTTGACCGACCCAGATGATTTATTCACCAGCGAACACAGAATGCCAATCGTTGTGCTCTTGCCTGCGCCGTTTGGTCCCAGAAGCGCGAAAAAATCGCCCTCATCTACCGTTAGATCGATACCTTTTAAAGCTTCAAAACCATTATCGTAGGCTTTTTTTAGACCATTAATTTCTAGGGCGTATGACACAGCAAACTCATTGGTTGGGGATGACAATCAGGCATGCAAGGATACAGAGCAAAGAGGTGCGTTGCATCTCTAGTGACATAATAGCCAGCAACACCAGTCTCCATTGTCCCAGAAGTGGCAGGCTTGTGGTCGATAGGGATTGACGATCTGATAGGCAATCAGCAATCCGACGACCAAAATGACAATTAACGCCACGCGATGCATACATAACCTTGAATTTAAAAACTAAAATATTTGTGTGTGCTCTCAATAATCAAGTCGAGTTCGATCATGACTCTCAAACTGAACTCAGGCTTCGTAACTAAGTCCTAATGTTCATGTATTTGTTTACCCCAGAAAATGTCGCGACACGACCCAAGAAGTCAATCTGATCCGGCTCAAAGCCTCGTAACGCAATAAAGAGAACAAAAAAAGCCCCGTCAATGACGAGGATTTTTGAATTTGGAGCGGGAAACGAGACTCGAACTCGCGACCCCAACCTTGGCAAGGTTGTGCTCTACCAACTGAGCTATTCCCGCAAGTGGCGTCCCGTAGGGGGTTCGAACCCCTGTTGCCGCCGTGAAAGGGCGGAGTCCTAGGCCACTAGACGAACGGGACAGACCGAATTGCTTCTAATCCTTGACCTAGACAGGATGTAATGAAACAGGCGCGCATTATGCCAGCCAAGACAGGAAAGGCAAGCCCCTGCCTTAAATTTTTACTAGCAGATGGAGGGATTATTCTCCGCGAAAATACGAGCCGCCGCAGAAATCACTACACCATGACGGGCGGCAACACGCGCTCGGTCTTTGTCGTAGCCGCCGCCAATGACGGTTGCGCAAGGAAGTCCCGCGTTGCATATCCTCGAAATTACCCCATAATCACGCCGATACAAACCATCTGTAGTTATCGAGAGCCGTCCCAGAGCATCATCGATATGAACATCACTTCCGGCATCATAAATCACAAAATCAGGATGCCAGCTCGTGATAACCGACTCAAGTGTCTCAAAGACCAGAGATATATAGGCATCATCTGTCATCCCATCGGGACAATTCACATCCAAGTCACTCTCGACTTTCCGAACCGGAAAGTTCTTTTCTGCGTGAATTGAACAAGTAAACGTTTGCGAATCATGCGCCAAAATCGAAGCGGTTCCGTCGCCCTGATGCACATCACAGTCAAAAATTAATACCCGCGAAGCCAGCCCTTCAGTCACTAAGTAGCGCGCTGACACCGCGAGATCATTAAAAATACAAAAACCCGATCCCCGATCATAATGGGCGTGATGTGTACCACCGGCGAGATGACTCGCCAAGCCATAGGTTTTAGCGAGCTCACAGGTCTTTATGGTGCCACCAAGCGCTAAGTTCGTTCGATCTCGGAGACCTTGACTCCATGGGAGCCCTATCTCGCGAATCACTTTCGCGTCAAGAAATCCAAATTGGAAATCAGACACATAATTCGGGTCATGTGTTTCTTCGAGGATATCGATCGGACAAGGTGTGGGAATAACGAGTTCTGTTGCAGGGACGTGATGATCAACCCACTCTTTGAGCAGACGAAATTTCGCCATCGGGAAACGATGCGAATCGGGAAAGACAGGGCTATACCCTGCATCCCAAACAATCGGCAGTTGCTTCACCGACCAATACCGACATACTTCCAGCCCTGTTCCCTCAGACGCTTTGGATCATACTGGTTACGACCATCAAAGATGGCTTTGTTCTTCATAACACATTCCATGACCTTAAAATCAGGCTGTCTGAAGAGATTCCATTCCGTCGCGAGAATGAGCGCGTTTGCATCTTTGATAGCATCGTATTGGTGATCACAGAGAATGAATTTACTTCCGATCCAGGATGAATCAATTTCGTGAGTCATCGTCTCCATCGCAACTGGATCGTATGCTTTCACGACCGCTCCACGCTCAACCAACTCAAGAATCATCACTAAACTCGCTGCCTCACGGACATCATCGGTACCAGGTTTAAATGCCAGGCCCCACATACCAAAGATCAAACCACTCAAGTCATCACCATAGGATTCAACGATCCTCTCAACCAATCGATGCTTTTGCATCTGGTTTCGATCTTCCACCGCCTGCATCAGAATCGGAGAAAATCCGACATCTTTAGCCATACCAACAAGAGCATTTACATCTTTTGGAAAACACGAACCACCGTAGCCACAACCTGGGAAGATAAAACTAAACCCGATGCGTGGATCTGAACCGATGCCCTTCCGCACATTCTCAACATCTGCGCCTAAGCGCTCACATAAATTGGCCATTTCATTCATGAACGAAATCTTCGTTGCAAGCATTGCGTTCGCCGCATATTTGGTCATTTCAGCATCTCGCACACCCATAAACATCAGCTTGTCACGGGTCCGACTGAAAGGCTCATACAGTTCGTTCAAAACATCACGCGCACGCGCTGACTCCGTACCGACAATGACACGATCTGGTCGCATGAAATCTTCGACTGCTACGCCTTCTTTCAGAAACTCAGGATTACTGACCACATCAAATGGAATATCAGCGCCACGAGAGCCAAGTGCTTTGATGACTTCCGCTTCCACTTTTTCAGCAGTCCCGACAGGAACAGTAGACTTATCGGCAATCACCAAATAATCGATCATGTGCTCGCCCAAACCACGAGCGACCTCGAGAACATAACGGAGATCAGCAGACCCATCTTCGCCAGGCGGTGTACCAACAGCAATCATTGCGACCTGCGCACCATCTAGGGCCGCTTTCAAATTATCGGTGAATTCAAGCGATCCACGTTTGAAATTCCGCTCAACAATTTGCTCAAGACCAGGCTCATAAATCGTTATTTCGCCACGGTTGAGACGTGCAAGCTTATCTTGATCTACATCCACGCAAACCACGTGGTTGCCCATCTCAGCAAAACAGGCACCAGTCACCAAACCGACATACCCTGTACCAACAACTGCTAACTTCATAAATACTTAAAGTCCATTCTTGTAAAATTTTTCGAAACAATGATTGGTGGCATCAACAAAGCCATCGATCGAACCACAGTCGAACCGGCGGCCTTTAAATCGATATGCAATAACACAACCTGCTTGGGCCTGTTGTTTTAGGGCATCTGTAATCTGCAGCTCGCCGTTTTTACCAGGCGCTGTATCACGTAAGACATCGAAAATATCGGGCGTCAGAATGTAGCGACCAATGATACCAAGGTTCGACGGGGCTTCCTCTTTAGATGGCTTTTCGATCATATCGTTAATGCGGTACACACCATCCTTCAAAGGCTCACCCGCAACCACACCGTATTGATGAATAAAGTCATCAGGCACTTCTTCGACGGCGACAATCGAGCAACGAAATTGACGAAACAGCTTGACCATCTGCATTAGAACACCATCACCATCGGCTATGCATAAATCATCCGCCAAGACAACAGCAAAGGGTTCATCACCAATTAATGTTTCACCCGTCAGAATCGCATGACCAAGTCCTTTCATCTCTTTTTGACGGGTGTATGAAAACTCACAAGCTTCAATCAGATCACGGGTCGGTTGAATGAGATCTTCTTTACCCGTGCCCCGAATTTGATCCTCCAGCTCGTAGTTCTTATCGAAATGATCTTCAATCGCGCGCTTACCGCGCCCAGTCACAAAACCAATCCGGGTCAGTCCTGCATGGACGGCTTCTTGTATCGCGTACTCGATCAACGGTTTATTCACCACAGGTAACATTTCTTTGGGGGACGACTTGGTCGCAGGCAAGAATCGTGTACCGTAACCGGCCACTGGGAATAGGCATTTATGAATCATCAAGCCTCCTATGTCATAAACTTGTCACGTAAACGTCGCAAAGATACCAGATTCAGTGTGGCAATTCGGTGTCTGGATGCAAATCGATGGAACACAATTGCCCGTTAAATTTTTAATACTCGGGGCCTGACTACGTGGGATGAACGTTATCAAACACCTTAATATATTTTTGGCGATCAACCTTGCCAGTGGTTAATAACGAATCAGCATCGCATACCATTATAAAGTGAAACACTTGCGCTCGAAGATAGCGAGGGACGAAACGGTGTTTTTTAGCAGCGCTTGGTATTCAAGTGACATCTGTCGACTTGTCGGAAGTTGGTTTAAATAAGGCATGCAAGTTGGCGAAAAAACATGGAGGCGCGATACAAACAGTGTGAGCAAATCTCGAAGACTACGAGATCGACCCAGAAAGCCAAGATCTTATCGTTTCAACCTATTGTAGCCTATCTGATGCCATTAGAAGGCGGGTGCATAAACGCGCTAAAGTCGCCCTCAAGTCTAGTGGACTATTCATTTTATAAGCATTCCATCACTCACAATTAAAGTATCAATCAAGTGGTCCCAAATCCATTAAACTGCTTTATGATTTGGATGCGTTACCTGATGACTTTCAAACGCTACAGATATTGGAAGCATTTGATGGTCAATGTTATCTCGACGAGAGTACTAGACACTCAGTACTAGGACATATCGTAAGATTGGTCTTACAAAAACCAAAGCAGTGAGATCTCCCATGCGGGTTTTGCTAGTTCCTGCAATTCTTTCAAACCAAGCGGTTGAAGAGGAATACAGACCTGATGCTGAAACGAGGGCTTTCTCCACAGTGGTCTTTGTGTTGACTGCCACTTGGTCGACAGCACGAAGCACTCTACACGAGAAAACATCGAATGGTGAACTAACGCATCCGATTGCATGGTTAAGTTATCGCATTTGTCCAGATCTTAAACTTGGGATGGTTCCCTGATGAAGAGAAAGATGTTTCTGAATGTTTGAATCCGGAAGATTACAAATTCTAACTTCATATCAGTATTTGCATATTACGACATCTATCACACCTAAAAAATATTCATAAGTTCGAATTTAGTTTTCTTTTAGAGGGTTTGAGTTTGGCCATACCTTATCAGCTAAATATTTGAAGCGGCACACGGTATCGACGCAAGCAATCCCTATTTCCAGTGTATAATTGCCAAAAATGTCACTTTATTAACGGTTATTCTACCAAAATGAGACCACATTGATGAAGACTCTAGTCCCTGTTTTACTCGCAGGCGGTTCCGGTACTCGCTTGTGGCCAACATCGAGGACAAGCTACCCTAAGCAGTTTGTCGATCTCACTCACTCAGGTGATTCATTTTTACAATCATCTCTTAAACGCTCGCGAGTTATACCGGATGCACGCCCATGGATTATCGTAACAGGTGAAAAATATCGATTCTTGGTGGCTCAGCAAGCAGAGGAAACAGGCGTCGCTGTAGACTCCATACTCCTAGAGCCATCAGGACATAACACTGCGCCTGCGATTGCGCTGGCAGCATTGGAAGCGCTTTCGCTTCATAATTCACCAAAACTCCTCATCCAGACAGCTGACCACCACATTACAGATGTCGGTTCATTTGGAAAAGTGATTGCCCAAGCATTTCAATCGACTGCTCCATTTGTGTTGTTCGGCATCAAGCCCACACACCCTGAAACGGGTTATGGATATATTGAATGCGGCGAACCAATGGGGAATGAATTTTTAGTATCTGCATTTAAAGAAAAACCAGATTTAGAAACCGCAAGCAAATTTTTCAACTCGCCTAATTATCTCTGGAATAGTGGTATGTTTGTGCTTGATGCTCAAACTTATCTAGAAACTTTGGAAAAATTTGAGCCAGCTATCTACGCAGCTTGTTACAAAGCATATCTTAACGCTTCAAGTGATCTTGACTTCAAACGCATGGATTGCGACGCATTCGAGACGTCACCGTCTGTTTCCATCGACTGCGCAGTCATGGAACGTTTCGAAAACCTTCACGTGATCCCATACGAAGGTGATTGGTCGGATGTTGGCGCCTGGGAAGCTGTAGCGTCTCTGGCAACGCAAGACCAATCCGGTAATGCCATTCAGGGTGATGGTTTACTCATAGATAGCAAAAACACATTGATTCGCGCAGAATCTCGACTAGTGACTGGATTAGGTTTAGAGAACCTTGTCGTTATTGAGACGCATGATGCCGTATTGGTCGCCAATGCTAAACAAACGCAAAATGTAAAAGAGATCGTCCAGAAATTGAAGTCAAAGAGGCGTAGAGAGGCTGATGAGCATTTAAAGATCTACCGGCCTTGGGGTTCCTACGAAACACTCGTTCTAAGCGACCGATTCCAAGTGAAACAAATCGTAGTTAACCCCGGCGCAAGTCTGTCGTTGCAGATGCATCGCTATCGGGCCGAGCATTGGGTTGTTGTTTCCGGAACAGCTGAGGTTCAATTGGATGATACGATCCAGATATTATCCGAAGATCAATCAGTGTATATTCCCATTGGCTCGAAACATCGCCTAACTAACCCCAAAAAACTGCCTCTTAAACTCATTGAAGTCCAATCTGGGTCCTACCTAGGCGAAGATGATATCGTTCGGTTTGAGGATTGCTACGGTCGCAGGTGACCACTCAGTTGCACAACACGCTTCACATAGAATTGGTCATACATGAATCCATATTTTATCGCGATAGCAACCGGATCACGATACCAAAGTCCTAATCCCAAACAACTCAGCTCTTCACGATTCAAAGAGCGCGAGTCTTTCAAAAAAGGAATCTCCAAGACAAAATTCAATCTGCCGCTTATTGGAGATGCCTAAAGGGCGTTCGCATAACTCAAAAAAATGTTGATCAAAATCTTCTGAATAATAATACAACCAATCACGCTGAAAATTGGCTCTGAGAAATCTTGCGTTGGCAGTACGACCATCCACCACTATCAACGTGCCGGGCAAAAGAAAATGTTCGATCGAAAGAACGTCTGCCGCCATAGGCAACCTATCCGGGTGCTTAGTGCTAACTCCTCTGATATCACCAACCGGCGAAAACTGATCCGGCCCGTCTATGTAGATAAAGTCCGGACAGACATTAGGTATATTTGAATAAAACGTGCATACTCAAGCTTCAAATGTGCCCATTTCTAGTTCCGAAAAACAATATTCGACACATTCCAGATCATGTTTCTTCTGAACCTCATCGATCCACTCACGATAGTTATCTACTGAGTAACATTTATAGGGATCACTTCTCCGCAATTTATCAGCAATAAAATCTTTATGCTCATTTCGATTAACTTTTAACGCATCATTGAAAACTATGGTGCTTTTCCCGATACCGAACTCTAGGATGGTGGTAACTCGTCTTGAGACAACAAGATAATGTAGTCGAACCAAATCACCTAAATCAGGTGGAAAAGCTGTTGCTAGATCGGGATCAACTGTAAAGTACTGATTGTCACGATCCCCTAAGTCATCATCATGACCAGAATAACCAAAAAGATTCTTGACTTTCTCCTCCTCGGAATTGCACTTATCAGTGTATAACCCATTAAAAAGATAATTCAAAAACAGACTACTCTCAACAACCATAATTTTTTTACTCTTCAAAATTTTAGGCGCAAGAGCGCATATTTTAAATTTTTTAAAAATATTTTTAATAATCTAGTTCACACATCCTCGCCTCACCAGAGTAATATATGATCTTGTTATATATAAAGCCAGACATAAAAAAAATAAGATAAAACCTGCGAGCTGACCAACCTCATAGGTGACTATTATACCTACTCCATTTGTTAGGCTAGTAATGACGAAAATAACGACCAAAGTTGATTTTTGTGACCAACTTTTATCGATTAAACGATGATGTAAATGTATCCTATCAGGGGAAAACGGAGTTCTTCCCTGGATAACTCTTATTGCAATAACTGAAATAGTATCAAAAACGAGGATGCCGACACACCATAAAGCGGCAACAGGAAGAATGGCATTGATAGGGGACTGGGAATAATAAATTAAAATCCATGAAACTATATAGCCCAGCAGTAGCGAACCCGCGTCACCCAGAAAAACTTTCTGAAGCGGACTTATACCTAGATTAATAATTAAAAACGCAAAAATTGCGACACCAAACCCGATTACAAACCGTTGATTAGGTAAAGCTTCTCCGTACGCGTTCGCTGTCATAACTAACAGCGCAATAGTGACTATGACAATTGTAGCGGCTAATCCATCGATTCCATCAGATAGATTAATTGCATTCGTAAGACCAATTACTGCTATCACAGTAAACATTAATGTAACACCAAAAAAATCTGACTCGGACCATGAATAAATACCAATATTTTTAATCCATAGTTCGCCAAAATAAATCATTGAAATGGTGGCTAGGACTTGTAATATTACTCTCGATTTCACCCCCAAACCGCGAGCATCATCGATCAATCCAGTCAATACAATGAGAGATGACGATACTGCCAGCCACAAAATTTTCTCTGGGAATCCAATAGTTATAAGAAGCACTAATAAGGAAAGATAAATGGCAATCCCTCCGACTAAGGGTACTGCGCCCTTATGATGTTTACGACCGCCAGGATGGTCGACAAGGCCAAAACGCAACGCTACAGGCGTAAGAAAACCTATCGCAGTGAATACGAGCGAGAAAATTGCGATCCCAAAGACAACTTCGTCTAACACCAAAAAACACGCCGTATATCTTCCAATACGGCTAAAGATACACTCTTCTTGATCTCGCTAGCAAATAATTATTTAACGGAATTAACTTAAACTATGATTAAAATTACTGACATATAACGGGAAATAAAATAAAAAAGTATACCGTTTTTGTACGATTATTTGCTTAATCCTAGTCTTAATTATGTCATGCTATGACGTATATAATCTCAAGGTAGGAAAAAAAACAAAAAGCTCTGGCTCATTTAGGAACATTATTTTATATCTCTTACGTCCCAAATAACATTTATCAAAATTATATTTATATTGCTATGGCCAAAGAGAGGCCCAGGATAATTTATAAATAGGCAAGAATTTATGAATTCGATTTTATAACATTATTATACAACAGGACGACAAGACATAATTCCTGTTCCTAACCATAAGCACTCCACATGAAATCGATATTATTAACCTCAGATAGCTCGAAATCATAGTGAGTATCACCCATATATATTATAGAAACGCCATGTTCTTGGTAATCTTTTACCGTTTCACGTAGTGATTCACTCTTACTGGAAGGGAAGCCATAAACAGAGCTAAATAAATGCTCTAGATCAAGCTTTGTGATCCAATTCCGAACCTCGACCTCTGGTGCAGCGGAAATTATAAAAGCTGTCTGCCCCTCCGCTTTTCGGATATGTTCGATAAGTGACCAACATATTGGCGCTCGATCATAAATACCTACCATTTCCTGC